>SFID01000027.1 GCA_004555425.1 Bacteroidales bacterium
ATTAGAAAGATTCGTGTTAAAAGAAACACGAATCGAATTGCCTCCTACTTGGAGGTTCTACCCCGCGCGATTAGTAAGATTAGAAAGATTCGTGTTAAAGAAACACGAATCGAATTACCTCCTACTTGGAGGTTCTACCCTGCGCGATTAGTTAGATTAGAAAGATTCGTGTTAAAAGAAACACGAATCGAATTGCCTCCTACTTGTAGGTTCAACCCCGCGCGATTAGTAAGATTAGAAAGATTCGTGTTCAAATAAATACCGCAAGCCGAAGGTCCACACGTTGCCTCGCAATCTAGAACAACCTGAGTAGTCACCCTAAAATGGCAAAAAATGCAGGGTTGAAAATAAATGTATTTTAACTTTTCGAATCTCTATATCGTCATTTCGCGCACCAACTTGGCCCGAAAAAAATCCGCAAAAGCATTTAGAAAATCCGCTTCGGTATGTAGAATTTTCTATATGCTTTGTAAAACAATGGTTTTTTCGGCCATTTTCGCATGAAAAAAGAGGAGAAAACCCTTTGTTTATGGGCATTCTCCTCTTCGCTAGTACAAAGATAATACATTTTTCGGCGAAATGCAAATCCATTTAACATATCGCAACAGTTTGCGAAATATTAAAAGACGAGTTTTGCACACGCGAGGGTCTGCGATGTATTATATTACGAGGCGCGTTGGCCGTTGTGGTTTCCCGTCGCTTTCTTGCAGCCTGGCGGCTGCCCGTTTTGGGGGTTCTTGACGAGATTGCGCCTAGCGATTCTTCACGGGCTCCACGTGCGTATTGATAATCGTTTTCTGTCCGAAGCGCTCGCGGAGTGCATCTTCGATGAGGCGGGTGGTGGCGTGTGCTTCGTTGATAGTGGTTTGTCCATCCATGCGAAAGTGTACCTCAATGGCGCGATAGGCTCCGATGCGGCGGGTGCGGAGATTGTGGGGGTCGCTCACGCCGGGATAACTGAGGATGAGTTCGCGGATATATCGCTCCTCCTCTTCGGGGAGAGAGTGCTCGAGGAGTTCGCCCACGCAGGGCAGGATGAGTTCGAGCGACACCTTCATAATCAGCAGGCTCACGATGATGGCGGCGATGGGGTCGAGCACCGCCCAATCGGGTCCGAGCAGGAGGGCGCCACCGATGCCGATGGCCGTACCGATGGAGGAGAGGGCATCGCTGCGGTGGTGCCAAGCGTTGGCCACCACTGTCGGCGAGTCGAGACGCCGACCACAATGCACGGTGTATTGATAGAGGGCCTCCTTGACGGCTATCGAAGCGAGGGCAGCGATGAGGGCGATATTGCCGGGCAGGGGCAACTTCTGTCCCATGCACACGGCATACACCGCATGCCCGCCATTCCAGCAGACGGACAGGCCAACGGCGAGCAGCAGCAGGCCGATAATCATCGTGGCCATCGTTTCGTATTTGCCGTGGCCAAAGCCGTGGTCCTTGTCGGAGGGGCGACCTGCCAAACGGACAAAGAGCACTACCACAATATCGGTGGCAAAGTCGCTTAGGGAGTGGACAGCATCGGCCAGCATAGCTGCACTATTGCCAACGATTCCTGCAAAGAATTTGAAGAGCGTGAGCAGGAGATTGCCTAGACTTCCTAGGAGGGTAACACGCTGTATTTCACGTTCGCGAGGGGGAAGCATATTCGTTAGTTTTTAATTAGAAAATAATTTCAATGAGGGATGGGAAATTAGGAATTAGGAATTAGGAATTAGGAATTAGGAATGAGGAATTAGGAATTGGGAATGAGAAATTGGGAGAGAATATTAGGAGGTCATCCTCATTGAAAGGCAATTCCTAATTCCTAATTGATTAAGGACTATCGAGCTAGCAGCCGCAGGCTGCGCCTGAAACAGGAAGCCCGAAGGGATTCCCTGAAACTAGGAAGCCGCAGGCTTCCGTTGAAACTAGGGGACGAAGTCCCCGTCTGAAACTAAGGGAGCAAAGCGACCACTGAAACTAAGAAGCCGCAGGCTTCGTTGAAACAAGGGGAGCAAGGCGCCCGCGCTCCAAGAAAGGCAAAAGTAGAAATATTTTATGGTTCACAATGCTTGTAGGACGAAAAAACTATTGATTCTGTGCTCTTGGGAAAATATATCTTGGAAAAATTTTTACGAGAAATAGTGAAATTTTGATATACGATTAAGCGTTTTTTAGTATAAAATTTCTACATTTGCCGCAAAACAGCTGCTACATTGCGCAGTTTTCGGTCGTGGAGCAACCCTGATATCAATGCAGACTGCGGCCGCCAACGCAAAATTAAATTTCCAAATTATTTTGTGGTATTCTTCGGATTCCACGTTTACTCACAAAACCCGTATTATTATGAATGTAAGAAAAAACAAACTGTATCGGGCGAAGCATTTGATGGCCACGGGCGCACTGCTGCTGGCCTCAGGATTAGTGGCAACCTCCTGTATTGACAGTAGTTTCGACCTCGATGAAGACATTGACATGACGATGGGATTCGGCGCCGATGGTCTGTCCGTGAAACTCGGTAGCACAGGCAAGGTTTATCTGGACGACATCCTTGACATCGACAAGAGCGTCAAACTTGATGGCTCCAACGTCTACTACCTCGTGGAGGAGGGAAGCACCAACGTAGATTTCAAGGTGAACGCGGTGACGACCACCATCAAGAACGCCACCCTTCATGCAGACCACGAACTGGTGAATTTCGGAGACGTTCTCCCCGCTGGCGTGCCTTCCATGACGTTTTCTGACGACTGGAGTCTTCCCGACGTTACGGTGGCTGGTCAGACTGACGACTTCACCTTCCGCCTCTCCAATATCCCGTCCGAGGTGCAGAGCCTCTCAACCATCTATCCCATGGCCGGTACCCGAGTCAGCCTCAGCCTTAAACTGGAGGCTACGCCCAACGTGAAGGCGAAAATCACCCAGATCAAGGATCTCAAGGTTACCATGCCCGACTATCTGCGCATCAAGAGCGTATCGCAGGGTACGTTTGAAGGCAACGTGATTTCGATTCCCAATGTGGCAAATCCCGGTACTGGCGAATTTTGTCGCGTAGAGGTGGAGTGCATCGACCTTGGCGAAGACGGCAATATCAATGGCAACGACGAACTCGTTTTGCCCGTAGAGAAGAGCCGCATCAAGATGTCGGGTAAATTCACCGTGGGCGCCAATCAGGCCTTCACCGTGACGGCAAACGACAATATCCGCCTCTCAATGGACATCCTTCTGGGCAGCGGCGTCAGCGGACAAGAGGCTACGGTGACCATTGACAAGGTGGTGGGTAAATTCAACCCCGATATCAACCCCACGATTGAATCAATCAACATCCAGGACCAGCTCCCCGACTTCCTCCAGGACGATGAAGTGCGTATCGTTGTGGCCAACCCGACCCTGCGCTTCGATGTTGATATGACGCAGATTCCCTTGTCGCTCAACTTCAGCGGCAAACTGATTGCCCATAAGGGCGACGCAGCCAATGACAAGACCGTCGTATTGCCCGAAACAGGCAAGGCCGAGTTCGTCAAGAACAAACAAAACTACGTATATTTCAGCCAGGAAAGCACGCCCTACGACCCCACGGGCCTCATTCCCTTTGCCGCAAAGCACAAAGTGAGCAACCTCGGCACACTCATAGAGCAGTTGCCCGACTTTATCAAGGTGGATGTCAGCAACGGCCAAATCAAAGTCAAGGACGAAATGGCCACCATTCAACTCGACCGCAACTACAACGCCAGCCTGGGCTACAAAATCTTCGTGCCCTTCCAGTTCAACAGCGGCCTCAAGATTGTCTATCGCGACTCCACCAACAGCCTCAACGACGACCTGGAGGACTACCAGGCCGAAGGACTTGTTGTCAAGGCCACCGCATACAGCACCGTGCCCCTTGACCTGAACGCCACTATCTATCCCGTAGATGTCAATGGCAACGAGATTCCTGGCATTCAGGTAGAAACCGTGACCATCCAGGCAAGCAACGACGGCGCTACGGAGAAGGCTACCGAACTGGAGATTTCCTGCAAACTCACCAATCCCAAGGACCTGCAGAAGGTGGACCGCTTCCTCTTCCGCGTAGGTGCTGAGGCAAACCAGTCTAACCTCTCCCTGAACAGCAAACAGTATCTCAGATTCGAAAACGTACGTCTGAAACTCACGGGTCAGGTAATCGCTGACTTCAACTAATCCATACGGAGAACCGCAACAAGAATTACCAATTATCAATGACAATTATGAAAAAAAGTCTCAGATATATGGCCGCCGCTCTCACAATGGCCGCTGCCATCCTCCCCACTTCGGCACAGGAACTCCGTACGTCTTATTTCATGGAGACCTCCAACTATCGTCACCAGATGAACCCCGCGCTGCTTGATTCGCCCTATGTCGGTCTGCTCTTCAGCAATATCAACATCGGCATGACGGGAAATATCGGTGCCAAGCAGTTTATCTTTGATACAAATGGTCTGCCGGGCTATACGGGCAACTACCGCTACACCACCTTTATGGACCCCAACGTGGATGCCAAGACTTTCCTCAACAAACTGCACGACAAGAATCGCTTCGACCTCTACCTCAACTACAACCTCTTCTCCGTAGGATTCAAGGCTTGGGGCGGTGTGAACCTCCTCGAACTCAACCTGCGCTCTAACACGAACCTGACGCTGCCGAAGGGACTCTTCGAGTTTGCCAAGACCGCAGGCGAGAAGGAGCACTACGAGTTTGGCGGACTGGGTATGCGCACCCAAAATTATATGGAACTTGCCCTTGGCCACTCTCGCGACATCAACAAGCAGTGGCGCGTCGGTGGTAAACTGAAGTTCCTCATTGGTGCCGCCTATGCCGACTTCACGGCCGACAATGTGACGCTCGACATGACGGAAGACGCTTGGCGCATACAGAGCAACGCACAGATGAAAGCCTCTCTCCTGAAGAGCGACGTCATCCACGAAGACCCGTCGAAGAACTCCGCCGATGGACGTCCCCGCGTAAAGGAACTGGACAATTTTGGCTTCAGTCTGCCTGGCTTTGGTATGGCCCTCGACCTCGGTGTGACCTACAAACCCATCGAAAACCTGACGTTGAGCGCCGCGATCACGGACCTCGGCTTCATCTCCTGGAAGAATACGCACCACGCCTCTTCGCAGGGCGACTACACCTTTGATGGTTTCAACAATATCTACATTGGCAGCGACAAAGATCAGACCGAAGACATCGATGATCAGTTTGACCAGATTGGCGATGACCTTGAGGAAATGTTCTCTGTCTACGACGACGGCACGAAAACGGCCACTCAGGCACTCGCAGCAACCCTCAACGTGGGCGCAGAATATAAGTTGCCGGCCTACGACAAACTGAAATTCGGTTTCCTCTACACCTCGCGCATCCACGGCAAGTACTCCTGGCACCAGGGAATGCTCAACGTAGGCGTGCGCCCCGTGAAATGGTTTGAGTGCAACGTCAACGGTGCTGTCACCAGCACAGGCGTGACCGCCGGTGGTATGCTCAGCCTCAAGGCTCCGCACTTCAATTTCTACATTGCCGCCGACCGCTTCGTCAGCAAGATGGGCAAGCAGGGCGTACCCCTCAACAGCTCGAACGGCAATATCACCTTCGGTATGACCTTCCCCCTCTAGGATTTTCCAGCAAGGGAAGCCGCCAGCCGAACGGCCCCATATCAAAAAGCCCCGACCTTTCGCATCGAAGGGTCGGGGCTTTTCTGTTGTCGTTCGTATAGGATGGGAGGCAGCTTCGGGCAGGCCGCTGTCCGCAAAGGGTGGGCCGTCTAGCCCAAGGGGTCTACGTCGAAATAGATTTGGACAGCCTTGAATGCCTGAACCGTGCGCGTCATCTCGGCGGCCACCGCCAGCGTGTGGCGTACGCCGGCGGCAGGCAGGTCGGGCCGCACCTTGAGCAGGAGTTTGCGGATGAAGAGCCGCTGAATGCGACCCACGGCAGGGCGGTCGGGACCGAGCAGCGCGCGCTCGAAGTGCGGCCGCAGGAGGTTGCCCAAGTATTGCGCAGCGCTGATGCAGGTAGGCTCGTCGCGGTGCTTCACGTATATATATATAAGGCGTGTGTACGGCGGATAGCCAAACGCTCGCCGCTCGGCCGTCTGCGTGCGATACATGGCCTCGTAGTCGCCCGCCACGACCTGCTGGATGAGCGGGAGTTTGGCTTGGCGCGTTTGCAGGATGACAAGGCCGCGTCGCCCGCGCCGTCCTGCGCGTCCTGCCACCTGCGAGAGCATCTGGTAGGCCCGTTCGTAGGCACGGAAGTCGGGCACGTTGAGTGCCTGGTCGGCATTGAGGATGCCCACCACGCGCACGCCGTCGAAGTCCAAGCCCTTCGTGACCATCTGTGTGCCCACGAGGAGATTGGTCTGGCCGTGCTGGAAATCGTTGATGATACGTTCGTAGGCCGCACGCGTACGGGTGGTGTCGAGGTCCATACGCGCGGTGCGCGCATCGGCAAAGCAGGCGTGCACCGCCGCCTCCATCTTCTCCGTGCCGTAGCCTACGTCGCGCAACTCCGTATCCTCGCATTGCGGGCACTGCCGCGGCACATCGTAGATGGCTCCGCAGTAGTGGCAAACGAGCCGATTCATGCGCTGGTGGAAGGTCAGCGGAACATCGCAAGCCGAACAATGGGGCGTCCAGCCGCAGGTGCGACACGAGAGTACGGGCGAATAGCCGCGGCGGTTGTAGAAAAGGATGGCTTGCCCGCCTTCCGCCAAGGCTTCCCGCACGGCCTCCGTCAGCCGCGGCGAGAAAGGCGTGGGCATTAGGCGTTTGCGGTGGAGCTCCTTCACGTCCTCAACGATAATCTCAGGCAGTTCAACCCCCGCAAAGCGTTGCGTCATCTGCACATAGCCATACTTGTGCACCTCGCAGGCATTGTAGTACGTCTCGATGGCTGGCGTGGCTGTGCCAAGGAGTACGCGCGCACCGACCTGGTGGGCCAGGACGATGGCCGCATCGCGGGCGTTGTAGCGCGGCGCGGGGTCCTGTTGCTTGTAACTCTGTTCGTGCTCTTCGTCCACGATGACGAGGCCCAGATTCTGGAAGGGCAGGAAGACGGACGAGCGCACGCCAACCACGAGGGGGAAGGGCGCATCGGACAGTTGCTTTTGCCAGAGTTCCACACGCTCGGCATCGGGGAATTTGCTATGATAGACGCCCATCTTGTCGCCAAACACGCGCCCCAGTCGGGCTGTGAGTTGTGTGGTCA
The DNA here is from genome assembly GCA_004555425.1 of Bacteroidales bacterium. Classification (GTDB taxonomy): domain Bacteria; phylum Bacteroidota; class Bacteroidia; order Bacteroidales; family Bacteroidaceae; genus Alloprevotella. Next base: position 7,204 of record SFID01000027.1, read on the forward strand.
AGGCAATCTCGGGCACCAGATAGAGCACCTGTCGCCCTGCTTCCAGTTCGCGGCGGATGAGTTCGGTATACACTTCTGTTTTTCCGCTCGAAGTCACGCCGTGCAAGAGGCAGACGCGGTGCGTGCGCCATGCCTCGGCGATTTCGCCCACGGCGCGCTGCTGCTCCTCGTTGAGTGTGCGGCGCAGGGCTTCGGGCAGGGCGCGGCTCGTCTTCAGACGGAGGCGTTCGGCGGCGAAGGTCTCAATCCAACCTTTCGCTCGGAGCGCCACGAGGGCCGCATCGCTGAAGCCCGCCAAGGCAGCCAACTGCCGCTTCGGCACAGACGGAGCGGACGCCAGCAGTGCGATGGGCGATGTCTCCGTCAGACCGAGTTCCGCCAGAAACAGGGACATCACGTCCAACTGTCGCGGGGTGCGCTGCAGGCTTTGCAGCACTTCCGCAAGGCTCTTGGCCGCAAGAAGACTGGGCCCAGGGCGCAGATGTGTCTCCGTGCGAGGCTTGTAGGCGCGTGTCAGCCGTTCCTCCACGACAACGGCCCCCACTTGCATCAGCCCCTTGAGGTGTTGCAACACCGTGGTTCTGCTTGTCGTCTGGCTTTCCACGATAGCCTCCAGCGTCATTGCCTTATCGTCGCTCAGCAGGTCGTAGATGGCCAGCCCACCTCCTTCGAGTTGTCCCACGAAGTCGGGATTGCGGCGAACGAGCATCTCGCTCTCCATCTTGAGCCCCGCCGGCAGGGCGGCCTTCATCACCTCGCCCATGGTGCACATATAATAATCGGCCAGCCATTGCCAGAGCCGTAGTTGCGCAGCCGTCAGGATGGGCTGGGTATCCACAATGTCGAGGATGGCCTTCACGCTTTTGGCTTCGGTCGGCGCATCGTTGTGCAGGCGGCAGGCAATGCCCGTATAGAGTTTGCGCGCACCGAGGGGAACGCTCACGCGCATGCCCAAACGCAATAGCCCCGCCAACTGGGTTGGCAGGGCGTAGGTGAATGCTCCGGGCAGGGCAAGTGGCAGGAGCACGTCAACGTATGTGGCTTTTGGATTTTCCATGTGAGGCGGAAGCCTGCGGCTGCTGGTTCGATAGTCTTGGTCCTCGGCACCTGCCAGAGGATTTTAGAGGATTTTAGAGGATTTTAGAGGAGGATTATAGGAAAACTCATTCCTCATTCCTCATTCCTAATTTCTAATTCCTAATTCCTAATTCCTCATTCCTAATTGTCTAGTGTGTCTTCAGAATCTCGAGGCAGCGTTCGGGTGCAGCGTTGCGCGCTATGGCATATTCGCGGGCCAGCTGTGTGAAGAACTCGTCGTCGCCCGAGAGTTGGAGCAGATTCTCGCATCCCTTCTCCACGCTGACCGGCCGACCGATATACATGCTGTTGGTGTCGATGAGCGCGAAGTGGTATCGCCCGTCAATATTGTCGAAGAGCACATTGCCCGACGAGAAGTCGCGATGCAGGAAACCGCCCTCGTGCAGGCGAGCGGCAAAGGCGGCAAAATGGTGCACCACCTCCGTGCGCTCATCGTAGGGAAGGGTCAGCGCGTCAAGCATGTTGTATCTATAGTTCGAATGGAGGCAAACGAAGTACGAGTCGCTGCGGAGCAACCCCTTGTTGTAGCGCACGAAGGCCACGGGCTCTGGGCTCTCAAACCCGCGCTCGCGTAGTTCGAGGGGATGGAAATACGCCTTCTTGCCCTTCGACGACTTGTAGATGCGCTGTGCTACCCTACCAGAGAGCGAGGGCAGCGCGTATTTCTTGACACAGAGGGTCAGATCGCCCACCTGCAGGGTGCGCAGGATATTGCGATCGCGGAAGATTTCCTTCCCTTCGCGCTCAAAGTGCTCCTCAAGGTGCGTGAGATAGGAACGAAGGTGCTCGTATTTAGGATTGAGAATGATTTTCATAAGTTGCGGATAGAAAATTATAAGGGAAAAACCCGAATGGCGATGTTTCCCACCGACTCTTTTCTGCAAACTTACGAAAAAAATGCCGCATGCACCCCATTCTCCCTGATTTATTGCAATTCCACCTTTCCTCTTCCCCCTGTGTCTCCCTGTTTTCCCAGTTGAATACCCCAGGTCTTTGCATTCGGCTGCAATACCTACACCGCTCCTTGCGGGGAAGAAGAGGCGGGCGGCTCCACCTTTGTCTTTCCTTCTCTCAGAAATAAAACGCAGGAGGCAGATGCCGTGGTTGGCATTTGCCTCCTGCTTGAATATTGGGAGTTGATTGTTGGGACTGCTGCCGTTTGGGCGGGCCTTTGGTTTGTCTGGCCAAGGGGGGCTAGGCCGCAGTCGGGTATTGTTCGCTTAGCGCACGATGAACTTGCGGCCGCGCTGGATGTAGATGCCCTGGGGCAGGCGGCTGCGGTCTGTGCCCATTGCGCGGCCGCTGATGCTGTAGATGGCAGCGGGCTGCTGAGTTGTGGCAGTTGCGGAGATGCCTGTGAAGACCAGGATGTCGTTGAGGACGTCGGGGTTGGCGGCTACGTTGGGGTTGGGCAGGAACTGCCAAGCGCAACCTGCATCATCGCTCCTCCAGATGCTGAGCGGCGAGGTGGAGAGTTGCGGAGCGAGGCAGAAGTAGTCGAGTTCATCGCCCGTCTTCGTGAGGGTGAAGGTGGCGGCTGAGATTTCGCTGACAGTCATACCGACGGGCTCGGTGCTGAAGAGGCAGGGGCCCGTGGCATCTACGTAGCCGGGAGTGGTGAGGTACTGCTGTGCCTCCATATTATATATATAGTAGAGGCCGCCCACTTCCATTACCATCCAAGCATCTGCGGCATCGGTGCGGGCAATCGGTTCGCTGTAGGAACTATTGGCCACGTTGTTGCTCTCTACGCCTGCGGCCCAGATGTAGCCCTGGCTGCCTGTGTGCTCGGCGCTGTAGATGGCGTAGCCCTTGAAGTTGGGGTTGTAGAGGGCATAGGTGGTCTCTGCGTTCAGTTCGCTGAGGTTGGCAACGGCTTCACCGTAGGGGTCGGTGGGCACGAGCGAGGGATCAATCAGCATGAGCACATCCACGGAGGCTTCTACGTTGGGATTCTCGCAAATCTGCCAAGCCGAACCGCTGTCGCTGCTTGTCCAGGTACCGATGGGGTAGGAGAGCTGGGGCGAGGCGCACATGAAGCCTTGCGAGTTGGTCGTGCCGTTGAAGGCAAAGCGGCCGCTGCCAAGGTCGGTAATGCTCAGACCCTGTACATTCTGCGTGAAGGTGCAGGCTGCGGAGTCGTTCTTCTTGGGGTTGGGCGTCTGGAGGAAACCCTTGGCACCCATATTATATACGTAGTACTGGCCATTGAAGGGGACAATCATCCACGAACTGTTGGCCGAGCAGGTATCAAGGGGCTCGCTGTAGCTTGCATCCTTGACGCGGTGGCTGTTGTCGCCGTCAATCATATTGGCAGCCCAGAGGTTGGTGGCCGATTTGTCAGGACGGCTCACAGCATAGGCCGTGAAAGTGGTATTGTAAAGCACGTAGGTCTTGCCATTGTCCAACTCGGCGAGCGACTGGATGGGCTGGCCGAGCGCCTTGGTCGTATCGGCGGGCACTTCGGGGTCTGGGTCGGGATCGGGATTAGGATCGGGATCGGGATTGGGATCGGGGTCGGGATTGGGGTCAACGGGCGTATTGCTGAAGAAGAGGGTATATACCGTCTTGCTATCGGGGTTGACGCTGTAGTCGTTGCCCTTGACCGTGATGTTGAGTGTGCCGAAGGTTCCTTCGTAGTTCTCTTCTACGCTTGCGCCTGCGCCCTTCACGGTGTAGGAGAGCTTCGTGGGGTCGTAGGACTGGGGGAGGTTCACGCCACTGGCACTTTCGGCGGCAGCGAGGTCAATGGTCTGGCCGTCGTAGGTGAGGCTGCTCAGCGCGTGGTAGTAGATGAAATAGACTTCATCAATATCCAGATAGTCGTTTTTGCTACCGCCAGGCGTGGGGTTAGTAGTGAAGGAGGCGAGGAGGTATTGCACGTTGGTCTGTGCCTTGTCGTAGGTGAACTCTCCCGTATATTGCACCCATTCAGTGGAGGCGGGGATGAGCACACTGGCCTTACCGATGCGGTTGCCTTCCTGATTGGACAGTTCGGGGTCGCGGTAGTCCACATCGCCGTCGTGCAGGATGAACTGGCCGCGGCCGTTGGGACTGCCACCGCTCTTGAAGCGTGCCCAGAAAGTCACAGCATCGGGACGACCCGCAAAGCGGAGGCTGTGGCTGGCGTCTTCGCGCTTGGTGTAGTTGTAGTTGTCGGTATGAGCGGGTGTCATGTTGCCCATGTTAATCATACCTGTGGTCAAGTTGCCGTTGGCCTTTTTGCCCAAGATGTCCTTGGAGAAAATCTGTACGGCATGGCTGGTGCCGTTGGCGCCGGGCGTGACGTGCTTGGGCTTGGGTGCACTGCCTTTGCCGAGACTGGCCATAGAGCCCGTGGCCGAGTTGAAGGAGTTCCAGCCGTTGCCGGGCTCGTTGCCACTGGTGGTGTACTGCTCAAACCCAGGGTCGGCAAACTGGTAGATGCCTTGTGCGCTGGCAAACTGTATGAGGCAGGCGGCCAGGGCGAGGAATAGCGTCTTTTTCATCGTGTAGTGTTTGTTGTTGGTTTGCGATTATTGTCGAGGGCTACAAATAGGGAGAAAAGATACTTCGTAGCAGTCGGACTTTTGAGCGAAAGCAATGTATGATTCCTAAAAGTAGTTTAGGTAGGTCCTATTTATTTATCAATAGAACCTACCATATATGCAATCTTAGGCTTGGGCGGAACTTTTACTTGACGTAAATCTTCTTGCCGTCCTGTACGTAGATGCCGCGGCTGAGGCCCTCGAGGCTGTTGCCAGCGTAGTGGCCATCAATGGAATAGATGCGGCCAGTCTTCTTGGCGATGCTCACGTGCTGCAGACCGACCCACTCGCTGCTGTTGAAGCGAACGTAGATGGGCGTCTGGTCTTCGCCCATGAACCATACGATGTCCAGATTGACGAAGAGCACATGATTTTCCACGTAGCTCGTAGCAGGGTCAACCTTCACGGAGCAGTCAATGGCGGTTTCGCCTTCGCCGAGGAGCATACGCAGGGGCTCCATGTCGCCAAAGGTTACCTTCGTGCCGTTCATGCTGACTGGCATATTGGGAATAACGATGTCGCCGAGCTGCAAGTCGCCGAAGGAGAAGTTGCGCAGGGCAAAGTTGATGGAGTTGGCACCAGCGGCAGTCAGTTCCACCTTGTACTGTCCCGTTACTTCGGTCGTGTCGTCAATCGGTGCTCCAAGATTGATGTACAGGTCACCGGTGTAGTCACCCACGCTAGCTTTGACGGCAGCAGAAGCTTCCACCTTGTCGCCCACGAAGCGCACATAGATAGGCGTCTGTTCCTCGCCAAAGAACCAAGTAATGTCGAGGTTGACCACGAGTTTGTTGTTCTCGATTTGGCTGCTGGTAGAGAGAATCTTCACGGCGCAATCAATGGCCGTTTCGCCCTTGCCGAGCGTCATGCGGAGGGCTTCCTTCTCACCGAAACTTACTTTGCTGTTCTGCAAAGCCACTTCGATGGCGGGGATGATGATGTCGCCGAGCTGCATTTCGCCAAAGGCAAAGTTGCGCAGGGCAAACTGAATCGTATTGGCACCATCGGCCGTCAGTTCTACGGTCTGCTGGCCCGTCACTTCGGTTTCCTCGTTGATAGGATCGAAGGAAACGTACAGGTCGCCCGTGTAGAGTCCAGTACTTGCCTTAACGGCATCAGAGGTTTGCGCCATGGCGGCAGTACTTGCCAAACAGAGCGCTAGGATAGAGAGTAAAAATTTCTTCATACGCTTATAGGTTTATGTTTGTTATTCAGTTTTGGAATGGGGGAGGCTTGGAGAAGCCGCTATTGAGGTAGTAGGGATTTGGAAGAGGGTCGTAGTGATTTAGAAGAGGTAGTTAAAGCCCAACGTACCATAGACGGGATAGAGGGCAAAGGTTACGCTGCCAAAATCGCTGGGGAAGATGCTGTTCAATCCCCATTGCAGGTTGAGATTGATGGACAGGTGTTTGTAGGCCTTGAACTCGCCGCCCGCCTGGATGCCCCAGTGGAATTTGCGCAAGTCGTTGGAGAAATCGTAGGTGGCACGCGTTACTTCCGCCTTTTCGCCCGTGGGGTTTTGGTCGCGGATGTAGGCGTCTGTACCTATCTTGATGCCATCTTCGTTGAAGATGTCCTTGCCGTAGGCTTCGCCAGTGAATTTTCCGTCAAACATCCAAGCAAAGTAAGGGCCGATGCTGACGCGCCAACGTTTGTTGATGTCGTACGTACAAAGCACGGGGAAGGACAGGTAGCGGTTGTCCACGTCCGTCTTGACGTGACCCGTAAACGCACCTTTGATTTCGCCTGAGCCATCGGCGTTGACGGCTTCCATGTGGTAGTTCTTGACGGTGGCGTCTGTGCTCATACCCTTGTTTTCGAGGCGGATGCCGATTTGCAGACCAAAGTCGGAGCCTCCAAATTTCTTCTCCGCAGCACCTTCAATAGCGATACAGAGATTGGGGTTGTAGCCATCGATGGCGCGAATGCTTCGCGGCAGCGGCATTGGTGAGGTGCCGCCCAGGTTGAAGCCTGCGCCAAGTCGGACGTGCCAACCCTTGAGTGCGGCTTTCAGGAGATTGAAATCGTGGTCTTTATTCTCAGAACCCGTTTGGGCAGTTGCGTTCATCAGGCCCATAGCCAGGCAGAGGAGGAAGAGTATGCGTTTCATGTTGATGCGAGTGGGGTGTGGGGATTAGTTTTGGGGTAAGGCAGGGGTCGGTTCTTCTTCGCCGCTCCAAGTGATGCGGAGTTCGTCAATATAGAGTGTCGAACCCACTGCTCCTTCAAAGTAGTGGCCCTGTCGGCTGGAGGAAGCCACGATGGCGATGGCGTAGCCGTCGTTCATAAGGCGCGTTTGGTCGAAAGCCTTGCCAGGTTGCAGTACGAAGGGTTCCTTGAAGAATTTCCACTCTTGCGGTTCGCCGGGGTCGGCAATACGTGCGATGGAAACCACGCGGTCGCTCGTGAGCACGTCGTCGCCGTTGAGCGCCACAAACTTATCGGGGTCCACCTCGTAGAGCACGGCGTAGATGTCGCAAGTATCGTGGCGGTCGGGGCAGATATTCAGTTTGATGTCTGTGAAAACTTCGCCGGCTGTATATTTGTAGAAACCGGAGAACCAGATAGGCTCACCGCCCACCAGTTGCAAACCAAATCGTGTAGCCTTACGCGGGAAGGACATGGCCTGGCCCACTTTGAACTCGCCAATAAAGATATTTCCTGCGGCAATAGGCATTCTGGCTCCTTTGCCAAAAGCACCCGTGTTGCGAGTGACGAGTTTGATGCAGTTGCCGCGCACACCCAGTGGCTCGGGCGTCGAAGGATAGTCGGAGGGCTGTTTGCCCATTCCCGTGAGGGCGAAACCCGCATTGCCCGACCCCCAATAGTCGCGGCGGGGATTGTCGATGTCGTTCTCGTCCGTTTCATACCACTGGTAATAGCGGCCCGTGCTCTCCAAAGCGAAGTGCTCGAAACTGCACACGGAGATGGGGCGCGGGTAATTGAAGGCTACGGTATAATTTTTGTGCCATGCGCCGTCCTCGGAATGAACGGTATATACCTGCGGTGTGGTGAAATCTCGGGTAATGCCGTTGGCGGGTGTCTCCGCGCTGTTTACCATTGCGCTGATGCTGGCCCCGGGAGTCAGGTAGAATTTCGGGGCGAGGGCCGTGCGGTCCGTGCCCTTCTGCACGCTGAAGGAGATGTTATCGTTGGTGATGATGGGCATGCCGATGATGGAAGCGCGGTGAGCATATAGCCACGTAGAGTCCACGCCCGTGATGTCGCATTCGGCATTGAGGGCTTCGTCCTTGATGCAGGAGGTGAATGCCAAGGCAAGGAAGAGGAGCGTCAGGGGGAAGAATTTGTTCATTATATATATTATGGTGTGTGGGTCTATGTATTAGGGGTGTGGCTGAGCAGATAACCCGCTTGATGATTTACTTGTTTAGATGAAAGGCGCGGACCGTGCGCATGGTGTTTAGGTCGCGCTATCAGTATCTGCTTGTAGGGTCTGCCGCAGGCTAGGGCAGCAGTTTCTGGGTGCAAAGGTACAAAAAAAACTCGGGTTGCTGCGTTCCCATTCTCTGATACTGAGTTTTTTAACCCTATATCATGGTCAATTAGTCGGGAAATGTTGGCTGATTTACCAAATTAGCAACTCGGGTTTTCGTTTTTTCTATTCTGTCTTTTATTTTGCCTACTTTATGTGGGCATCTCTGTGGTTTCTGCCTCCGCTATGTCGTTTTCGTCATCGGCAGCAGCGAGTTCGGCAGGGATTTGTGAGGAAGGATTTAGTCCTTTCTTGCGCCAGCCCTCCAGTTGCGCAACGATATTTCCGCGTCCTGTGTGCAGTTGTTTATCTGCGCGGTCGAAGGTGTCTTGCAGTTGGCGGAGGTTGCGGCCTATCTGTACGAAGTTGTTGGCGAAGAGGGTGAATTTCTTGTAGAGTTTCTCGGCCGACTGGTAGATTTCGGCAACACTTCGGCTTTGCATTTCGCTCTGCCAGAGGTTGTAGGCCAGTTGCAGGGCCATGAGCAAGTTCGTAGGGTTGAGCAGGATGATGCGCTGTGCGTAGGCTTCGGCCGAGAGTTTGGGTTCGGTGGTTAGGGCGGCCATGTAGGCGGCCTCGTTGGGGATGAACATGAGCACGTAGCCGATGCTTCCTTTTACGATGCGGCCGTAGTCCTTCTGACTGAGTTCGCGGATGTGTCGGCGTACGGACTGCACGTGTTCGCGCAAGAGGTTCGCGCGTTCGTCGGCTTCATCGGCAGCACAGGCATCGGCATAGGCGGTCAGGCTCACCTTCGAATCGATGATGACATGGCGGTCGCCAGGCAGGTGGACTACCACGTCGGGGATGAATCGCCGTCCCTGTTCGTCGGTGGTGGCATCCTGAATCGTGAAATCGCGGCCTTCGGTGAGGCCCGACACTTCCAGGATGTTTTTCAGCACAGCCTCGCCCCAGTTTCCTTGAATCTTGTTTTGCCCCTTCAAAGCGCGGGCCAGTGCATCGGCTTCGCGACCCACCATGGTCGTTTGTCGGATGAGTTCTTCGACATATCGCTCCATGGCCGCGTTGTTCTGGAGAAACTGTGTGCGAAACTTCTCGATGTCTTCGCCCAGTGGGTGAAGCAGGTCGTCCAGTTGGGCAACGTGGCGCAGTCGCAGGTCTTCGCTCTGATGGCGCAGGGAATCGTTGGCAATATTGCGAAACTCCGTGCGCAGGGCTTCCACTTCGCGTTGGTGTTCTGTCTCGCGTTGCTTGGCGGCTTCGGCCGTAGCGCGTCGTTCGGCGGCCAGCGTGGCGCGCGTTTCGCTCAGTGTCGTGCGGTCTTTGGCAAAGCGGAATGTCGCAATGCCGTAGCCAACGAGCAGTGCCAGCAGTGCGATGAGTATATAGGTGAGCATGTGGGGCAAGTGTGTGTGCGCCAGTGGCGGATATTATCGGAGGGTGGCTTCGTAGATGAGGTCGGCAGCGCCAGCGTTGTCGCTGATATAGTGTGCGGCCGCATCGCCAGCGGCTTTGAGTGCGGCGGGGTCGTCGTGGAAATGCTGCATGAGGCGGTTGAAATCCTCGGCATTCTGGATTTCAAAGCAGCCGCCAGCCTTCAGCAGTGCCTGTGCCTCGCGGAATTTCTTGTTGTTCGGGCCGATGATGACGGGCACGCCATATACAGCGGCTTCGGGCACATTGTGAATGCCCACACCGAATCCGCCGCCCACATAGGCCACTTCGGCATAGCGGTAGATGCTCGAGAGGAGGCCGTAGCAATTGATGATGAGGCAGTGTGCCTGGCGCGCGGATTTCTCTGTGGCATTGGTGTAGCGCACAAAGGGTCGGCGGAGTTTCGCTTCGATTTCGCGCAGATGGTCTTCGCTCACCACGTGGGGCGCAAGGATGAGGCGCAGGTCGTCGTGGCGGTTGAAGTAGTCGATGAGTATCTCTTCGCAGGGCTGCCAACTGCTGCCAGCCACCAGCACGCGGTTGCCGCTGGCAAAGGCTTCGGCGATGGGCAGGGGCTTGGCGGCATGCATGATGTCGAGCACGCGGTCGAAGCGCGTATCGCCCACAATGGTCACTTGGGTCACGCCAATGGTGGCAAGGAGTTTGCGCGAACTTTCGTTCTGCACGAAGAGATGGGTTATGCGTTTCAGACAGCGTGCATAATTGCGGCCGTACCAGCGGAAGAATATTTGGTTGGGGCGGAAGATGCTCGACACGCTGTATATGGGAATGCTATGCTTGTAGAGCACTTCGATATAGTTGCGCCAGAACTCGTACTTGATGAAATAGGCTGCCTCGGGGCGCGCCATGCGGATGAACTTGCGGGCATTGAGTGCGGTGTCGAAGGGGAGATAACACACCACATCTGCTCCCTCGTAGTTCTTGCGCACTTCGTAACCCGAGGGGGAGAAGAAGGTGAGCAGGATTTTCTTTTCGGGATGTTCGCGTCGGAGGCGCTCCATGAGGGGACGCCCTTGCTCAAATTCGCCTAGCGAGGCCGCGTGAAACCATATATAATGGTCTTCGCCAATACTTTCGCGCAGGATGCGCCATGTGTTGTGTTGGCCACGCCGTATCAGCCGCGCTTTTTTGTGAAAGAGCGAGGCGATGCCTACGGCTAGCATGTATAGGTAGATGGCTAATGTGTACATGGGGTTTGCGGGGACTGCGTCCCCTTAGTTTCAGCGGAAGCCTGCGGCTTCCTTAGTTTCAGACGGGGACTGCGTCCCCTAGTTTCAGGGAATCCCTTCGGGCTTCCTGTTTCAACGCAGCCTGCGGCTGCTAGCTCGATAGCGGTCGCTTTGCTCCTTTTGTCGCTTCGCTCCTAGTTTCATTGGTCGCTTCGCTCCCTGGTTTCAGACGGAAGCCTGCGGCTTCCTAGTTTCAGGGAATTCCTTCGGGCTTCCTAGTTTCAACGCAGCCTGCGGCTGCTAGTTCGATAGTCTCTGGCGGTCTGTAATTTCAACGAAGTCTTGCTTACCTAGCTTCATATTTCATATTTCAAGGCCCTCCAAGTACAAGACTATCGAACCAGCAGCCGCAGGCTGCGTTGAAACTAGGGGACGTAGTCCCCGTCTGAAACTAAGGGAGCAAAGCGACCGCTGAAACTAGCAGCTGCAGGCTGCGTCTGAAACTAAGGAAGCCGCAGGCTTCCGTTGACCCTTGGCCTAGCCCAAGGTCTCTACGGCAAAGTCGATTCGCCGCAGCGTTTCCTCCTTCCCGAGGAAGGCGGCCAGTTCGTACATGTCCGGACCTTTGCCTGCGCCCACTAGGGCTACGCGCCAGGCGTTCCAGGGTTTCTTGCCCGTTGTTTCGGCCCAGGGGTCCACGGCGGCGCGCTGGGATTCGATGCTGAAATCGTCCAGGCCTGCTAGGATTTCTGCCAGTTCGCGCATATCTTCGGCGGCATTCTCCTTCCAATTCTTGCGGATAAACTTATCCTCGCGGTCGAAGGTGGTCGGCGCGATGAAGAAGAAGTCGCAGAGGGGCCAAAGCTCCTTGATGAAGTTGATTTTCTTCATCTTCATCATGCCCACCACGGCCTCCACGCGCTCAATGGGCTGCTCGATACCATTTTCGCGGAGGATTTTGTCGAAAGCGGGGGCCAGCACTTTGTTGTCGGTCTTGAGGATGTATTCGCGGTTGAACCATTGTCCCTTCACGTAGTCGAACTTCGCACCAGCCTTCGAGCACTTCGTGATGTCGAAGAGGCGGATGAGGTCGTCCATGGAGAGGATTTCCTGATCGCCGCCAGGATTCCAGCCCAGAAGGGCAAGGAAATTGACCACGGCTTCGGGCAGGTAGCCATTCTCGCGATAGCCTGCGGCCACCTCGCCATTGTCGCCGTGCCACTCCAAGGGGAAGACGGGGAAGCCCAGGCGGTCGCCGTCGCGCTTGGAGAGTTTGCCCTTGCCGTCGGGTTTGAGCAGCAGGGGCAGGTGGGCGAAGCGGGGCATCGTGTCTGCCCATCCGAAGGCGCGGTAGAGCAGCACGTGGAGCGGAGCAGAGGGAAGCCACTCCTCGCCGCGGATGACGTGGGTAATTTCCATCAGGTGGTCGTCCACGATATTGGCCAAGTGGTACGTGGGCAACTGGTCGGCACTCTTGAAGAGCACCTTGTCGTCGAGGATGGAGGAGTTGATTTTCACGTCGCCGCGAATCATATCGTCCACGTGTACGTCCTCGCCTGGTTCAATCTTGAAGCGCACCACGTATTGCGCGCCGCTGTCAATGAGAGCCTGCACCTCGTCGGCGGGCATCACGAGCGAATTGCGCATCATGTGGCGCGTATGTGCGTCGTACTGGAAATTCTCAATCTCTGCGCGCTTGGCCTGCAACTCTTCGGGCGTATCGAAGGCGATATACGCCTTGCCCTCTTCGAGGAGTTGGTCTACGTATTTCTTATAAATTTCGCGGCGTTCGCTCTGGCGATACGGCCCTTTGTCGCCGCCGTAGCTGACACCCTCGTCAAACTGTATGCCGAGCCATTTGAAGGATTCGATGATATAGTCCTCGGCAGCCTTGACGAAGCGCTGCGAATCGGTGTCTTCGATGCGGAAGATGAGTTCGCCGCCGTGCTGGCGGGCGAAGAGGTAGTTGTAAAGGGCGGTACGCACACCGCCGATATGCAAGGGCCCAGTGGGGCTCGGGGCGAAGCGCACCCTGACTTTGCGATTGTCCATTGTAATAATTGTAATAAGCGTGTAGTTGTTTTCGGCGCAAAGTTACAAAACGTGAAAAGATGGGCAAAGAGCCCAGCGTGTTTTTTTCGGCAATACAAATAGGTAGGCCCTATAAGTCAGCGGCAATGGGCGCAAGCAGATTCATAGAGCCTACCTATTTCTATCCTCATTAGTAATTATCAGCCCGCGGCCCAAGATGTATACCATATTCTCCGTACTCACCATCTTCGCTGCGAACGAAGAAATGGAGTAACGTGAAAGTACCGCACCTTGCAAGGTGTGAGTAAGGTGTTTGTCCTCATAGAAAAAGCAATGTACCGCACGTTGCTAGCAACGTGTGGCTCAGCGGAAATGTTGGTTCATTGATAACTACTTCAAAGAGTACAAACATCTGAAAACCGCTGAGCCACACGTTGCGAGCAACGTGCGGTACATTTCTTTCCAGCGCAATTTGCAAT
>SFID01000028.1 GCA_004555425.1 Bacteroidales bacterium
AAGAAAAAATCTAGTTGTTTTTTGAAGCGGCGAGGTCACTACTAGCGACCTCGCCGCTTTCGTCCGCAAACTTAGAGCGAGCAACGTGCGGTACATTGCCTTGCAATGAGAACAAACTCCTTACTTGCACGTTGCAAGCAAGCTACGGCATATTCCCGTTACTCCTGCTCCTTCAATCCCCAAATGCACAAAAAAGGCTCTCCCACATTGGGAGAGCCTTTTTTGTGTTACTCTTAATGCAAATGAGCGCTGTTAGGCTTCTGCTTCGGGGAGTACGGAAACGACACTGCGGTCGCGGTTTCCGCGGTGGAATTCCACCTTGCCGTCAACGAGTGCGTAGAGTGTGTGGTCCTTGCCCATGCCGACGTTCTTGCCGGGATAGTGCACGGTACCGCGCTGGCGAACGATGATGTTGCCGGCGATGCACTTCTGGCCGCCCCAAATCTTAACACCTAATCTCTGTGAAGCCGATTCACGGCCGTTCTTAGAACTACCTACACCTTTTTTGTGTGCCATTTTCTTCTAAATTTTAGGGGTTAAGCAATAGAATTAAGCGATAACTGATTTGATGGTCAGCTCAGTGAACTGATGGCGATAACCATTCAGCTTGCGATAGCCCTTGCGGCGCTTCTTGTGGAAGACCAGGACCTTGTCGCCCTTGACGAGGGTGGACTTTACTTCGCATACTACCTTGGCTCCCTCAACTACAGGGGCACCAACGGTCACGTTGCCGTCGTTCTCAACGAGCAGCACCTTCTCAAATTCAACAGTCTGGCCGTTCTCTACATTGTGCATGTGGTTCACGAAGAGCTTCTTGCCCTCTTCGGCCTTGAACTGCTGACCGTTAATCTCAACGATTGCGTACATTTTTTGAATAATAATTTAACGGTTTTTCCGGGAGGCGGGCGCGCCAAATCGTTTGCGCAACCTCTTTCTTGGCCCCGTCGGACTCAAATCGGCTGCAAAGGTATAACTTTTTTCTGATACTGAGCGGGTTCTGCGTTATATTTTTCAGTATTTCGGTGTTTGTTTGCCTTTTTGGCGGTTTGCGGGCAGCCTGCTCGGTGGTTGTTTCAGCGTTTTCGCATGAAGGCGATTATCTCGCGGGCGCAGTGTTGCGGGGCTCCGGGATCGCCCAACCGCTTGCGCATATCGGTGTAGCCAGCGAGGATTTCTTCGCGGTGCTCAATGACATCGAGGAGATGCTCGCGTACGTTGCGGGGCGTCATGTCGTTGGCCACTAGTTCGGGAATCACTTCGCGGTTGCAGATGAGGTTGACCAGCGAGATATAGCGCACCCTGAGGAAGAGGCGGCGGGCTAGATTGACCAGTTTGCCGCACGACATATAGTAGCATACCACCTGCGGCACGTTGAAGAGGCCCGCCTCGAGTGTGGCTGTGCCTGAGGTGACGAGGGCTGCGTAACTATGGTAGAGGAGGTCGTAGGTGTGGTCCTTGACGATGCTGAGGTGTACGCCCATCTCCTTGCTGATGGTGTGGTAGATGGTTTCGTCAATGCCTGGGGCCACGCATACGGCGAAAGAATAGCCCTGTTCGGTCAGGGGCTGGACGGCCTTGAGCATACGTCGGAGGTTGTCGTGAATCTCTTGTACTCGGCTGCCAGGGAGGAGCGAGATGATGCGTGTGTCCTCACTGAGGTGGAGCAGGCGGAGGAGTTTCTTGAGTTCCATCGGGCTTTGCTGCTTGTACTGTTCCACTTCGTCGAGTGTCGGGTTGCCCACATAACTGATGGAGTAGTGGTGCCGGCGTTCGTAGTAGTCCACCTCAAAGGGTAGGATAGAGAACATGCGGTCCACTCCCTTACGTATTTGCTTGATGCGCCGCTCCTTCCATGCCCAGATTTTGGGTGAGATGTAGTAGAACACGGGGCAGATGCCTTGCTGCTTGACATAGCGGGCTACTTTGAGATTGAATCCCGCATAGTCCACGAGGATGACTGCATCGGGTTGCCAGGTGCGGATGGCCTCCTTGCATTGTGCCAGTCCCTTGAGGATGGTGCGGGCGTGCAGAAGGACAGGGATAAAGCCCATATAGGCCAGCGTCTTGTAGTGGCGCAGCATCTTGCCGTCCACACTTTGCATATACGAGCCGCCGAAGAAGCAAAATTCTGCCTCGGGGTCCTGTTGGCGCAGGGCCTGCATAAGGTGCGAAGCGTGGAGGTCGCCACTGGCTTCGCCTGCTACGAGGAAATATTTCATTTTTTAGAAGCTGCCTTTAAGAATGTCAATCATACCTGTGGCTGTCACGTCGAGGGTGGTTGGCGTCACGGCCACATAGCCATGCGCCAAGGCCCAGCGGTCCGTGTCGGTGGCCTCGGCCTCCAAATCTACGCATTCGCCCACGAGCCAGAAGTAGTCGCCCGCATAGGGGTGGGTGCGGCGCACGGTCTCGTTGACCCAGCGGCTCTTGGCCATACGGCAAATCTTGACGCCCTCAAACTTGGGGCGGTTGGGAAAGTTGATGTTGAGGCACGTGAAGGGCGGCATGCCCATAGCGATGGCCTTGAACGTCATATCAATCAGGTAGGGGCGCAGCGGTGTGAAGTCTGCATTGGCCGAGTGGTTGCACAGCGAGAAAGCGATGGAGGGGAAGCCCTGCAGGGCTGCCTCGGTGGCCACGCCCATCGTGCCCGAATAGTGCGCGTTGACCGAGGCGTTGTCGCCGTGGTTAATGCCACCGATGATGAGGTCAGGCTGGCGCTCCATCAGTTCGTTGACGGCAATCTTCACGCAGTCCACGGGCGTGCCGTTGCAGGCATAGATGCGCAGTCCCTCTTCTTCGCGTATGAGTTTGACGCGAAGGGGCGCGGTCGGCGTGAAGGCGCATCCTTGTCCCGAGCGTGGCTGGTCGGGCGCGACAACGAGGAGGTTGGCCATAGGGCGCAGGGTTTCGATGAGGAAGTTGATGCCGCCGGCCGTATATCCGTCGTCGTTGGAGATAATGAGGTAAGGTTTATTTTTCATTCAGGGAGAGAAGAAAGGAAATACTACTATTGAATTAGCAGCCGTAGGCTGCGTAGAAACGAGGGAGCGCAGCGACCATTGAAACTAGGGAGCGCAGCGACCGTTGAAACTAAGGAGCGCAGCGACCGTTGAAACTAAGGAGCGCAGCGACCGTTGAAACTAAGGAGCGCAGCGACCGTTGAAACTCAAGGTTCAAGACTATCGAGCCAGCAGCCGAAGGCTGCGTTGAAACTAGGAAGCCGCAGGCTTCCGTTGAAACCTGAAACTAGGGAGCGCAGCGACCGTTGAAACTAAGGGAGCGCAGCGACCGAAACGAGGCAGAGGGAGCGCAGCGACCGCGCCTCGTAATATAACACATGGCGGAGCCTAGGGTGTGCAAAACTCGTCTTTTAACATTTCGAAGACTGTTGCGATATGTTAAATCGATTTGGATTTCGCGGGAAAATGTTGTATCTTTGTCCTAGCGTAGAGGAGAGAGCCCATTGATGCGGGTTTTCTCCTTTTTTTCTGCCCGAAAATCAGTGATTTTTACCTCGGAGATAGAAAAATTTATCTCAGGGATAAAAATTTTTTCTGGCTTTTGCGGATTTTTTTCGGGCCAAGTTGGTGCGCGCAGTGGCGATTCCGAAAATTTTTCGGGCTTCAAATCCTAAAAGATATTAAAGTTTTTGGAGCGAAAAAACTGCATTTTAACATTTCGAGTAACTACTCAGGTGGATTTTTAATTGCAAATTGCGCTGGAAAGAAATGTACCGCACCTTGCTTGCAAGGTGTGAGTATCATGGAAATGACACACAATAATATATACCCAATGAGAACAAACCCTGTACTCATACCTTGCAAGCAAGGTGCGGTACATTTCTCACCTCGGCCATACGCAGGAAAGCACACGTGTCGGGCCAAAAAATGGAAGTGCAGTCAGCAAAACGGGCCTGTCGCGTAAATATGTGGTATGCAAAAGTACGAAAAAAAGTTTAATCCCTCCGTAGTCGCGGAAAAATAGTTATCTTTGCAAACTGCAAAAGGTGTCTGCTGGCGCGCTGTTTGGGGGCTTTTCCCGAAGGAAACTCCAACGGCCTGCTTTGCATGGGCCCATTATTTTGCAGTTGCCTAAATATTAAGCAAACAACATGGGAAAAATCATTGCATTAGCCAATCAGAAAGGCGGTGTGGGCAAGACCACAACGGCTATGAATCTCGCAGCCTCGCTGGCAACGCTCGAAAAGAAGGTGCTTCTCGTCGATGCGGACCAGCAGGCCAACGCTTCCTCCGGCCTCGGCGTAGATCTGAGCAAGGTGGACGTATCGGTGTACGACTGCCTCATTCGCCGCGTCAATCCGACACAGGCTATCTATACCACAGATATTGAAAACCTCGACGTCCTGCCCTCGCACATCAATCTGGCGGGCGCACAGGTCGAAATGATGAATATACCGCGGCGCGAGCAACTCTTCCGCAATATGCTCCAGCCCATCAAGGACGACTACGACTATATCCTCATTGACTGTTCGCCCTCGCTGGGCGTGGTGACGGTGAGCGCGCTGACAGCAGCCAACTCTATCATCATCCCCGTGCAGTGCGAATACTTTGCCCTTGAGGGAATCAGCAAACTGCTGCAGTCTATCAAAATCGTCAAGCAAAAGCTCAATCCCGAACTCGAAATCGAGGGATTCCTGCTGACGATGTACGATTCGCGCCTGCGATTGGCCAACCAAATCTACGATGAGGTGAAGCGCCACTTTCAGGAACTCGTGTTCAAGACCGTCATCCAGCGCAACGTCAAGTTGAGCGAGGCGCCCTCGCACGGCCTGCCCGCCATCCTCTACGATGCAGATTCCACGGGTGCAAAGAACCACTTGGCATTGGCCAAGGAGATTATTCAGAAAAACAAGTAGGAATCGTCTGGCACAGGCTTCGCGGTTGTCGTGCCTAGGCCCCCTGGCTCTCCCATTGCAAAGGGACGATGAATGGGAGCGACCCCACGCGACGTGACTGGCGGAAGGCTTTCAACAGCAGACGAACCCTCTCCAAAACCTACCATCAAAATGGCAGCCCATAAGAAATTCCCCGCGCTCGGACGCGGACTCGATGCGCTCATTTCCATCGAAGAGGAAGTGCACACCAGCGGTTCCTCCTCCATCAGCGAAGTGCCCATCGCGCAGATACAGGCCAACCCCAACCAGCCGCGCCGCGAGTTTGACCCCACGGCCCTCGAGGAACTGGCCGAAAGCATTCGCCAAATCGGTATTATCCAGCCCATCACCCTGCGCGAGATGGAGGATGGCAACTACCAGATTATCGCTGGCGAACGCCGTTGGCGCGCTTCGCAGATTGCGGGCCTCTACAGCATCCCGGCCTACATCCGCACCGTCGACGACGAGAACATGATGCAGATGGCCTTGGTCGAAAATATTCAGCGCGAAGACCTCAACGCCATCGAAATAGCCCTGGCCTACCAGAACCTTATCGAACAATACCACCTCACGCAGGACAAACTCAGCGAGAAGATTGGCAAGAACCGTGCGACCATTGCCAACTACCTCCGCCTCCTGAAACTGCCCGCGCAAGTGCAAATGGCCATTCAGAATAAGGAGATGGACCAAGGACATGCCCGCGCCCTCCTCGGCTTGCGCCAACCCAGCGAACAGGTCAAACTCTTCAAGGAAATCAAGGAGCACGGCTACAGCGTGCGCCAAGTGGAGGACATGGTCAAAGCCCTCAACAGCGGCGAGACCGTGCAGGTGGGGCGCAAGCAAATCAAGACGGGAGGCAAACAACGCTTGCCCGAAGAATACAACCTGCTCAAGACACGCCTCTCCAGTTTCTTCCAGACCAAGGTGCAGATGACCTGCTCCGATCAGGGGAAGGGCAAGATTACCATCCCCTTCTCCAACGAAGAAGAACTTGAGCACATCGTCAGCCTCTTTGATAAAATGAAAGGATGAGGCACCGCTGTTACATAGACAATGCTTGTGTAGCAGTGGTCATCCTGCTGTTGAGCCTCCTGGCTGGGGTAGGCTCAACGGCGACTGCCGCCCAAATTCCCTCACCCGTTCAAGGTGAGGATTTGTGCTTTATGCCCAACGACCTCTTGGCCTCGCCCGAAGACGTGGCGGCTTTGCCCGACGACAGCTTGACGCTGCCTGATGACCTCCCGACCGAAGCCGCCATCGATAGCCTGGAGCGCAGCGTTGATGCGGCCGAAGCAGTCAACTTCCAAGGCACCCGCATCAAAACACGCAAGGGGCGCGATGGCCGCGTGCCCATATCGATGTTTGTGCCCGACCCGCAGCGCGCCCTGTGGCTGTCGCTCGTCTTCCCAGGTGCAGGACAGATTTACAACCGCAAGTATTGGAAACTCCCCATCCTCTACGGAGGATTCCTCGGATGCACCTACGCATTCCTGTGGAACCAACAGATGTACCGCGACTACTCGCAGGCATATCTAGATATTATGGACGACGACCCCAATACCAATAGTTACTTGGAAATGCTCCCACCCCGCTACGACATCACGGGGCGCGAGGAACAATTCAAGAAGATATTCAAAAACAAGAAGAACTACTATCGCCGCTATCGCGACCTCAGTGCTTTCTGCTTCGCGGGCATATATCTGCTCTCCGTGGTTGATGCCTATGTTGACGCCCATCTGTCCGTCTTCGACATTAGTCCCGACCTCAGCATCAGAGTGGAGCCAGCCGTTATCCCGCAGCAGGGCATCGGACGGACCAGCCATTCCTACGGCATGGGATGTAGCCTGAGGTTCTAGGCATCCACAATTCCAAGGAACTCCCTCCGCGGTGGCCACACGTAAGACCGCTTTCCCTAATCCATTCATAATTAATCCGCTGAAGCATCCAACAGCCAATCAATCCGTATGAAAAGCTTAAAGAAATACATCGCATTGCTCTTTGCAGGAGCATTGACACTCGGAGCACAGGCTCAGAACGAGATTACTATCCATGACAATCGTTTCAACGAGGACGAAACCATCGGCCTGCCCGAAGGTATGTCCTCCGATATTGACGAATTGCTCCAGCAGTGGTGCGCCAAGCAGTATCTCTACCCCGACACCACCTGCCAGAATCCCAACGTGAATCCTACCTACGACGAAGAAGTCTATCGCGACCGCCTGGCGCGCATCCCCGCCGTCATGGAGATGAGCCACAACGAGGTGGTGCAGCACTTCATTGACCGATACTCGGGCAACCTGCGCCGCCGCGTTTCCTATATGCTCGGCGCTGGCAATTTCTACGTGCCCATCTTCGAAGAAGCCCTTGATTATTATGGCCTGCCGCTCGAACTGAAATACCTGCCCGTCATCGAGTCGGCCCTCGACCCCACGGCCGTCAGCCCCGTAGGCGCAGCAGGCCTCTGGCAGTTCATGCTGACAACTGCCAAGCGCTATAATCTCGAAATCAACAGCGTGGTTGATGAACGCTGCGACCCCATCAAGTCGTCCTATGCCGCCGCACACTTCCTGAGCGACCTCTACAAAATCTACGGCGACTGGAACCTGGTCATCGCCGCCTACAACTGCGGCCCAGGCAACGTCAACAAGGCCATCCGCCGAGCAGGTGGCTTACAGGACTATTGGGCCATCTATCCCTATCTGCCCAAGGAAACCCGCGGCTACGTGCCCGCGTTCATCGCCGCCAACTATATCATGAACTACTATTGCGAGCACAACATCTGTCCGATGCGCACGAAATTGCCCGTTGTCACCGACACCGTCATGGTCAATCAGGATTTGCACATTGACCAGATTGTGGCCTACTGCAAGGTAGACCGCGATGCCATCAAAGCGCTCAACCCGCAGTATCGCACCGACGTGATTCCCGGAAAGAGCGCACCGCGCATCCTTCGCCTGCCCCAAGAATCCGTGCTGCTTTTCGTGGAGAACCAAGACTCCATCTACAACTACCGCCGAAGCGAACTCATCACCCGTCGCGGCACTGTCAAAGTGAAGAATACGCCCGAGGAAAATAATAAGAGCAAGAAGACGAACGCTCGCGAGAAGGAACAACCCGCTAAGCAAGAAACGCCGCGTGAAGTCAAACCCGTCAGAGAGGTGAAGGAAGTGAAGCCCGTCAAGGAGCAGAAAGCCACTCGCGATAATAACGAGAATACTTCCAGCCGCAATGAGAAATCAACGAGCCGCAACGAGAAGACTTCCAGTCGCAACGAGAAATCAACGAGCCGCGACGAGAAGACTTCCAGCCGCAACGAGAAATCAACGAGCCGCAACGAAAAGACTTCCAGACGCAACGAGAAATCAACGAGCCGCGACGAGAAGACTTCCAGACGCAACGAGAAATCAACGAGCCGCAACGAAAAGACTTCCAGTCGCAATGAGAAATCAACGAGCCGCAACGAAAAGACTTCCAGTCGCAATGAGAAATCAACGAGCCGCAACGAGAGATCTTCCTCTCGCGGTGACAAGAAATCTACGACGACAAAGAAGGAAAAATCAACGCCCAGAAGCGTCACCGTCAAGTCGGGTGACAACCTTAGCGTCATTGCCCAACGCAATGGCACCACAGTGTCCGCACTCAAGAAAGCCAACGGCCTCAAGGACGACAAACTCAAACCAGGCCAAGTGCTCAAACTGAAATAAGGCAGGCTCCCACACGAACTTGTCAGGAACAGAGGCGGAGGAGTAAGGACCGCCCTTACTCCTCCGCCAACGTTTTTTTCGTTCGCTTTGCGCCCGAGTTTCAACGTTTGCTTTGCGCCCGAGTTCCTGCTGAAGCCTGCGGCTTCCTAGTCTTAGGAGAATCCCTTCGGGCATTTTGTTTCAATGCTGCCTGGACTACTAGTTCAATAGTCGTATATATTATATGTTATATAGGAAGGACAACACCTAACTATAGGAGGACAACACCTAACACCTAACTCCTAACGATAGGAAGGACAACTCCTAACTCCTAACACCTAACTCCTAACTATCTAATCCTATGCCAGACAATACCCATCCCACTCCGCAACTCACGCCGCAGGAAATACGCGACGAAGAACTCATAAACGCTGCCTTTCAAAAACTCATAGATACCTATCTGGCAAGCAACCATCGCCGCAAGGTGGACATTATCACCAAGGCATTCCATTTCGCCAAGCAGGCGCACAAAGGCGTACGCCGACGCTCGGGCGAGCCATATATCTTGCACCCCATCGCCGTTGCGCAGATTGCTTGCGAAGAAATCGGACTGGGCAGTACTAGCATTTGTGCTGCCCTCCTCCACGACGTCGAAGAAGATACCGACTATACCAACGATGACCTGAGCAATCTCTTCGGCCCTAAGGTGGCCAATATCGTGGAGGGCGTGACGAAAATCTCCGGCGGCATCTTCGGCGACAAGGCTTCGCTCCAGGCCGAAACCTTCAAGAAGTTGCTGCTCACGATGAGCGACGACGTGCGCGTCATCCTCATCAAAATCTCCGACCGCCTGCACAATATGCGCACGCTCCAGAGTATGTTGCCCAGCAAACAGTACAAGATTGCCGGCGAAACGCTCTACATCTTCGCGCCCTTGGCCGACCGCCTTGGTCTCAACAAGATTAAAACCGAACTGGAGAATCTCAGTTTCAAATACGAGCATCCCGAAGAATATGCCGAGATAGAGAAACAACTGGCGCAGACGCAGCCCGAGCGCGATACTATCTTCGACAAGTTCACGCCGCCCATCCGTCAGGCCCTCGACGAGATAGGCATGAAATATACCATCAAGGCGCGCATCAAGAGCCCCTATTCCATTTGGCGCAAGATGCAAAACAAGCACGTTAGTTTTGCAGAAGTCTTCGACATTCTGGCTATCCGTATCGTTTTCACGCCCAAGAATCGCGCCGAAGAGGTTAACGAGTGCTACCGCATCTACTCCGCGCTCACGCAGATATACACGCCGCACCCCCAGCGCTTCCGCGATTGGCTCTCCAACCCCAAGGCAAACGGCTATCAGGCCCTCCACAACACCTTCATGAGCAAGCAGGGCAAATGGATTGAGGTGCAGATTCGCTCCGACCGCATGGACGACATCGCCGAGCAGGGTTTCGCTGCCCATTGGAAGTACAAGGAGGCGGGCGCTGCCTATGATGAGAACGAACTCGACCGCTGGCTCAATTCTATCAAGGAAATCCTCGACGACCCCCAGCCCGATACGCTCGACCTCCTCGACACTATCAAACTCAACCTCTTCACCAGCGAAATCATGGTCTTCACGCCCAAGGGCGAACTCAAGACGATGCCCGCTGGCTCAACGGCTCTCGACTTTGCCTTCTCCATCCACTCCTTCCTAGGTAGCCACTGCTTCGGCGCAAAGGTCAACCACAAACTCGTACCCCTGTCCTACAAACTCCGCAGCGGCGACCAGATAGAAATCATCACCTCGCGCACACAACACGTCCAGCCCGAATGGCTCTCCTTTGCGACAACGGCCAAGGCGAAAGGCAAAATCCAAGCCATACTCCGCCGCGAAAATCGCGAGAAGCAGCAGAAGGGACAGCAGCAGCTCAAGCAGTTCTTTGCGGACCGCGAGTTGGAATACTCCATTCCCAATATCGACAAGCTCGTGGCCTTCCACGAACTCACCAAGCGCGAAGAACTCTACCAGGCTATCGGCAGCGGTTCGCTGACGCCTTCCGATGACGACGTGGACCTGCTCCGCGGCAAAAAGCGCGGCAGCGGATGGCGCAAGTATATCCCCTTCATCGGCCGCAAGGAGGCCAAGGTCAGCCACCAAGTCGACAAGGATTTCGCCAAGAACCTCAACCGCAAGCAAATCCTCACGCTCGACGAGGCCGTCCTCGATAAGTGTATTATTGCGCCCTGTTGCCATCCCATCCCCGGCGACGACGTGATGGGCTATATCAATGCCCAGGGCATACTTGAGATACATGCACGCAGTTGCGAGCACGCCACGAAACTCAAGACGCGCTATGGCAACAACATCATCGCCACGCGCTGGGACACGCACAAGGAGAAACTCTTCGATGCGCTCATAGGTATCAAGGGCGTGGATTCGCAGGGCGTCCTCTACGCCATTGCCGATGTGCTGAGAGGCATGTCGCAGTTCACCGTCAAGCGCATCACGCTAGAGACGACCGATGGCATCTTCGAGGGCAAGATTCAAGTGACCGTGCACGACACAGAGGACGTCAAACTCGTCTGCGACGCGCTCAAGAAAATCGAAAACGTGCTCAAGGCTGTCCGCCTGTTCGACGCGGAATAGACAGCCGATGCGCACACCATATTATATATAGGTAAGCCACAAGGCGCAGCCGTTGCTGAGGGGGCTTACCTATTTTTTATTGCTTTATAATCCTCCTATACCTACTATCCCCGTGACCTACACCGACCTTTTCATCGATTTCGACGATACCCTCTACGATACGCATGGCAATGCCGACATCGCCCTGCGCGAACTGTTTGACGAGCAAGGCTTCGAGCGCTATTTCCCCCGCCCGCAGGAGTTCTTTGATACCTATTGGCGCGTGAACCTCCTGCTCTGGGCGCAATATTCGCGCGGAGAAATCACCCGCGATTACCTCATCGTTGAGCGCTTCCGCCATCCGCTCAGTCTGGGCGAGGGCTTGGAGCCCACGCGCGAGTTCTGCCTACAAACGAGCGACCGCTTCCTCGACCTTTGCGCCTCCAAGCCAGGCCTCATTCCCGGCGCGCGCAGTCTGATGGCCTATCTGCGCGAGCGCGGTTACCGTCTCCACATGTGCAGCAACGGCTTCCACGAGGTGCAATACCGCAAACTGCGTTCCTGCGGGCTTCAAGATAGTTTCGACACCATCATCCTGAGCGAGGATGCAGGCTACAACAAGCCCGATGTCCGCTTCTTCGAATACGCCCTCCGCCAGACGGGCGCGCCCCTCGCCACCACGTTGATGATAGGCGACAATCCCGACACCGACATCACAGGCGCGCAACAGGCCGGCCTGCCCACCATCTACTTC
Source organism: Bacteroidales bacterium (assembly GCA_004555425.1). Taxonomy (GTDB): domain Bacteria; phylum Bacteroidota; class Bacteroidia; order Bacteroidales; family Bacteroidaceae; genus Alloprevotella. The sequence continues at coordinate 11,943 of SFID01000028.1, forward strand.
AACCGCACGGGCCGCCCCGCCACGGTTCCTTGTACCTACGAGGTGACGAGCCTCGAAGCCATTCAGAGCCTGCTCTGATTTCCCCTCGCCGATCAACACACAAAAATACCGCACGCTGTCAGAAGGATGACGGCGTGCGGTATTTTTAGTTCCGAGCAATTCTATTCTTGAGTGGTTCGCTGCGTGATATAGGCAGGGAGTGGCGGAGCGGGGTGCATGCGGCTGATAATAATCTCGCCCAGTTTGTAGATATAGCGCAGGCTGAGGATGGCATAGCCCGAGCGCACATGGTTGCGGCGCAGTGCCTGGCGATGGTCGCGCATAATGCGCAGGCGGCTCCGCAGGTTGGCATTCGATGCGCCGCCGTCGCGCATCGTCACGCAGTCCTTGTGGATATACGTGGTGGAGATGTTGCCCACAAAGATGAGGCGCAGCAGCAGTTCAAAGTCCGCCGCCACCTTATAGCGTGTGTCGAACAGGCCGTGGCGCTCGTACACTTCTCTGCGGCAATAGAAGGAAGGGTGGGCGGGCATGAATCCCAGGCGCATGGTCCAGCGCGAGAAACCTCGCGAACTGTAGTAGCGCAGGCAGCGGTTGAGGTTGTCGGCGGCCACATAGTGGATGTCGCCATACACCGCCTCGGCACCCGTCTGCTCCAGTGCCTGCACAATGCGCTCGAGCACCGTCTCGTCCGTATAGAAATCGTCTGAATTGAGAATACCAATGACATCGCCCGTGGCCATTGACAATCCCTTGTTCATGGCAAAATAGAGACCATTATCGCGCTCACTGATCCAGCGCATACGTCCCTCGAAGCGGGGCTCGTAGGTGCGGATAATGTCCAGCGTCTGGTCCTTCGAATCGCCATCGACTACGATATATTCGATGTCCTGGTGCGTTTGGGCCAGCACGCTCTCGAAGGTGTCGGCGAGCGTGGCTGCACTATTATAGGTGGATGTGATAATGCTGATTTTCATTGATACAGATGGGAAGGTTTGGCAAGGGGAAGAGCCAAAAGAACGCTCTCTATTAGATTAACGTAGGAGATGTTCGTTTATTGTGTTTCGCTCGTGTTATGCTGGCTGCGCGGGTGGGCTTTTTCGTATTCCTTTTGCAGTTCGGCGAAGGTCGTATGCGTATAGATTTCGGTGGTGTTGAGGCTTTCGTGACCGAGGAGTTCCTTGACGGCTTCGAGGTCCGCTCCGTTGTTGAGCATCACAGTGGCAAAGGTGTGGCGAAGCACGTGGGGGGTCCGCTTGCGCTGCGTGGTGACGAGCGAGAGGTAGTGGCGTACGGTGCTTTGCACCTTGACGGCCGTTATTCGGCGGTAGGCCGCCGCCTTTGGCCGCGAGGGACGGTAAACCAGCAGCGCGCCACTCCGCACTCCGCAGTCTTCGCCGCCGTCGGCCACGAGTACGGCCCGCTCCGCCAGATAACTGCTGATGGCCTCGCGCACCTCGGGGCCGAAGGGCAGGATACGCTGCTTGTTGCGCTTGCCCGTCACCTTGAGTTCCCCGCCCTTCAGGTCAACGTCCTCCACGTTGAGGCCCACCAGTTCGGCGCGGCGCATCCCTGTCCAATAGAGCAGGAGCAGCACGAGGTGGTCGCGCCTGCCCTCAAACGAGTCGGGAAAGGGCGTGTCGTCCAGCAGGCGGTTCATCTCCTCCTGCTTCAAGAAGGTGGGCAGGGGTTTGTCGGCCTTGGGGTTGCGCACGAGAGCAGCGGGGTTGCGTTGTGCCAGGTTCATGCGCATCAGGTAGCGATAGAACGACCGCAACGCGCTCAGTCCCGCGTGGATGGTGTGGGGATGGAGTCCCTGCTCGTGTTGGTGGGCCACCCAGGCGCGCACCACGTCCGTGTCGATGTCGGTCCACGTCCAGGCGGCATCCTTCCCGAGGAAGAAGGCGCGAAAGGCGCGCAGACACGCCTCGTACTTGCTCACGGTCTGCGGTGAGTAGCCCTTGTCGGCAGTAAGATAAGTCAGAAAACTCTCAATCCTTTCCACAAAGCGGGTTAGTTAGCGTGACAAAAGTACAAAAAAATATCCTTCCTCCCTCAGAATCCCAGCCAAAAAAAGGAAGGAAGAAGGCCCGCACTGAGGTCTTCTTCCCTCCTGTTTGTTCAAAAAAGTCGGTACCGACAGTCAGTCTGCCGGTCAAGATACAAGAGGGCATGCGCCTCGTAGGCCGACAGTTCCTTTCATGCAAGGCGCGCAGGGAGGCGTTGCCCGATGCGAGGCGAATGTACTGCGCCCGAATGCAATCCAATGTTGGCGATTCCCGTTTTTGTCTCCGAGAAAGTCAGCGACCCGCGGGCGCAGGTCGCGCGACCCGCGGGCGCAGGTCGTGTGACCCGCGGGCGCAGGTCGCGTGACCCGCGGGCGCGGGTCGCTGACTTTCTCGGAGATAGAAACGGAAACTTGCCGATTCTGTCTGACCAGCGGCCTACGCAACCTCAGTTTTTCAGATATGCCAGCGGAATCACCTTGACGCCGTCTGGGCGGGTATAGGCTAGAATGGGTATCGAAACTAGATGTATAGGCACAAACGCCGTGAGCGCACCTTTTTATAAGGATGAAACCAAGTAACTACTCAGGTTGCTCCAGATAGTGAGTCAACGTGTGGCACTGCGGTGTGCGTTGTTTCTTTAAACACGAATCTTACGAATCTTACTAATCGCGCGGGGTAAAACCTCCAAGTGGGAGGTAATTCGATTCGTGTTTCTTTAAACACGAATCTTTCTAATCTTACTAATCGCGCGGGGTAGAACCTCCAAGTAGGCGTGTTAAAGAAACACGAGTCGAATTGTTTCCTAGTTGGAGGTTAACCCCGCGCAATTAGAAAGATTCGTAAGATTCGTGTTAAAATAAATACCTCAAACCGAAGGTCCACACGTTGCCTCGCAATCTAGAACAACCTGAGTAGTTACGAAACCAATGGTTTTGAGTTGTGTCTCCACGGCATCGGTATGGATACCCACGATGATTACAACTAGCGAATAGAAATCGCGTAATTTCCAACGAGTTACCAAGCCATTCGGCTTTTTTGTGGTAAATCATTCGGCTTTTTTGTGGCAAATCATTCGGCTTTTTTGTGGTAAATCATTCGGCTTTTTTGTGGTAAGGCCGTATAATGAGAGCCGCTCGTTGTGGATATTCATAGCCAAATCGGATTGTAAAGCTTGCCTTTGATGTTCAAGGAAGGTGGCTCTGAGCTTGCGGAATGTATCGCGTCCCTCCAATTACCCAACAAGAAAAGAGGCTGTACGCAGATTGGTACAGCCTCTTTTGCATTCCTTGTGTAGGAATAGGAGATCGGATTTTGGTTTCCTATATATAAGGAACGCGCGCGCGAGTTAGGCTTCGCTTTCATCGTTTTCCATGTGCTCCTTGAGGTAGTCGCGGAGCAGGTGCATGGCAACGGTGGTGGCGGAGGCCAAGTTCTTGTCGCGGCCGTTGTCCTCTTCAATCATAGTGGTGACCACGTCGTCCTTCGTGCCAACGGCAATCCATATCGTGCCCACGATGACACCGCTGCGGCCGCCGTCGGGACCGCCAGGGCCCGCAAAGCCGCTGATGGCTACGGCGTAGTCCGTGTGGAAGAGTTCGTTGGCACCGATGACCATCTGGCGGACCACCTCTTCGCAGACGGGCGTTTTCTCGGCGATGACATCGGCATCTACTTTGAGCAACTGTATCTTGACTTCATCGGCGTAGCAGACGAGGCCGCCTTTATAATAGTTGGAACTGCCCGGCACGGCGGTGATGACGCTGGCTACGCGGCCTGCTGTGCAACTCTCGGCTGTGGCGAGGGTTTTGTGGTTGCGCCACATCATTTCGTTGATTTCCTTGCTGACAAGTTTGAGATCTAAATCCATAGGTTCGTTGTTTTTATGTGGTTGTATGAAGATGCAATAGGGTTAGCGGCAGATGAGATTGTCGCCGCGGCTGTTGGCGTAGGCTGGTTTGTCAATGGGGCAGAACTGCCCGTCGAGGTATTTGTAGTAGGCCGTGATGGCTATCATAGCAGCGTTGTCCGTGGTGTAGGAGAAGGGCGGGATGTAGATGTGCCACGTGCCCGAACGTTCGCGCGCCTTGAATGCTTCACGCAGCCCCGTGTTGGCCGATACGCCGCCCGAGAGGGCCACGTGGTTGATGCCCGTTTCCTTGACGGCCTGCTTGAGTTTCTTCATGAGAATCTCGACGATGGTATATTCCAACGAGGCGGCGAGGTCCTCCTTGTGGTGCTCTATGAAATCGGGGTCCGCCTGCAGCTGGTCGCGCAGGAAGTAGAGGAAGGAGGTCTTCAGTCCGCTGAAACTATAGTTGAGTCCAGGGATGTTCGGCTTGCTGAAGGCGTAGGCCTTGGGGTTGCCCTGTCGCGCCAGCCGGTCGATGATGGGGCCGCCGGGATAGCCCAGTCCCATGACCTTGCTGCATTTGTCGATGGCTTCGCCCGCCGCATCGTCGATGGTTTGTCCGAGAATCTCCATGTCGTTGTAGGCGTTGACCTTGACGATTTGCGAATTGCCGCCGCTGACGAGCAGGCAGAGGTAGGGGTAGGGCGGGGTGGGGCGGTCGGCGTCGCCTTCTTGGATGAAGTGTGCCAGGATGTGGCCTTGCAGGTGGTTGGCCTCAATGAGCGGGATGCCCAGCGAGATGGCCATGCCCTTGGCAAACGAGGTGCCGACCAGCAGGGAGCCCATCAGGCCGGGGCCTAGGGTGACGGCGATGGCCGAGAGTTCTTCCTTCGCCACGCCAGCCTGCTTGAGGGCCTGATCGACAACGGGCAGGATGTTCTGCTGGTGGGCGCGCGATGCCAGTTCGGGCACCACGCCGCCGTAGGCCTCGTGCACAGCCTGGCTAGCCGTTACATTGCTGAGCAGGCGGCCGTCGCGCATGACGGCAGCCGAGGTATCGTCGCAACTGGACTCGATGGCAAGTATAGTGACAGACATATTGTTTCTAGTGTAAGGAGGGGATGTTAGTGAGTGAGGATTTCCAGACCGTGTTCGGTCATGACGAAGGTGTGCTCCCATTGGGCGGAGGGCAGTTCGTCCTCGGTGACAATGGTCCAGTCGTCTTCTTCGTCAACGAATACCTCCCAGGTGCCCATGTTAATCATCGGCTCGATGGTGAAGACCATGCCTGGCACGAGGAGCATTCCGTTGCGGTGCGTGTTGTAGTGGTCCACCTCGGGGTCTTCGTGGAAGGCCAGGCCAACGCCGTGTCCGCACAGGTCGCGAACGACGCTGAAACCGTTGGCATGGGCGTGTTTGGCAATGGCCTTGCCGATGTCGCCCACGAAACCCCAGGGCTTCGCCGCAGCCTGCCCGATTTCGAGGCATTCCTTGGCCACGCGAACCAGTTTGGCCTTCTCGGGAGTGGTCTCGCCGAGAATGAACATGCGCGAGGCGTCGCTGTAGTAGCCGTCGAGGATGGTCGAAACGTCCACATTGATGATGTCGCCCTCTTCGAGGATTTCGTCGTCCGAGGGGATGCCGTGGCAAACCACCTCGTTGATGCTCGTGCAGACGCTCTTGGGGAAACCTTCGTAGTTCAGCGGAGCGGGGATGGCGCCGTGGTCGGTGGTGTACTCATAGACCAAGCGGTCGATTTCGGCCGTTGACATGCCGATGTGTATCTCGCGCTCAATCAGGTCGAGCACCCCCGTATTGACCACGCCCGAACGGCGGATGCCTTCGATTTGCTCGGGCGTCTTGATGAGTTTGCGCTTGGGCACCAGTTCGCCGCGGTTCTGGAAGGCCAGCACCTTCTTGTCAAATTCTGTCAGTTCCTGACCTTTGGGGACGGACCAGTTTTTGATGATTTTCTTTGGTTTCATAGAATGATAAATGGCGAGCCGCACTAGCGTAAATCCGTTGTGCGCAAGCCGATTTGTGCGGCAAAGGTACGACTTTTGGCCGAAAATTTGTGCTCCCTCCTAGGCTTTTTCGCGCAAAGAGCCCCTTTGGATAGGAGCGTGTCTGTCAAAAAGCAGGGAAAATAAGTATTGTAAATATAAAATTGCTAATTTTGCATCATTAAACAATACAAAAAGAATAGACTATGGACTTATTTACGAAAAAATCAATCGCTTCGATGATGGCCGAGGCCAACAATGATGGTGGCAAGGGCTTGAAACGTGTGCTGGGTCCCTTGGGGTTGATAGCCCTCGGAGTGGGCGTGGTTATTGGTGCCGGACTTTTCTCTGTGACGGGCGTGGTGGCTGGTCTGCATACGGGGCCCGCCATTACGATTAGTTTTGCGCTGGCAGCCGTGGCCTGTGCCTTGGCTGGTCTGTGCTATGCCGAGTTCGCCTCGATGATTCCCATCTCGGGTAGCGCCTATGCCTATTCTTATGTGACGATGGGCGAACTGGTTGCCTGGATTATAGGCTGGGACCTCGTGTTGGAATATGCCGTGGCAGCCGTCACCGTGAGTGTCTCTTGGAGCAGATATTTCACCCTTATGCTGGCAGACATTGGCTGGGCCCTGCCACCCGAAATCTGTGCCTGCCCAGCCGAGGGCGGCGTGGTCAATCTGCCTGCCATTTGCATTGTCGTCATTCTCTCGCTCTTCCTGGCAGGCGGCACGAAGGGCAGCGCGCGCTTCAACGACTTCCTTGTGGTTCTCAAACTGTCCGTCGTTTTCGCCTTTATCTTCCTTGGGTGGAAATATGTGAATACCGAAAACCTGACGCCCTACGTGCCCGCTAATACGGGTGACTTTGGCGACTTCGGCTGGAGCGGCGTGCTGCGCGGTGCGGCCATCGTCTTCTTTGCTTATATCGGATTTGACGCCGTGAGCACGGCAGCACAGGAAACCATCAACCCTAAACGCAATATGCCCATCGGTATCTTGGGCTCGCTGCTTGTCTGCACCATATTATATATATTGTTCGCACACGTGATGACGGGCGTGGTGCATTATTCCGAATTTGCCAAGAGCGGCAACGAGATTGCCCCAGCCGCCGTCGCTGTGGCCCACATGGGACCTGTGGGAGCCGATGGCGTGGTCGTGCCTGCCTATCCGTGGTTGAACCGCGGCATCCTCATTGCTATCCTCTTGGGCTATGCCAGTGTGATTATGGTGATGCTCATGGGCCAAAGCCGCGTGTTTTATAGCATGAGCCGCGATGGACTCTTGCCCGCCTTCTTCTCGCAAATCAGCAAACGCTTCCACACGCCCCTTCGTAGCAACCTGCTTTTCATGGTGTTTGGCGGATTGTTGGCAGGCTTTGTGCCCTCGCGAGTGGCAGGCGAGATGACCAGCATCGGCACGCTCTTCGCCTTTACCCTAGTCTGTGCGGGCGTGATTATTGTGCGCCGCACGATGCCCGATGCGCCGCGCGGTTTCCGCACGCCGTTCGTTCCGCTCTTGCCCACCTTGGGCGTCATCTGTTGTGTGGGTATGATGCTCTTCCTGCCCGCCGACACATGGCTGCGCCTAGTCATTTGGATGCTGATAGGCTTGGACGTCTATTCCGCATACGGTGTACGTCATAGCATATTGGGCGGCGGCACCCATCGCCGCCACGGACAATCGTTCCTCAGTGTCCTAGGAACCATCCTCAGCCTCGTGTGCCTGCTCACCGCCTTCTGGCACCAGCAAACGGCAGGCTGGCAGTCCGACCGCACCTTATTATACATCAGTTGCGCCCTAGCCGTAGCTCACATCCTCTACTATGCCATCCGCTTCTCATGGAAGAAACATTGATAACATTTCATCCATCCTTTCTTCCTTTCTCCTTCCTTTCTCCTCCCTCCCTTATCGCTGTCCCAAGTGCTCTGCGCCCAAGGCGCAGAGCCAACCGCGCTTTCCTATTTTTCTCAGCCTCCCCCTGTCTCCTCCTGCCTCCTCTTTCCTCCTCTCCCATCCTCTCCCCTCCTCTATAATAAAGAGCAAAAAACCTGCCCTACAGCAGAAAAGCGAAAAAAAGAGGAAAAATCCCTTGCCAGTGTAAAATAAACTGAGCAAATTTGCAATCCGCGGACAAAAGAAGAAAAAACAAATCCGCGCCTTAACCTCCTGTAAACAAAGGAATAAAATCCAGAAATTGCAGGACAACCGAATTTTGCGCGAAAAAATATTTGCAAAAAAGTTTGGCGGTATCGGAATTAGTCCGTACTTTTGCACTCGCTAAACGGGAATGCCCCGTGCGGCGCAAGAAAACAAGACGTTCTTTGAAAGCAATTCCATAAAACTTTTTGTAGAGAAGTACAAGGAGGACATCAAACAGAATAGCTATGCTA
>SFID01000137.1 GCA_004555425.1 Bacteroidales bacterium
CCGAATGAAAAACAAAAAGATACGGTGCGAGAGGCGTAAAGACATCCAAGTCAATTTATAAAATAAGATTCCTTTGAAACTAATTTATAGAACCTACCTTAGGTAGGTTCAATGGATGCTTTTGCGTGAGGAAACAAAAGCCCGATTTTTAACTGCGCACACCATATTATATATATAGGAGGCGAACAAGTATTGCAAAAGTAAGGGTTGAGCGGCATATAGCCAAGGTTGCGGCTGTGGTTTTTCACCGCGAACAGCTGATTTTCAGAAAATATCCTTACATTTGCCTCAGATTATACATTCATCCATAAAAATTCCCCATCCTTCTATGCGACAACTCCTTCTGCCCCTATTCCTCCTGCTCTGCTGCACTGCCCTACCCTTGTGTGCGCAATATGCCCCTGGCAATCAGGTTTCCGAATCCTATCTCAAGGCGCACGGCCACGCATCTTTCTTCAAGGTGACGCCGATACCCGACGATGTATTTGCACGTATGCAGGGCAAGAGTTACAAGGCGGGGTGCCCTGTGAAGCGGAGCGAACTGCGCTATCTGCGCTGCCTCCACCGCACCTCGGACGGCCGCGCCCTCGTTGGCGAGATGGTGCTCCACCAACGCATTGCCAACGATGTGCTCGACATCCTGCGCCAACTCTTCGAGGCCCGCTATCCCATTGAGCGGATGCAACTAATCGACAACTACGACGGCGATGACGGCCGCAGTATGGCCGCCAATAACAGCTCGGCTTTCAACTACCGCAAGGTGCCAGGCAAGGCGGTGCTCTCGCGCCACGCCTACGGTATGGCGGTGGATATCAACCCGCTCTACAATCCTTATATCTACCACAAAAACGGCCGCCGCATCGTCGACCCAAAGGCTGGCGCGCCCTACGTGGACCGTTCCCGCAAGCATCCCTATATGATACGCCGCAACGACCTCTGCTGCCGCCTTTTCCTCGCGAAGGGCTTTCGCTGGGGCGGCGACTGGAAATACACTAAGGATTATCAGCATTTCGACAAGAAATAAGTAGTCCGTACAATTATTGTGTGACGTATATTTGTGTGACATATCTTGTGTGACGTGTGACGTAAGAATATCGCACCGCGCAAACCAGATGCGCCCCTCTTCCGTTACATCGTACGTTCACTTCTCACATACACCGAAGGGGCTGTGCCGCAGTTGGCACAGCCCCTTCGGTGTATTGTGTGGTTGCAATTAGAACATGCCTGGGCCGCCAGGACGCATACCTGCGGGAGGCATTTGTCCGCCGGGATGACCCGGAGGCGGCATCATGCCGGGCTGGAACTGATTCTGTTGCTTCTGCTCGGCCTTCGAGCCCTTGGCACCCTTGAAGATGTTGAGCTTGTAGATGAAGTGAACCATGAAGTAGCTGTTGATGGCGTTGGTCCACGAGTCGCTGCGCATCATAGCGTTGATGGTGCGGCTCACGTTGCTCTGTTGGCGCAGGATGTCGTACCACTGGAGGGAGATGGTGGCCGCTTTGTTCTTGAGGAACGACTGCGAGAGCTGTGCGTTCCAGATAAGTTCGTTGGTGTTCATCGAAGATTCGGCGAAACCGCGGCGCGAGTTCATGCGGATGTCCGTGGAGAGCGACATACCCCAGTTGAAGGTGAAGTTGGCGTTGGCGCCATAGGAGAAATTCCACGTATCCATGTTGGCATTCTCCTGCAGCGTGGAGCGCGAGTGCTGATAGTTAACACGGCCCTCCAGACCTATGTCGTACCAACCCGTGCGGTAGGACAGGTTGAGGCGCTCGCCCACGCCCGTGGTGCGGGTGGTGCTGCGCGAAGGATTGGCAGAGGCGAAGATGTTGTTGTAGTCCTCGTAGGACGTCAGATACATCGGACGGATAGGCGCTGACGAGGCGGATGACATACTGCTCACGTAGCCCACGGAGTTATTGTAGCTCAGGTTCGTGAAGGTGTGGATATTGAAGAGTTTCTTCTCGCCGAGGGCCGAGTTGAACATATAGTGTCCGTTGGCGCTCCAGTTGCCGTTGATGTTTTCGGGGCGGGTATAGCGCACACCTGTTGCCTCGTCGTACACCATAAGGTTGCTGACGCTGTTGCGCGTCTGGCTGAACATCAAGGCTGCCATCATGCCGCGCTGCTTCGTAGCATCGTAGGTATTGAACATGGCGCGAAGGTTGTTGTTCCACGAAGGCTTGAGGCCAGGGTTACCCATAGTGATATTCAACGGGTCGCTGTCGTCCACCACTTCAAGCAGGTTGGTCATCGTGGGCTGCGAAGCCGAACCGCGATAACGCAGGTCGAGGTTGGTGGTCTTGTTGAAGCGATAGCGGAAACGTATCTGGGGCGAAACGTTGAATACCTTGCGCACCACCATGGTGTCGATGTTCTGGCCCGGGCGTTCGTATTCCAAGCGTGTGCGCTCAGGGTTGAAATCCACGCCTGCATTGAGGCGAATGGCCTCGGTGTTGTAGCGCAGACCTACGTTGACTGTGTGGTCGTAATACTTGTAGGTGGCGTACTGACTATTGTTGAGGTCGCGCACGGCCATCAGCACATCTGCCTCGGTGGGAAGGGTGCCGATGACAGGGTAGTTGTCGGAGTCGCCAAAGGAAGCGTACTGCGGCCAAAGGTCGGCGTACGGCGCATAGAAAAGGGAGTCAAGATTGAAGCGCGAGCGGTCGCTGTCGGTATATTTATAGGAGTACTGATAGCGCACCTCGGCAAACAGGTTCTTGGCGATGGGCTCGGCATATCCCACACGTACGTTGTAGTTCCAAGAAACGGAGGGCTGGGTGCTGTACTGGTTGAGAAACTGGCTCGGACGGCCATTCCAGTAAGTAATGTTGGAGATGGAAAAGTTGTTGCTCTCGCTCTTGGTGTAGCCTCCCTGTGCGCGCAGCGAAATGTTGCGGCCCTTCTGACCGATGCGGCGCACCATATATAAATTGGCGTTGGCACCATTGCTCTTGCTGTCGCCCAGGGTGAAGCGGCCCGTGCGGTTGACTGCGATGGCCTGCAACTCGGCGGGCACTGTGGACTGGAACATACTGTCAAGAGGGCTCTCCATACCGTCGATGGCGTAGGGGTCGTCGTTGAATGTGGCCGTCTGCGTCTGTCCTGAGTTGTGGCTGTCGCTATGGCTCACCGAGGGACGGAAGATGATGTTTGTCATTGAATCGGGCGCCCATTCCAAACGGAGCGAACCATTCACGCTCGTGGAGGAAGAGTGGCTCTTTGCCCAAGAATTGCTGAAGGAGCGCGAGCGGCCTGCCGTGAGGAAGGTTTCGCTGGCTGTCGTCTTGACCAGGTCGGTGCTGGTGTGGCTATAGCGCACGTTGCCGCCTATTTCGAAGCGTCCGGGCTCTCTCTTCTGCTTGCCGTTTTCCCAACTGAAGTCCATACCTGCCTCCTTCTGGGCAATCAGTCCCTGGGGTGTGGTGAAGCCACGGGGACCACCGAAGCCACGCGAACCGACATTGTTGGCCGATCCGAAGAGGGTGATGCGGCCTTGGTCGGTGAAGCGATTCACGAAGAACTTGCCGGAATAGCGTTTCTCCGTACCATAAGCCAGATCGGCATTGGTCACCCACGATTCGTTGAGTTGACGCTTCGTAGAGATGTCGAGCACGGTGGTTTCCTCGCCATCGTCAATGCCTGTCAGTTCGGTATAGTCGCTGGCCTTGTCGTAAGCCTTGATGCGGTTCACCACTTCAACGGGCAGGTTCTTCATGGCCACCTTGGTGTCGCCCTTGAAGAAGTCTTTGCCGTTGACGAGGAGTTCCTTGACCTCCTTGCCGTTCCAGGTGATTTTGCCGTCATCGCTCACCTCCACGCCGGGCAACTGCTTCACGAGTGCTTCGAGCGATGAGCCCTCGGGCACGCGATAGGCCGAGGCGTTGAACATGGTGGTGTCTTCCTTCTGCTCAACGCGGGCTGCCACACCCGTGACTGTGGCTGTGCGGAGTGTGTTGTCGGTGGACTGGAGTTTGATTTCGCCCAAGCGGATGGAGTCGGGGCTGGCGGCCGTGATGTCAATGGGGGTGAAGGCCGTAGTGTAGCCCACGTACGACACGCGCAGGAGATAGCGACCCTTGTCGGGGGCAACGAGGGTGAACGCACCCGCGGAGTCGGTTGTCGTACCGCGCACCACACTACTGTCTTGACGCAACAGCACGGCCGAGGCATACTCTACCACGCTCTGTGTCTGTGCATTGCGCACTTGTCCCTGAATGACACGGCTCTGTTGTGCCAGAGCGGCGCCGGTCCCTCCCAAGAGGGCCAAAAGGACTAGGAGAATTTTTTTCTTCATTACTTATATATATAAATATGTATGGATTATTTGCCAAAGGAGGGTGCTGTTGTCGGCTAGCATACCAGAGGATGAACCAGCGGAGGGGGCTTCGGATTGTCAATCGCCAGCCCTCAAGGGTCGCACACTATGTTTGGACACACAAGGCGGCAAGTGGTTTAATCGTATGGGCACTTTTCGGATAATTATCGTAACTACTCAGGTCGTTGTTGCCCGAAATGGTAACTACTCAGGTTGCTCCAGATAGCGAGTCAACATGTGGCACTGCGGTGTGCGTTGTTTCTTTAAACACGAATCTTTCTAATCTTACTAATCGCGCGAAGTAGAACCTCCAAGTAGGAGGTAATTAGATTCGTGTTTCTTTTAACACGAATCTTTCTAATTTTACTAATCGCGCGGGGTAGAACCTCCAAGTGGGCGTGTTAAAGAAACACGAATCGAATTGTTT
>SFID01000138.1 GCA_004555425.1 Bacteroidales bacterium
ACAAAAATCCTGTGGCCACTGATAAAACAAAAACCTAAAAAACCCCTTGCACTTGATGCAAAATGTCTCTGGCGAGACATTTGATGCCGTGTCTGTCAGGAAATCCCTGAGCAAGCTCAGTGATTTCCAATCAGACACAGCATCACCCTATCGGGTTTTGCATCAAGCACAAGGCGATAAACAGGAAATAAACCCCATCCGGCTGAAATCATCATCGAAGACTAATGGAAGTACACAACGGGACGATGCACCTCTTCCGAGGAAAATGTGTTTATTTCCTGTTTATCGCCTTGAAGAGGCTGATGGCCTTCTGAAAGAAGGTGGAGTTTGGGTTTCGGATGGGGCGTTAAGAGCTTGCTCTTATAAGACCCGGCCGAAACCCAAACTCCAGGGCGAAGCCCCCAGACTCTTCAAGGGGTTTATACTGGTTTTTGTCTTTCATATCTGATACAAGCCTAGAGCAACGCGAGCTACATTGACTCGCATTCTGGAACGACCTGAGTAGTTACTGGGCTGTTCTCCATCAGCCACAAGCATTTCCTATTCCCTATTTTTTATTTCCTGGAAGCAGAATCTTCCATCAGATGATATTTCTTCAAACACTTAATACTATGTTACACAAAATTTCCCTTTTGTTTTGTGCGCTGATAAGCCTCTTCTCAGCCGCACACGCAGCGACCTTGCCAACGGTCAGCACCGATGACAACGAGGTGTGGTACCTCATTCAGTTTGTCAATGGCGGCAAGGTGATCAATGCCTCGGCCGCTGGTGGCGAAATCACCGTCAACCAACCCACCTATGCCGATAGCGAATGGTTCAAGGTGACGGGCGATGCCTCCAACGGTTATACGTTTACGAGCAAGACGGGGCTGAAACTCTTCGTCTCCTCCGCTGCGAAGGAGCAGAAAGTCAAGGCTGCCGCTTCCCCATCGGGCGTCACGCGCTTCAAGATTCAAGCCTATGGCGATGCCTTCGAGGTGGTGCCTGTGGGCAACACGTCCTTGGCCATCAACCTTTGGGGCGGACCGTCCGACAATCGTGGTGCAGGCTTATGGACCAAGGGCGACGTCAACAACGCCATCCAGTTCGTAGAAGCCTCCGCGCTCGAGGAGGCCAGCCGTATTGCTGTCATTCCGCAACCCGCTGCTATGGAAACGCAGGAGGGCGACTATTCCCTCAGCCATCTGACGGCCATCACCTATCCCAACGACGAGGTGAAAGCCGATGTCGAAACCTTCGCAGCCCAACTCAAGGCTGCCAGTGGCATTGCGCTCACCCTAAGCCCGACCCAGGGCACACAGGCCGACAACAATATTTGCCTCGTTGAGGACAATACCCTCGGACAGGAAGCCTACAACCTCGACGTGACGGCCCAGGGCGTCACCATCAAGGCCGCCACCACCACAGGCTTCTTCTACGCCCTCCAGACCCTGCGCCAGTTGCTCCCCCGCGCCTTCTTCAATCCCCAACTCGCGCGCCGCAATCCCGTAGAATGGACCCTGCCCTACGTCAGCATTCAGGACAGCCCGCTCCTCGGCCATCGCGGTTTCATGATGGACGTGTCGCGCCACTTCTTCAGTGTGCAAGAGGTTAAGCGCGTGCTCGACATCATGGCCCTCTACAAGATGAATCGCCTCCACTGGCACCTCACCGACGACCAGGGCTGGCGCATAGAAATCCCCGAATATCCCCGCTTGACAGAGGTAGGAGCCGTGCGCAGCGGTTCGTTCACCAATCCCGGCACAGACCCTGCTTTCTATGACGATACGGAGTACGGCCGCGGCATGTACTATACGCAAGACCAACTCCGCGAAATCGTGGCCTACGCTGCCGCACGCCACATCGAAATCCTTCCCGAAATCGACCTCCCTGGCCACATGGTGGCTGCCATCGCTTCCTATCCCGAACTCAGTTGCGACCCATCGAAGGAGTACAGCGTACGCCTGCCGGGCGGCATCTCCCACGACGTGCTCAATGTCGGCAAGGACGAGGTCATCGACTTCCTCAAATGCGTCCTCGGCCACGTGGCCCGCATCTTCCCCCATCCCTACATCCACATCGGTGGCGACGAATGTCCCACGGAGCAGTGGGCCACCAACGAGGACTGCCTGCGCCGCGTCCAGGAAGAAGGGCTGACGGGCGTCAACCAGTTGCAGTCCTGGCTCGTCGAGGAGTTGGGCATCTACCTCAAGCAGGAGTTTGGCAAGGATATCGTCGTTTGGGACGAACTCTTGGGCAACTGGAAAACAACCAACCAGACCAAGCCCATCGTTATGGCTTGGAACAGCATCGACAAGAGCCGTCAGGCCGCCGACCTCGGTATGAAAAGCATCGTTGTGCCCTACCAGTCGCTCTATCTCGACATGATGCAGGTTGACAAGACACGTACGGTTGTCGACGAACCTTACTTCGGCGGCTGGAGCGAAGACCGCGTGGTCGATCTCCCCACCGTTTACAACTTCAACCCCCTCGGCAGCCTCTCGGGCCGCGAAGACTACTGCCTCGGCGTGCAGGGTAACCTCTGGGCCGAGACCCTCAACGACAGCATCGAACTCGAGTACCAACTCCTGCCGCGTATGCTTGCCATCTCCGAAATCGGGTGGTTGCCCAATGCCAAAAAGAACTGGATGTCCTTCCTCCAGCGCATCCAGTCGCACGATGAAATCCTCGAAGGTCTGGGCTACACCTACGCCAAGCACTACTTCGAGCCCGCCGAACTCTCCGAGGCCGAGCAGCACCTGCAAGAGGCTGCCAGCATCCTCGCCCAGAGCATCCGCGGCGGTGTAGGTTTCCCCGCAGCCGACCTCCACGATGCCCTGCAAACGGCTTACAAACAGGCCGATGCCGACCTCGAGGATGCCGATGCCCAGACCGCTCTCACAGCAGCCCTCGCGGCTTACAAGGCTGCCCCCATCACGCTGCCCGAGAGTGGCAAGAACTACCGCATCGTTTCGCAGTCCACCTACTATAAGAAGCAATACGCAGGCTCAACCATGTACGTGGCCGCCGATGGCGGTGTGCGCTTCCACTATACGCCGCAGACCGAGCCCGAAGAACTCTGGCAGTTCGAGCCCAACGGCACGAGCGGCTACCTCCTCGTCAGCTGTCTGACGGGCAAGCAGATTGCCATGCCCACCTACGGCGCCGCCGTCACGCTCAGCGACAACGGTACGCCCGTTCGCATCGACCGCGCCACCATTGCCAGTGGCACGTACACCTACATCCCCGGTAGCGTCAACATCTCCGCTGTGACAGGCTACACCTCCGCCGCCACGGGCAGCGTGAAGCGTCTCAACGCCAACTGCACGGGCCAGGTGTATGCCGCCAACGAACCCGCGCTCTGCTATCCCGGCACCTGGCGCATCGAGGAGGTGACGGACTACAGCCAGTGGCTCGCCGCTCTCTGCGACAAGTGCGACTGGATCATCCTCACCACCGTACCGGGCAAGGTAGGCGCACCCTCCGAAGCCGCCCTGGCCTTCCTCACTGCCGAGATTATCACCCCCGCCCGCGAGGCCCTCAATGGTATCGTCGATGAGGCCACCTACATGCACTACCTCGACCTCTACAACGAATACCTGGCTATGCCCCGCGCCTCCATCCTCGACAGTTTCGATGCGGCCTACTACTATCGCATCCAGAATGCTTACTTCACCAACTACTATGCCGCCCTCGATGCCGCTTCGGGCAAGGTCGTTCCCGCCACGCTCAACGAAACGAGCGACAACCAACTCTGGCGCATCGAGAAGCAGACCAATGGTACGGCCCGCCTCGTCAACAAGGCCAACGACCGCTATGCCTACGTGTCCTCCTCCACCGCCGATGCCATCGTCTATGCCAACGGCACAGCCGACAAGGCAGGCACCGCGTGGATGCCCGTTGAAATCACCACCGACCAAGGTGCCAAGGGTATAGCCATCGTAGAGACCACCGGCACTTACAGTTGGTACACCAATCCCAACGCCTTCCCCACCATCATTCTCAAACCCAAGGATTGGGGAGCCTCCATCTGGAATTTCCAGAAGAGCAGCATCGCCACGGGCCTCCAGTCCGTCACCACCACCCCCGCCACCACCCACTGCTACGACCTCTCGGGCCGCCGCATCAACCATCCCACCGACCGCGGAGTCTATATCCTCAATGGCCGCCGCGTAATGCTGGGACGATAAGGGAAGGAGATCAACGTGAAAGTACCGCACCTTGCTTGCAAGGTGCGGTACTTTCACGTTACCCGAAATGGTAACTACTCAGGTCGTTCCAGATAGCGAGTCAACGTGTGGCACTGCGGTATGCATTGTTTCTTTTAACACGAATCTTACGAATCTTTCTAATCGCGCGGGGTAGAACCTCCAAGTAGGAGGCAATTCGATTCGTGTTTCTTTTAACACGAATCTTTCTAATCTTACTAATCGCGCGGGGTAAAACCTCCAAGTAGGAGGCAATTCGATTCGTGTTTCTTTTAACACGAATCTTTCTAATCTTACTAATCGCGCGGGTAGAACCTCCAAGTAGGAGGTAATTCGATTCGTGTTTCTTTTAACACGAATCTTTCTAATCTTACTAATCGCTCGGGTAGAACCTCCAAGTAGGAGGCAATTCGATTCGTGTTTCTTTTAACACGAATCTTTCTAATCTTACTAATCGCGCGGGGTAGAACCTCCA
>SFID01000029.1 GCA_004555425.1 Bacteroidales bacterium
CGGAAATTTTCTTGGCTTTATCGGTGCGCGAATTGACGATGTAGAGAATTTTTCGCGGCCGAAAATATAAAAGATATTAAAAGTTTTCGCGCGAAAAAAGTTGGGATTTTACATTTCGGGTAGCGTGAAAGTGCCCTGTTTCGCTTGTATGTCGTCACATGGCTCACACCATATCTGTTAGTTTTTTATACAGTCAAGTAACAGGCTATGCTCCTTCATGGAAAACAAAAAAAACTACGGCACGATAGCCGCGAATACATTGCAAACTAATATCTAGAACCTACCAGAAGTGTCGGAGGGTAGGGCTATCGGAGGGTATTCGTGGGAATATCGTAGAACAGTGTTTTGGAAAGGTCGTGGCGGTAATTTTCTAGCCAGTGCTTGGAAACTTCTATATGCTCAATGGATGCCAGGGGCACGACGAAAACGTTTTCAGGACTAGATGGAGCTCCGCCAATTCCTAGGATGATGAAAACAGGCATGTTCTTGTCTTTGGCAAACTGGCGGTAGCGAGCTAGTTGCTCTTTGTAGGACCACTTGACCTTGTTTTCTGCATTATATCTTGCTCTCCATTTACACTCTACGGCAAAATTGTAGGTAGTGCCGTGTAGGGTGAAGGCATATTCCATGTCGGGGTAGGTGCTGGATTCGGGATAGATTCCATGGATTGACTTGTCGCCCCTCCACTCTTTAAGCGTGAAATACTTTTTGGAGAAACGCGATACAATGTACTCCTCAAATTCAAGGCCCTTCTCGTAGTATTCATCATTTTTTCGGTGCTAGCGGTCTTTGGGTGTATTGAAGGCTTCGGTGCTGTATCAATATGTATTTCCTTTTTTTCGACTAGAATATCCGTGGGAGTATTCTTTTTCGCTTTGGATTCGTTTACATAAACAATGATGCCTGCAAAAAGACAGACAAGTCCGACTGCAATAAGGAAATAGCCCATTTTCATAGAATTAGAATAATGATGAATAAGATTTTCGAGGGTGAGCCTTTATTTATCTTCCACTCACCGAGACCAGAATAGAGAAATAAAAAAGTCGAAGACTAGGATTAGTCTCCGACTTCTTAGTTGCGGAGGCTCGACTCGAACGAACGACCTCCAGGTTATGAGCCTGGCGAGCTACCAACTGCTCCACTCCGCGATATTAAACTTATTGGGAAATCTTGTTTCCCGTTTGCGAGTGCAAAGGTAGGGGTTTTATTTGTTATGGCCAAAATATTTTGTGGTTTTTTCGTAAAAAAATAGGAAATTCCCTTTTTCGTGCTTTGGAAAAGGGTCGGACGAAGATAAACACCTATATTTGTATGCTCATAAATAGGACCTTTATTGGTTGGCGGGCGGAGAAGATGTTGTACCGCTCGCTCATCTCAAGATATCTTTTATAGTATGACACGGAAAAAATCCAGAATCGTTCAGGTGAATAATTTCAGAATCGTTCAGGTGAAACCAGTCTATAAGCACTGGCTGGCTGTGGGGCGTTGCTTTGTGTTTTTATTTTGTGTTGCCGTTGCAACGTCTTGCGGGAATCAGGAAAAGCAAACAGACCATACGGCGGATTATTCGCAAGCACGTTTGCAGGATGAGCAGGGTGGGGCAGTGTATTTGGACTCCATACGTCAGTCTATCGTGGTGAAAGATTGGGAGCAGGGAAAGAGCCAGATTGAAAAATTACGTCAGAAATATCCTTTGGCTTTGGATGCACGCGAACAGGCTTTGCTTCTTTGGGATTCCATCTGCTGGATGGAGGCCGAGGCAGAACTGATTCGCGTAGATGCGTGGTTGCAACCTAGCGGCGGTTCGCAAACAGCCTCGAAGGCTGAATGCGACAGTATGCGCGCTGCATTTGATGAACTTTTCCGTCGCGTGGAATTTTATAAACGCAAGTTAGTTTACGACAAACGAAAGGCTGACGAAAACAAGCAAGCCCAGCTTCTGCAGCAGAATGGTGGAGAAGCAGCCTCCTCACAGTTTGAAGAATCAGCCGCCAAGGCATCGAAGCAGCCGAAGGGAGGTGCACAATGACTTTGGACCTTTCTGCGCTCAATCCTCCCCAGCGTGAGGCCGTGACCTATATGGATGGCCATCTGTTGGTCATTGCGGGGGCTGGTTCGGGCAAGACGCGCGTGCTGACCACGCGTGTGGCTTATCTTTTGGAGCAGGGCATTATGCCTTGGCAGATTATGGCGCTCACGTTCACGAACAAGGCGGCCGCAGAGATGCGCTCGCGAATAATTGACTTGGTAGGTCAGCGCACAGACTTGAATATGCACCATCTGACGATGGGTACTTTCCATAGTGTGTTCCTGCGAATCCTGAGCCGCGAGGTTGAGCATACGGACTACCGCCCTGGCTTCACGATTTACGACACTTCTGATTCGCGCAGCCTTGTCAAGACGATTGTCAAGGAGATGGGCTTGGATGACAAGCTGTACAAGCCGCAGATTGTTTGTGCCCGCATTTCGGACGCCAAGAACCGCTTGATTCTTCCCGACAGTTATGCAGCAGACTCCTCCTTGGTCCATCGTGACGAGGTGCAGGGTATGCAGTCTATCCATACTATATATAAGGAGTACCAGCGAAGAAAGTACGTGGCCAACGCGATGGATTTCGACGACCTCTTGCTCGAAACCTTCCTCTTGCTCTATGACCATCCCGAGGTGCGCGAGCGCTATGTGCAGCGGTACACGCATATTCTCGTGGATGAGTATCAGGATACGAACTACGTGCAAAATCAGATTATCCGCCTCTTGGCCGGCCCACAGTCGCGTGTCTGTGTGGTGGGCGACGATGCCCAGAGTATCTATGCTTTCCGCGGTGCCGATATTGACAACATCTTGCAGTTCGAAAAAGTATTCAGTGGGGCCAAGGTTGTGAAACTGGAGCAGAATTATCGCTCCACAAAGACCATTGTCGGAGCCGCCGACAGCGTGATTAGCAATAACCACCGCCAGATTCCCAAAGAGGTGTTCAGCCGTGGCGAGATGGGCGACCCGATTACGATTCTTCCCTGTCAGAGCGACCGCGAAGAAGGGCTGCAAGTGGCCTCGGTCATTCGCTATCTGCGTTCTGCCAAATCCTTGCCCAATCAAGAAATCGCCGTGCTTTATCGCACCAATTCGCAGAGCCGTTCGCTAGAGGAGGCAATGCGTCTCGCGGATATTCCCTACCATATTCACGGTGGTTTGTCCTTCTACCAGCGTGCTGAAATCCGCAATGCGCTTGCCTACATCCGCGTGGTGTGCAATCCCGACGACGACGAGGCCTTGCGGCGTATCCTCAATTTTCCCGCGCGCGGTATTGGCAAAACCACCGAAAGCAAACTGATTGCCGCAGCCACCGAGCACCAAGTGTCGCTCTGGCAGGTGATGCACGAGCCCACGGCTTACGGTTTGGCTCTGCGCGGTGCCACGCCCGCGAAGTTGGAAGCCTTCTGCGATTTGATTGCAGGCTTTCGTCAGGGTATGAACGAGGTGGATGCCTACGCGCTCACGGCCCGTATCATTCGCGAGAGCGGCATCGCTGCGGAATATCTGAAGGATAATTCCGTGGAGAACAAAAGTGCGCGCGAGAATCTCGACGAACTGCTCAACGCCATCAAGAGTATGTCGATGGATAATCACGAAGAAACGGGGCGCGACTTCATCACCCTGCCCGAGTATTTGGGGCAGGTTTCGCTGATGACAGAAAGCACAGAAGAGGAAGGCAAGGAGAACGTCGTTACGCTTATGACCGTTCATGCTGCCAAGGGACTGGAGTTTGATGCTGTCATTGTCACGGGCATGGAAGAGGAACTCTTTCCCTCGGCTTCGGCGCGCTCCAATCGTCGCGAGATGGAGGAAGAGCGCCGCCTGTTTTATGTGGCCATCACGCGTGCCCGCAAATACCTTTATCTGACGTATGCAATGAAGCGTTTCAGATATGGCGAAGTAATCGATGCAGACCCCAGTCCTTTCTTGGACGAGATAAACCCTAAATATATTAAAGGTAAGCGAACTGCTGCTCCTCAGCGTCGACCTGCTCTCAGTCCATCGTCTTTCCGTCAACCTTCCATGCCCAGTGTTTCGCCTCGTCTGCGGCGATTGCCGTCGGCACCTGCTCCCTCTTCTTCCGATGCCCAAACACCCGCGGCTATGGGCTTTGCTGTCGGGCAGCACGTCCAGCACGAACGCTTTGGCAAAGGCGAGATTATTCGCCTAGAAGGGGCTGGCATCAGTGCGAAGGCCACCATCCGTTTTGAATACGTCGGTGAGAAAACCCTAATACTGAAGTTCGCACGCCTCTCTCGCCTCTAAAGTGCCCAGATATTTCTTTTTCTAATAACCTATATCTCCCTTGAAACGTTTTTTTCTGACATACATCCTCCTCCTCTTGCCCTTGCTGTCGTACGGCCAGACGCGCACCCGTGTGTTTGGCAAGGTTGTTGATGAGAACGGGCAGCCCATCGAACTTGCCACTGTGCAGGTGAAGAGCCAGAACGTGCTCACCCTTACGAATCTCAAGGGCGAGTACAGCCTGCACTGCCAGTCCACGGACAGCGTGGCCATCGTCTATTCCATGATTGGCTACGAGACGCGCCGCCGCCTGCTTCGTTCGCCGGGCGACTCCGTGCGCTTGGACATCACCCTGCCTTCGTTGGGGGCAAGAATGGGCGAGGCAGTCGTGACGGGTCAGCACATCCAAACGGGAACGACCCAGCGCATCAAGCCCACCGATACACACCTCATGCCTTCCACAACGGGCAATGGCGTGGAGGAAATCATCGCCACGCAGGCTGGTGTCAGCACGCACAACGAACTTTCCTCGCAGTATAATGTGCGCGGCGGTTCGTTCGACGAGAATTGCGTCTATCTCAATGGCGTTGAGGTCTATCGTCCGCTGCTTGTCCGCTCTGGCGCGCAGGAGGGCCTGAGTATCATCAATTCCGATATGGTTGAGAGCATCGGCTTCTCGTCGGGCGGTTTCGAGGCACGCTATGGCGACCGTATGTCGTCTGTGCTCGACATTACGTACAAGCGGCCCGAAGCCTTGGAGGGTTCGGCCAATGTGAGCATCCTCGGGGCGGGAGCCTACGTAGGGTGGGGCAACAAGAAGGTCAGCCTTATGACCTCCGTGCGCTACAAGACCACGAGTTACCTCCTCGGTTCCACAGATGTCAATGGCGAATACCGCCCCAATTTCCTGGACTATCAGGCTTACCTCTCGTGGCGTCCCAACAATCGTTGGTCTTTTGACGTCATCGGCAATATCTCCGACAACCACTACAACTTCGTGCCTTCCGACCGCGAAACGCATTTCGGCACGATGCAGGATGCCAAATCCTTCAAGGTCTATTTCGATGGTCAGGAGAAGGACCAGTTTCGCACCCTTTTCGGTTCGGCCACGGTCACGCACCATTTCAATCCCGACACGTATCTCGCCCTTCAGGTTTCCTCCTTCTCCACCCGTGAGCGCGAAACCTACGACATCCAGGGTCAATACTGGCTGGGCGAGGCCACCTCGCAGGAACAACTGGGCGTGGGCACGTACCTGGAGCACGCCCGCAACCGACTACGCGCCGGAGTGGTCAATACGGGGTTGCGCTTCCGCACGAAACTCAACCGCCATACGCTGCAAGCCGGTCTCGGATGGCAACACGAGCACATCAGCGAGCATTCCCGCCAGTGGGAGATGCGCGACTCCATGGGCTATTCTTTGCCCTACAATCCCGAACAACTTATGCTCATCTTTGCCGAGCGTTCGCAGAACAGCATCACGACCAACCGCCTCGAACTCTTCGCCCAAGACACTTGGCGCTATAAGAACAAGGTCGGTCTGTGGAATCTGACGTATGGTGTGCGCCTCAGCCATTGGTCGTGGAACAAGGAGACCCTCGTCTCGCCGCGCCTCTCCGTTGGTTTGCTGCCTGCTTTCAGCGACAACTGGACCTTCCGTGCCGCCACGGGTTTCTACTACCAGTCGCCCTTCTACAAGGAGTTGCGCGATACGACCATTGTCAACGGCCTCTCCACCGTCACGCTCAACCGCAACATCAAGTCGCAGCGCTCCATCCATTTCGTGCTGGGCAGCGACTACACCTTCCGCATGGCCGGCCGCCCGTTCCGCTTCACGATGGAAGCCTACTACAAGGCCCTGCACAACCTCATCCCCTACAGCGTGGACAATGTGCGCGTGGTCTATTACGGTCGCAATATGGCGCGCGGCTATGCCACGGGCATTGACTTCAAACTCTTCGGTGAGTTTGTCCCCGGCACAGATTCCTGGCTGACGTTCTCCATCATGTCCACTCGCGAGAAGTACAAGGGCGCATGGCTGCCGCGTCCCACGGACCAGCGCTACAACGTTTCGCTCTATTTCACCGACTATTTCCCCGGTACCACGCGCTGGACCTTTACGCTCAAGGCGGCTGTGGCCGATGGCCTCCCGTTCGGACCGCCGCGCTCCGACCGCACGCGCCACACCTTCCGCGCCCCGGCCTACAAGCGTGTGGACCTCGGTGCCAGTTACCAGTTGCTGCGCGAGAGCACTCGCGAACAGCGTCGCGGTTTCTTCCGCCACATCAAATCGGCTTGGCTTGGCCTCGACTGTTTCAACCTCCTTGGCATCAGCAACGTCAACTCCTATTATTGGGTGACGGACATCACAAATACGCAATACGCTGTGCCCAACTATCTCACGGGCCGCATGGTCAATGCCCGCCTGATTGTGAAATTCTAATGGCGTGCCCCCTTCTTCCTTCTCCGTTCTCCTTGCCATTATCCCCGAAACACTCCATATATATACTATGAAATCACTTTCCCGATTCTTGCTGGCTGTGCTTGCCTTGTGCATTCCGGCCCTGCCCGTCTTTGCCGCCACTCCCGATGAGGGCAAAGACTTATGCCCTGTTGTGCCCCGTCCGCTCCAATACAAGCAGACGGGCGGCGCGCCTTTCCATCTCACTGCTAAGACTACGATTGCCGCCGACGAGGCCCTGCGCCCCCAGGCCGAATGGCTCAGCGAGGCTTTGGCTGCTCCGACGGGCTGGGATTTGGCGGTGCGCACAGGCACGAAGGGGCAGATTGTCCTCACCATCGACACCCTCGCTGCGCCCAAGCCCGAGAGTTACCAACTGCACGTTGACAGAAAGGGCGTCACGGTCAAGGCGCACGATGCCGCTGGCGCTTTCTACGCCCTGCAAACCTTGTTGCAATCCCTGCCCGCCCAGGTCCACGGCACACAGCGCTGCGCCAACGACCTCTGGCAGATTCCCGCCTTTGAGGCCTCCGATGCACCGGCCCACCCTTGGCGTGGACTGATGCTCGATGCCGCGCGCTATTATTACGACAAGGCCTTCATCAAGAAGTGCATTGACATGATGGCGATGTACAAACTCAACAAGTTCCAGTTCCATTTCATCGACGACTGCGGCTGGCGACTGGAGAGCAAGAAGTACCCGCGCCTGACCGAGGTCGGAGCCTGGGCCGGCAGCAACGAGCAGCGTACGGGCGGCTTCTACACACAGAACGACATCCGCGAGATAGTGGCCTATGCCTCTGTGCGCGGTGTGGAGGTGATTCCCGAGATTGAGTTTCCCGCCCATGTGCTTTCGGCCATCGTGGCTTACCCTTGGCTGTCGTGCACAGGCGTGCAGCATCAGGTGCCCGAGCAGCATTTCATCAGCCGCGACCTCCTCTGCCCAGGCAACCCCAAGGCCATGCAGTTCCTTCGCGACATTCTCGAGGAGACCATCGAACTCTTCCCCTCCAAGTATATCAACATAGGTGGCGACGAGGCCGTCTATACCCGTTGGGAGCAGTGCCCCAAGTGCCGCGCCCTCATGCAGCGCGAGGGCTTCACGAAGGCCTCCGAGTTGCAAGGATGGATTACCAATCAGGTGGCGCTGTGGATGCAGGAGAAGGGGCGCACCGTGATGGGCTGGGAAGAAATCGTCATGCGCGGCAAGGTGGCTACGCCCGTTGTCGCCGTGATGTGGCACGAGCCCAAGGACACGGCCGAGGTCGTCAAGGAGGGCCATCAGGCGGTCATCGCCTCGTGCTACTACAACTATTTCGATTTCCCCGAGAGCAGCACGCCTGGCGAGCCCCAACATGCCCGTTGGTGTCCGCCCATCTCGCTCTCCAAGGTCTATGCCACGCCCCTGTCCGACTATTCACCGGCTTCCTCCATCCTTGGCGTGCAAGCCTGCCTTTGGAGCGACCAGTTCATCCATGGCCGCGCCTTGCAGGAGTTGGCAGTGCTTAACGAGAACCGCTCGGAGCAGTACGTGGAATACTTTGTCTATCCGCGCCTGATTGCGCTGGCCGAGGTGGGGTGGACGCCCGCACGCCTGCGCCACTACGATGATTTTCTCCGGCGCCTCGCCCCGCAATATGCCCGCCTCGATGCCAAGGGCTGCAACTACCGCGTGCCCGAGCCTGCCATTATCAGCCTCGAGGAGAAGGGCGGACGCTTCACCTATACGCTGGCTCCCACGGTGGAGGGTGCGGACATCCGCTATACGACCGACGGTACCTATCCCACGGTGCACTCCCCGCGCTACACAGGGCCCGTCACCGTGGACCGCAAGTCGGACTTCCTGGCCATCCAGGTGGTCACCCCCACGCACTACTCCCTGCCCCTACTCACACCGCCCGACTATTCGGCCTACAAGGCTTACGGCCAACTCACCGCCCAATGGCAACCGCTCACGGTGCAGCCGAATCTCTCGCCCTGGCGCTTTGAATGTACGGGCAAGGTGAGCGGCAATGGCCCCTACACCCTCACCTTCATTCCCCAGCGCGGCACCAACGCGCTCCACCTGGAAAGCCTGACGCTGAAGAAACGCGATGAAGTCATCGCCACAGCCACGCCCCAGCGCAACGCCGATGGCACGACCACCTACCACTTCACCGTGAGCAACTTTGAAGCAGGCACACCTTTTTATATCGAGGTACAGGCTTGCGGCGAAGGCGGCAACGACACATCGGGCCTTGTTTTCCTGCAGAAGGAATAAGGCGGCCTCTCTCCCTCTCTCGTTAAGCCCGTTTTTGAAGCCAGAGTTGCTCCCCTGAGTCGGAGATTCCCGTTTTGATGTCGGAGATTCTCAGCGACCCGCGCCCGCGGGTCGCGCGACCTGCGCCCGCGGGTCGTGTGACCTGCGCCCGCGGGTCGCGTGACCCGCGCCCGCGGGTCGCTGGCAAAGTCCCGCGAAAAAACGGAAAAGCCAGGCTTTGAAACGACCATGCCGCTCTCTTCTATCCCACATTTCTCAAAAAAATCATATCTAGCAACCATTCCCCAATAGCCAATCAAATATAAACCCTAAATCCATTCATTATGAAATTTTCCAAGATTCTTCTAGCAGGTCTGCTGACCGCTAGCCCCTTGACCACTATGGCAGGGCCCGAAGACATTCTGCCCAAGCCGCAATCCTTGGCGCAGATAGATATGCAGCCCTTTGCGCTATCGCGCGAAGTACGACTGGTGGACCCGACCAACAGCACGCTGCTGCGCAGCGTCTTGACCGACTACGGCTGCACGTTGGTGGAATCTACCAGCGCACCGACCATCACGGTGAAGATTGTCAGCGAGATTCCTGGCGCTTTCCTCCACCAGGTGCCCGATATGCCCGAGGAAGCCTATCGCCTCCAAGTGGAAACCAACGCCGTGACCATCGAAGCCCTCAGCCCAACGGGTGTCATCCGCGCCACGCAGACCCTGATGCAGTTGGCCGAAGGCACCACGCCTGCCGTTTGGGATGCTGTGACCATCACGGACTGGCCCGCCTTCAAGGTGCGCGGCTTCATGCACGACGTGGGCCGCTCGTTCATCCCCTTCGAGCAGTTGAAGCGACAGATTGACCTGCTCTCGCGTTTCAAGGTCAACGTCTTCCACTGGCACCTCACCGAGAAACTGGCGTGGCGTATGGAAATCAAACGCTATCCCCAGTTGACGGCCAGCGAAAACATGATTCGCTATGCTGGCGACTACTACACGCAGGACCAGTGCCGCGAACTGGATGCCTATGCCGCTGAGCGTGGTGTCACGATTATCCCCGAAATCGACATGCCTGGCCACAGCGACGTGTTCACCAAGGCCATGGGCTTCAATATGCAAAGCGATCAAGGCGTGGCTGCGCTGAAGAATATCCTTGACGAGGTGGTGGATGTCTTCCCCAACGCGCCCTACATCCACATCGGTGGCGACGAGGTGCAAATCACCTATCCCAACTTCCTCAAGACGATGGCCAACTACGTGCGCGGCAAAGGCAAGAAAGTGGTCGTATGGAACCGCCTCGTAGCCGGCGCACCCACTGCCGAGCAGTGCGACATGACGCAAATGTGGGCCACGGCCGGACGCGCTGTCAACGGTCTGCCCAACATTGACTGCCGCTACAACTATACGAACCACTTTGACGTGTATGCCGACCTCGTGGGTATCTACAAGAGCAATATCTATTACGAGCAGCGCGGCACAAACACGGTGGCGGGCACCATCTCGGCCGCCTGGAACGACACGAAGACCAATTCCTGGGAGGACATCGTGCGCCAGAATAACATGTACGCCAATGTGCTGGCCTCGGCAGAGCGTGCCTGGCGCGGTGGTGGCAAGCAGTACATCGAAACAGGCGGAACAACCCTCCCCAATGCGGGCGAGGAGTTTGAGGAGTTTGCCGACTTCGAGCGCCGCTTCCTCTTCCACAAGGCCCATTGCCTGAGCGACCAGCCCATCTCCTACGTGAAGCAGACCAACGTGCGCTGGCGCATCTCCGACCCCTTCCCCAACGGCGGCAACGCTGCGATGCAGTTCCCGCCCGAACAGACGGACGAGGGCGACGGCGTCCTGCCCACCACCTTCACCTACAACGGACAGACCTACGGTTCGCGCACGGCAACGGGTGCGGGCATCTATCTGCGCCACATCTGGCACCCCACGATTCCTTCGTGGTACACCAATCCCGCCTATTCGCAGACCGCCTACGCCTGGACCTACGTGTATTCGCCCAAGGCGCAGACCGTGGGTGCACAGGTGGAGTTCTACACCTACAGCCGCTCGGGCAATGAGCGCGCACCGCAGGCCGGACAGTGGGACCGCCGCGGCAGCAAACTCTGGGTGAACGGCACGGAAATCGCCGCTCCTACGTGGGATCAGCCCGATGCCTCCATTCCGCAGGACAACGCGACGCAGGGACTGAAGAACGAAAACCTCACCGCACGCCCCGTTGTGCAGATTCAGTTGCGCGAGGGATGGAACAAGGTGCTTATGCGCCTGCCCCACGCCGCCGCCTCGGGCACGGGTCGCGACAAGTGGCAATTCACCTTCGTGCTGACCGACCCCACAGGCCGCGATGCCCTCGAGGGAATCATCTATTCGCCCTCCAAGTCGATGGATGCCGATGCCGAACAGCTCAGCGAACTCTTGGACGAGGTGGAATCCTACATCCGCAGGAATTTCTCGGCCACCGAAGTGGGCTACTATCCCGCCTCCATCTCCGTCTCCACCGAAAACCTTTGCCAGCAAATCCGCACCGCCCTGACCGAAAACCCTACGGCCGCGGAGCGCGCACAGATGTACACCCAGTTGAGCGATGCCTACACCAAGATGCAAAGCAAAGCAGCCACGCAGGGTATCAACCAGCCCCGCACCTCGGACGGCACGAATAATGTCTGGTACACCCTGAGCACGCCCCTGCGCGACGGCCGCTATATCACGGCTAAGGGTGCGGGCCAAACCATCATCGGCGAATCCTATACGAGTGCTACGGCCGTGCCCGACGCTGGCCACTGGTGCTTCGTTCGGCGCACGGACGGCAACTACGACATCAAGGACGCGAAGTATGGCACGTACATCTCGCCCGCCTCTTCCAACAACACGGGACTGAAGACCGTGGCCACCGCTCCTAGTGCTGGATGGAAGGTGCAAGCCGCCGATGAGCCTGGCTACGTCATCGTCACCTCGGGCACCGCACAGTTTAACCAAACGAAGTCTTCACAGAATTACCAACTCTACAACTGGGGCAACGGCACGAACACCACGGACACGGGTTGCAAGTTTCTTGTCAAGAAGGTGAGCGGCAGCGAACTCCAGGAACTGACGGCCCTGCTCGATGAGGTGGAAACGTACATTGAGCAAAATTTCTCGGACACGGAGGTTGGCTTTTTTCCCGCCTCCCTCACGGCTTCCCTCCAATCCCTTGCCGAAGAAATGCGCGGCACGCTCAGCCAAAGCCTGAGCAATACGGAACGACAGGCACAACTGACGCAACTCACCGAAGCCTATCTCCTCCTGCAAAGCCTAGCCGCCGAGCAGGGCATCAACCAGCCGATTGCCTCAACCGCAACGGGCAATGCCTGGTATGTGCTGAAAACGCCGCTGCGCGACAACCGCATCGTGACGGCAAAAGGGGCTGGACAGGTGATTTACGGCGAATCCTATACCACCTCCATTCCCGAAGCAGCACAATGGCGCTTCCTGCCGCGCACCGACGGGACGTTTGACATTCAGGATGCGCAGTACAAGACGTACATCTCGCCCACGAGCGACAACAATACGGCCCTGACCGCCGTCACCGCTGCCCCTACGAACGGCTGGAGCATTCTGCCAGCCAACGAAATCGGTTACGTCATCATCACTTCGGGCACGGTGCAGTTCAACCAAACGAATGCGGGCCTCGGCTACAAACTCTACAACTGGGGAAACGGCACGAACATCACCGACACGGGCTGTAAGTATCGCATTCTCCTCGACCATCAGGACGGCACCTCGGTGGGCATCGCCACGCCCCTGCGTCCTGCCGCCGCTTCTCCCCGCTATGACCTGAGCGGCCGCCGCATCACGACGCCGCAGAACGGCCAGGTGTTCATTCAGAACGGCCAAAAATATATCTGGGGCAAATAAACATTCGCGTTTGAAGACATAAAATATCGGCAGCGTGCTACGAAATGCGTAGTCACGCTGCCGAATCTTTTACTCCATATATATAAGGTGTAGGATTATGTGTCTTCGCTGAGATAGTCAGCGACCACAAAGCAACTGCCGCCCACAAATATCATGTCGTCTCTGCCAGCCGCTGCCAGTGCCGCCGCCTTGGCAGCACCGACTGTGGGATAGGTTTCGCCGTGCAGGCTATGCTGTGCAGCCATCGCCGACAGGCGTTCGGCAGGCATAGCTCGCTTGACGCTGGCCTGCGTGAAATAGTAGCGCGCCTTTTGTGGGAGTTTCTGCAACACGGCGTCAATATCCTTGTCCTCGGCCATTCCGAAGAGGATGTGTAGGGTGGGGTAGTGGGCCGCAGCGCGCTGAAGTTGTTCGCCGAGATAGGCCCAGCCGCCAGCATTGTGGCCCGCATCGCAGATTATCGTGGGATGCGCGCCCACTTGTTCCCAGCGGCCGCGCAGATGTGTCAGTTCGCTGACGCGCAGAAAGGCTTCGGGAAATGCCGCGCGCAGATGCTCGGCGCGTTCGGGCAACAAGCGGATGAGTTTGTCCATTGCGTGGAGCAGCGTGTTTGTGTTGTGAATTTGGCAATCGCCTGTCAATGTGGCAGAGAATGTGCCAAAGTGGCGCGTGGTGTATTGTCGTAGTCCATTCTCCAGCATTTCGCTCGCGATAATCTCGGGCGCATCTTGCGCAAACGTTATTGGCGCTCCCACCTCCTGTGCCCGTGCCGCAAAGACGGGCCGCGTTTCGGGCAGGGCCTCGCCAATGATGACGGGAACGCCCGCCTTGATAATGCCCGCCTTTTCGCTAGCCACGGCTGCCAAGGTGTCGCCAAGGAACTGCGTATGGTCAAGGCTGATATTCGTAATCACACTCAGCAGGGGCGTGATGATGTTTGTGCAATCCAGCCTTCCGCCCAAGCCAACTTCAACGACGGCAATGTCCACCTGCTCCTGCGCAAAATAATGGAAGGCCAGCGCAGTAGTTAGTTCAAAGAAAGAGGGATGAAGCGGCTCAAAGAAGGCACGCTCCTGCTCCACGAAATCCACGACAAATTCTTTGGGCATCATTTCGCCGTTCACGCGGATACGTTCGCGGAAGTCCGTCAAATGGGGCGAAGTATAAAGGCCGACCTTGTAGCCAGCCAGCATCAGCCAAGCCGCCAGCGTATGTGCGCACGAACCTTTGCCGTTGGTGCCAGCCACATGGATAGTGGCGAAGCGGCGGTGCGGATGGCCGAAGTGTGCATCCAGCGTTTCGGTCACCTGAAGCCCGGGTTTATAGGCCGCCGCTCCCGTTTGCTGAAACAGGGGCGCACTATTATATAAGTATTGTACGGTTTCTGAATAGGTCATAACGTAAGGGGGTATAGGCAAACGAAAAAGGCATTTGGTCCTGCGGATGTGCGGAAGAGCGAGAACGCGCTTCGGGAGCACAGATACAAGACCAAATGCCTTAGTTATGTTTATGCAATCAGCATATAAATTACGCTACTTTGACAATCAAGCCGCAGGCGGCGTTGAAATAAACCTTCAATTTAGAAGTAGTTCTTGAAACTACGGAAGATTTTCTCCTTGATGCTGGTCGTGGGTCGGAGATTGTCGCTCTCCTTCATCCGCTCAAAGGCAGCCTTTTCGTCCTTCGAGAGCGTTTCGGGAATATAAACGCTGATGTTTACCACAATGTCGCCCTTGCCATAACCATAGCCTTGCACGGCAGGCAATCCCTTGCCGCGAAGACGAAGGGCTGTGCCAGGCTGTGTGCCAGGTTCAATCTTCACGCGAACGTGTCCGTCAATGGTCGGCACTTCCACCTTGTCGCCGAGCGTGGCTTGCGAAACGGTGAGGAGCAGATTGTAGATAAGGTCGTTCTGGTCGCGGATGAAGTCGGGGCTTTCCGCTTCCTCGATGAGCACCTGAATATCTCCGGGGATGCCTTGGAGTTTGGCAGCGTGGCCTTTGCCGGGAGCATTGACCACCATGCCTTCGGCCACGCCAGCAGGTATGTTGATTTCAACGATTTCCTCGCCCTGCACGATTCCCTCGCCGTGACACTTTGAGCATTTGTGCTGAATCACCTTGCCCGTGCCGTTACAGTTGGGGCAGGGTGCTTGGCTTTGCATCATGCCGAAGATGCTGCGCTGCGTACGCACCACGCTACCTGTGCCGTGACAGTGGGGGCAGGTCTCAGGATGGTGGCCAGATTCGCAGCCCGTGCCGTGGCAATCGGGACAGGTGATGTTCTTGCGCACCTTGAACTTCTTGGTAACGCCCGTGGCGATTTCCTGCAACGTGAGTTTCACCTTCAGGCGCAGGTCGCCACCTTTGAATTGGGCAGGACCGCGACGGCCACCGCCGCTACCAAATCCGCCGAAGCCCATGTCGCCGAAGATATTGCCGAACTGAGCGAAGATGTCGCCAAGGTCCATGCCCTCGAATCCGCCGCCGCCAAATCCGCCTGCGCCATCCACGCCTGCTGCGCCGAATTGGTCGTAGCGTGCGCGCTTCTCGGGGTCGCTGAGTACCTGATAGGCTTCAGCGGCTTGCTTGAACTTCTTCTCGGCTTCCTTGTCGCCAGGGTTGCGGTCGGGGTGGTACTTGATGGCCACCTTCTTATAGGCTTTCTTGATTTCGTCTGCCGAGGCCGACTTGTCCACGCCTAATATCTTATAATAATCTCTTTCTTCAGCCATATATTATATAGGTAGGGTTCTATAGTTTCTGTACGTCCGGTTATTGGCCTACGACAACCTTGGCATGGCGAATCACCTTCTCGTTGAGCAGGTAGCCAGGCTGTACGCAGTCGATAATTTGGTTCTTCTGGCTTTCGTCGCCAGGCACGAGGGCTACGGCTTCGTGGAAGTCGGTATCGAAGGCTTGACCTTGGGTTTCCATACGCTTCAGTCCCTGTGCGCCAAGCGTTGTGACGAGTTTCTGGATAATCAGTTCAACGCCTTCCTTCAGTGTGGCGACATCGTCCGTCTTGTCCATATTCTCCAGAGCGCGGTCGAGGTCGTCCATGACGGGCAGCAGGGCCGTGATGGTTTTTTCGCCGCCGTTGAGGATGAGTTCGGCCTTCTCCTTGAGTGTGCGCTTGCGGTAGTTGTCAAACTCGGCCATCTGGCGCAGCACCTTGTCGTTGAGCGCAGCGATTTCGGCCTGAGCGGCTTCCAGTTGTTCTTCAATCGTAGGTTCGTGAGCCTCCTCAGCAGCAGTTTCTGCGTTTTCGGTGTTCTCAGTCTGCACCTCTTCCTGCTGTAGGTTTTCGTTAGTAGTTTCGGTGTTAGGGGTATTCAATTCTTTTTCTTCCATTTCTTTATTATTATTGTTTTTGCTGGAACGGGGAGCAAATAGCGTGCCAAGAAAGCGCATATTTATTCTCCGTACATCTTGGCGCGCAGTTCCTTGATGCGGTCATCGTGGATGTAATCCTCGTAGCACATCAGTTTGTCGATGGAACCATTGGGCGTGATTTCGATGATGCGGTTGGCCACAGTATTGATAAACTCGTGGTCGTGCGAAGCGAAGAGGATGTTGCCGCGGAAGAGCTTCAGGTTGTTGTTGAACGCCTGAATGCTTTCCATGTCAAGGTGGTTGGTCGGCGTGTCAAGGATGAGGCAGTTGGCATTGCGCAACTGCATACGGGCAATCATACAGCGCATCTTCTCGCCACCCGAGAGGACGTTGACCTTCTTGAGAATGTCTTCCTCCTTGAAGAGCATACGTCCGAGGAAGGCTTTGAAGTAAACGTCATTGCCTTCGCCGTATTGGCTGAGCCAGTCCAGCATGTTGAAATCGGTATTGAAGAAGCTGGTATTGTCCAGCGGCAGATAGGCAGTCGTGATGGTGACGCCCCATTTGTAGTTGCCCGAAGCGGGATGGGCGTTGCCATTGATAATCTCGAAGAGGGCCGTCATGGCGCGCGGGTCGTGGCTGAGGAATACAATCTTTTCGCCCTGCTCCACGTTGAAGGTCAGTTTGTCAAAGAGCACGGTGCCATCGTCGGCCACGGCCTTCAGGTCGTTCACCTCCAGAATCTGGTTGCCTGGCTCGCGATCCATCTGGAAGATAATGCCAGGGTACTTACGCGTAGAAGGCTTAATCTCTTCCACGTTGAGTTTCTCGAGCATCTTCTTGCGGCTAGTCGTCTGGCGGCTCTTGGCCACATTGGCAGAGAAGCGGCGGATAAACTCTTCCAACTCCTTCTTCTTCTCCTCGGCCTTCTGCTTCTGGTTCTGAGCCTGACGCAGGGCCAACTGCGAACTCTCGTACCAGAAGGAGTAGTTACCCGAGAAGAGGGTCACCTTGCCAAAGTCGATGTCCACCGTATGTGTGCAGACTTGGTCGAGGAAGTGGCGGTCGTGGCTCACCACCAGCACCGTGTGCTCGAAGTTGCCGAGGTAGTCCTCCAACCATTCCACGGTTTCGAGGTCAAGGTCATTGGTGGGCTCGTCGAGCAGGAGGTTGTCGGGCTCGCCGAAGAGGGCCTGCGCCAGCATGACGCGCACCTTCTGCTTACCGCTGAGTTCGCCCATCAGTTTGCCGTGCAGTTCGTCCTTGATGCCCAGGCCGCTCAGGAGCGTGGCGGCATCGTTCTCGGCAGTGTAGCCGCCTATATTCGCAAACTTATCTTCCAGTTCTGCCACAAGGATACCATCCTCGTCGGTGAAATCCTCCTTGGAATAGAGTTCGTTGCGCTTCTGCATGATGTCCCACATCACGGAGTGGCCCATCAGTACGGTATCCAGCACCGTGCAATCATCGTATTTGAAGTGGTCCTGACTGAGCACAGACATACGTTCGCCTGGTCCCATCTCAATAGTACCCTTCGTCGGGTCAAGTTCACCAGAGATGGCGCGGAGCAGGGTGGATTTGCCAGCACCATTCGCACCGATGATACCATAAATATTACCGTTCGTAAACTTCATGTTGACATCCTGATAGAGGATGCGCTTACCGAATTGGATGGCCAGGTTGGACAGTGTAATCATTGTTCTTTTTTATATCTATTGATTGAGTATTCTTTTTCTCGCTGTTGGATTGGCAGATTCTGCCAGAGCCGCATGCCCCCGCAGATTCAAGATGCAAAATTACGAAAAATCTCCCGCAACCGCTAATAATGAGGCACAAACTCTTAGGAATTGCCCAAGGGAAGTGGCAGAAAATGCTAGCTGAAGGTGGCAGGCGAGAGAAAAGCGCAACCAAAAAAATCATTTTCACGCCTTGAATTTTGTGGACGATAGGTAGGTTCTGTAAATTAGATAGCAATGTATCCGCGGCTATCGTGCCATAGGCTTTTGCTTTGCCATAAATTTGCTTTTCCATAAAAGAGCGAAGCGGGCTACGCAACTGAATGAAAAACAACAAACTATGGTGCGAGAAGCGTGAAGACATCCAAGCAGAATAGAAATCCTACCTTCTATTGAAACGAATTGATAGAACCTACCTTAAACAAACTCCCTACAGACACATTGCTGCTTGGTGTCGTATATTCACGTCACTCCGTATTCGTGTCTTTCCCTTTTAGAAAAAATGGGAATGCAACAAATGGAGTGATAGGCATCCTTGTTGTTTGTACTCTATATCGGTGTCCTGTATAAAACAGCATGCTTTTGAGAAATTTTCTTCATTCTGTTTCCGTGGCTTGAAAAATGTTTTTCTTTCAAGAAAATGTTTGCCCAGAGCCTACTTTATAGTTAAAAAAATATGAATTTCAAAAAAATAGTCGTATGTTTGCATGATTAAGAGTAGTGTATCATCCTCTTTAGACCAGCGGAACCGTTCTTTACTACCTACTAATCCGCGCTATTATAATCTAATATATAATATAGTATATCCATCTGATAATTGGCATTGCGGCTTGGCCGATGCAAATTTGTAGCCTAACCTTCGCATATCCAACGAATGAACAAGCATCTAAAGTTTTCATGGGGTCATATCCTTTGCTTTCTGGCCCTTATCTTGATTAGTTATGTGTCCTTTCTGGGTACATCTTAGCTGACTAGGAGCAATTTTGTTGTGGCAGCCTTCGTTATGTTGCTGGTTGCCCTGCTGCTGCTCGTTGTATTCATCGGTGCTCAGATGTTGAAGGCTTCGGCCCATCACTTTCGCCGTTGGATTGTATTCGAGCGCTTCCTTGTATTTGCGTCTCCCTTCGTGTTTCTCTCGGTTATGCTGCCGTTCTTTCATTTCGCCGCTGTTCACAGCAAGAATGATGTGGTGGTAAAACATTTTGAGAAGGCAACCCACTACCCATTCTCCCTATTTTAAGAATATATTTCTCTAACAGATAATCTACCTTATCAATAAAATGAAGACCTCGCTTAAAATTATAATCTTTCTTGTGATTCTATTACAGTCGTTAGCCCTAGGATATTCGGCTTTTAGTATTAGCCATATCTACATTAAGACAGGTACTCTCCCTCAATCATATTCCGCCTTTCTGAACCCGTTTTCTGTGAAGAGCCCAGCGGAAATAGAAGAGGAACAATTGAATGCCGCCATACTCTATTTGGATTCTAATATTGTATGGACGAAGGCCGATATGGAGGAGTATGCACATCTTCAGGGACTTTTTGAGGATATGAACCAGTTCAACCTTCAGAATTTGTCTGGGGTATGGAGAGTGAAGTTGAGTAAGTCCGTTATGTTTGCAAATTTGTGTAAGGCCGCAGAGGAATCAGTGAAGAATGGCTATAACGTGACGTTTCCTCCTCACGACAAGTGTTATGATATGAAAGAAACAGACTCAATCGCAGTGTTTGAATACATCCAATGGATAAGTGAAAATCATAAAAAAAAGCGTTCACATCGTTCCCACCGCCATCGTTCTCACAGGGCGGTATATATTGATGAATACGATTCTCCGTGGTAATAAAGCGAGTGGGGAATATTGTTCTTCACAAAGCAGATAAGTCATGAATTGGGTAATAAAATAATCCTCTTGGTCGCTGCCATTCTCATGGCAGTAGGGTGGAC
>SFID01000139.1 GCA_004555425.1 Bacteroidales bacterium
AGATCAAATTCAATGGTGGGCATAACAGATGGGATGAAGGGTGAATAATGAATGATGGCGGGTTCTATCAATGCGTGTGCAACGTGAGGGCGGGCTGCTGTCTGGCCCAGTCTTCCCCGACTCATTGATAGAACCCTGTCTGTAAGGGGATGAGAAAGGGGTGAATCCGTTTCCAGGCCGTACTTTTCCGTTTTCATGCCTGGGATTTCCGTTTCTACATCAGAGATTCCCAGCGACCCGCGGGCGCAGGTCGCGTGACCCGCGGGCGCAGGTCGCGTGACCCGCGGGCGCAGGTCGTGTGACCCGCGGGCGCGGGTCGCTGGCAAAGTTAGGAAAAAAATCGGGAAATTGACCTCGCGAAATCTTCTTTCCAAAACTAAAGGTAGATTCTATAACCTTTCTATAACCTTAAATGCAATGTACCACACCTTGCGCACAAGATGCGGTACATTGCATTTTTTTGCTTTGTGACAACTCCTCACGATGATGCGCTGAGAGAAGATTGTCCGAACGAAAAGGACTGGCTATCCCTCCCCAATGAGAAGGAAGCGGTGCGTTGCCTGTTGCTTGTGCATTGACAGGAGGAAGGTCGCCCCCCCGAAAAAATAGCTGCCCTAGGGGAGTTTGGGGAATTTACCAAAATCGGGCTTGCGCTTTTCGAGGAAGGCGCGGCCGCCCTCTTGGGCTTCGTCGAGCATGTAGTAGAGCATGGTGGCATCACCCGCCAGTTCCTGAATGCCTGCTTGGCCATCGAGTTCGGCGTTGAGGCCCGCCTTGATCATGCGGAGGGCCAGGGGGGAGTGCTGCATCATTTGCTCGGCCCATTCCACGACGGTGTCTTCCAACTGCTCGGGCGGCACCACGCAGTTGACCATGCCCATGCGCTCGGCCTCCTCAGCGGTATATTGGCGGCAGAGGAACCAAATCTCGCGCGCCTTCTTCTGGCCTACGATGCGCGCCAGATAGGACGCACCGAAACCGGCATCGAAGGAACCCACGCGCGGACCCGTCTGGCCGAAGCGGGCCGTGGTGGAGGCGATGGTGAGGTCGCACATGAGGTGGAGTACATGGCCGCCGCCGATGGCAAAACCATTGACCATAGCAATGACGGGTTTGGGCAGGCTGCGTATCTGCTTCTGCACATCGAGCACGTTGAGACGCGGCACGCCGTCGCCGCCGACATAGCCGCCGCGGCCCTTGACGTTCATATCGCCGCCTGCACAGAAGGCTTTGTCGCCTGCGCCGGTCAGGACGACCACGCTGATGTCCTGCGCCTCGCGGCAATAGCAGAGGGCATCGCTGATTTCGGCTGTGGTCAGGGGCGTGAAGGCGTTGCGATAACGGGGACGGTTAATGGTGATACGGGCAATGCCGTTGTAGGCATCGAAGAGGATTTCTTTATACTCCTTCAGGGGAGTCCAGGTTCTTGCTGACATAAGGTATGATGTTTTGTTGTATATATGAGATATCAATATTGCTCTTCGCTCCTTCCATCCACCACCCAACGCTTGAGGGCATCCAGTTCCTGCTGGTTGTCGTTCGTTTCAGTGAAGACTTCGAGGAGGGTTGGCTCTTCGGCAGCGGGGTAGAGGCTGGTGTGGAGCACGCTCTGGAGGTCCTGCCTTGTGTGGGCCTGGGCATAGCGGAGACCAAAGGCGGTGGCGATGCCGCTGGCCGTGTGGTGCGACTGCGCACTGATATAGGCGGGAAGGGCGGGCGACTGTTCGAGGCCCGGCAAGCGGCTGAAAATTTGGCCGCCGCCATTGTTGAAGAGGACAATGCGGAGGCGGCGCGGCAGACTGGGGAGGGCCAGCGCGCTGAGGTCGTAGAAGAAACTGAGGTCGCCGATGAGCAGGAGCACGGGCTGGTCGGTGCGGAGAGCATTACCGATGGCAGTGGAGAGGCTACCCTCGATGCCGTTCGTGCCGCGGTTGGCAAAGATGCGATGGTGCGCGCTGGGCCGCAGATAGCAGGCGGCATTGCGTATGGCACTGCTGTTGGCCAAATGGATTATCCAGGGCTGGGATTCGAGTTCGGCGGCCACCCGACGCATTACGCCGAGGTCCGACATATACTGCGGGACGTATTCTTCCATCCGCCCGACATACTGCTGCAACTGCTGGGCGGCTGCCCTTACCGCATCGTTGGGCGGCAGGAACTGCGCGAGGAGAGGCAGGGCTTCGGCGGGCGACATACGGAGAATGGCCGTGAGGTGGTCGAACGTATCGGCATAGGCTTCGGTGTGCTCGATGCGCACTACTTGCAGTTTCTTCTGGCGGCGCAGGAAGAGGCGCAACTGCTTGCCCACACTGTGGCCGCCCATGTGAATCACCACATCGGGCTGCTGGGGCAAGGGCCACTGGCCCTTTTGCTCAAGCAGCATTTCCAGAACATTCGTTCCTCGGCTGTCGCCTGCTGAGGAGATAATCTCGGGCAGCACGAGCAGTTGGCCGTTCGTGCGAATGCTGTGGATGGCGGCGGGCAATTCCTCGTCCATCTGCCCCACTACCAACAGCGGCAAGCGGGCTTCTGCAATGGGCCGCAGATACTCGGCGATTCCCTCGGGCTGAACACGAAGAGGGAGCGTGCGGATGCGGCGAACGGCGGGCAGTTGCTCCGTGGTGAAGCGGAAGAGGGGCTCATTGATTTGCACATTAACGTGTACGGGCAATCGTTGCTGCGTCAGCCGCGTCAGGGCCTCGTTGAGCAGGCGCGTATGGTGGGATTCGCTATCGGCTGTCTCGTCATCTGCCACATTGAAGCAGGGCGCGTAGGGCTGCAAGGCGTCCACCTGCGGCAGGGTCTGCCCCTCCCACTGCCCAAGGCGGCTGGCGGGGCGGTCGGCGGAGATAACGAGCAGGGGCAAGCAGCGATAATAGGCTTCGGCAACAGCAGGCAGCAAGGCCAAGAGCGCGGAACCCGAGGTGACGCAAACGGCCACGGGGCGCTGCAAGGCGAGCGCAATGCCAAGGGCCACAAATCCCGCGCTCCGCTCGTCGGTCACGGAGGTCAGGCGGAAGCCAGCCTCGTGGAGGTTATGGACAATCGGCGCATTGCGCGAGCCAGGACAGGCCACAACCTCTTGCACCTCGTAAGCCTGGAGCAGTGCGGTCAAGCGACCTATTACTTGTTTGTCGGAAAACATATTTAGTTAAGAGTTAGGAGTTTGTTCTCAATGCTAAACAATGTACCGCACGTTGCTCGCAACGTGTGGCTCAGAGGAAACGCAAGATATAAATCTAACAGCCATAGAGCGATGAGCCACACGTTGCAAGCAACGTGCGGTACATTGCATTTCCGCCGATTGCGTACTTCTTAGCCATTCACGCCCAGCACGCGCAGCATCGTCCCAGCCTTGCGCACCGTTTCCCACCATTCCGCCCCTTCGCTGCTGGCGCGGAGGATGCCGCCGCCCGCATAGAGGGTGCAGTTGCGACCGAGAAGGTCGAGGTGCATACAGCGGAGGGAGACGTAGAGGTGGGTGGCCGCTTCGAGATGCCAAGGGCCTGCAAAGCCAGCATAGTATCGGCGCGAATGGGGCTCGGCCTGCGCAATGATTTCGCGGGCCTCGGACGTGGGCAAGCCACATACGGCAGGCGTGGGATGAAGGTCGGAGAGCAGGCGGCCGGCATCGGAGGGCTGAGCCAGCGTGAACGTGAAGTCGGTGCGCAGGTGGGCCAATTCGCCCGCGCGAACGGGATAGGTGTGCGACATTTCCAACTGTTCGGCATAGGGGAGAATGCACTCGCGGATGTAGTCGCGCACAAACTCCTGCTCGGCCTTGTCCTTCGGACTCCAATAGGCGTGGCGACCCATCGGCGCACCCGCCTCCCAACTCATAGTGCCAGCCAATGCCATCGTGCGCCACAGCGTGGGCGTGATCTGTTCGAGGAGGCATTCGGGCGTGGCTACCATCCACGTGCCCGATTGCGGCGTATGCCAAACGGCCACGAAGTTGCGCGGATAGAGGCGGCAAGCCTTGGCCATCAATGCCCGAACGTCAATGGGCGCGTCGCCTTCCAAGTGCAACTGCATCCTACGCGAGAGCACGACCTTGCGCGCCTGTCGGTCTCGCAGAGCGCGCTCAACAACCGCGAAACTCTTGGCATAGTCCTCCCTTTCGGCTGCCTCGTCGTTGGTGAAGGCATATTGCACCTCTTCCTGCGGCAGGTCTTCAAGGGAAATGTGCTC
Organism: Bacteroidales bacterium; assembly: GCA_004555425.1. GTDB lineage: Bacteria > Bacteroidota > Bacteroidia > Bacteroidales > Bacteroidaceae > Alloprevotella. The sequence goes on from SFID01000139.1 coordinate 4,192, forward strand.
TATGCACTGCGGACGAAGAAAGAGGAGGGGCGTCTGCTCATTGATTTGAAAGGGCGCAATGACAAAGCCTGCCTCGTTGGGCAGGGCATCGTAGGCATCCAGCGTCAGCGGAGCCTCATCGCTTATATACACAACATCCTCCGCACCTGGTAAATGATACAGGGCGAAGGATGTTGTGGCTGTAATGGTGTTTTCCATATTTCTTCTTTAGGGTAGGCCATACCTATTATATATATGGTATAGCCCACTTTACAATAAACGAATGGATAAAGGTAGGTTCTATAAATTAGTATCAAAGGAATCTTATTTTATAAATTGACTTGGATGTCTTTACGCCTCTCGCACCATATCTTTTTGTTTTTCATTCGGTCACGTAGCCCGCTACGCTCCCTCACGAAAAGCAAAAACCTACGGCACGATAGCCGCAAATACATCGCAAGCTAATT
>SFID01000030.1 GCA_004555425.1 Bacteroidales bacterium
AAGAAAAAATCTAGTTGTTTTTTGAAGCGGCGAGGTCACTACTAGCGACCTCGCCGCTTTCGTCCGCAAACTTAGAGCGAGCAACGTGCGGTACATTGCATTTTCGCTGAATACTCTCCGTTTGTTTACAGGGCTTTTCCGTTGCAAAATCCGATATCTTAAGTGTTTCAAGCGTATGAAACAGTTGTTTCAAGCGTATGAAACAGTTGTTTCAAGCGCATGAAACAGTTGTTTCAAGCGTATGAAACAGTTGCTTTGAAGCGGGAAGTGCCAGTAACTCCCCTTGCACCAATAGAATTGCATGAGCTTGTGATAGAATTTGGGGTTGTAGAATATAGGTAGGTTCTATAAATTAGTTTCGGTGGAAGGTAGTTTTTCTTTTTTGCTTGGATGTCTTCACGTCTCTCGTACCGTATCTTTTTGTTTTTCATTCAGTCACGTAGCCCGCTACGCTCCTTCATGTAAAACAAAAACCTCCGGCACGATAGCCGTAAATACATCGCAAGCTAATTAATAGAACCTACCTATAATGGAAAGTTAGGAGTTGTTGTTGTGGGGTATATGGATATTGTGTAAGCAATCTTATTGCACTCACCTACATGCACTGGAACCCTCGGCACAGGCAGTTACCTCCGAGGATACCTGCTGTAAAACATACAAAGCGCATTTGGCCTGCTAGAAAATTCTCCGTAATTTGCGGTCCGAACGCGAGTTCTTACTTTCTAATAACCTAAATCTTTACCTATATGAAAGTTTACAATTCACACGAGATTAAGAACATAGCCCTCCTTGGTAACGATGGCTCAGGTAAGACCACCCTCACTGAATCACTTCTCTTTGAGAGTGGTCTGATTAAGAAAAGAGGTCGCATCACGCAGAAAAACACCGTGTCCGACTATTTCCCCGTAGAACAGGATTACGGTTATTCCGTGTTCTCGACCGTGTTCCACACCGAATGGAACGGCAAGAAACTCAACATCATTGACTGCCCGGGTTCCGACGACTTCGTGGGCGCAGCCCTTACCGCGCTCAACGTGACCGATACCGCTGTGCTCCTGCTCAACGGAAAGTTTGGTCCCGAAGTGGGTACGCAGAACCATTTCCGCTACACCGAGAAACTGGGCAAGCCGGTCATCTTCCTGGTTAACCAGTTGGACGACGAGAAGTGCGACTATGACGTGGTGCTTGAGCAACTGCAAACAATCTATGGCCCGAAAGTGGTGCCCGTGCAGTACCCCGTGAAGACAGGTCCCGACTTCAATTCCCTCATTGACGTTATCCTGATGAAGAAACTCGTTTGGGGTCCCGAAGGCGGCAAGCCCACTATTGAGGACATCCCTGCCGAGGAAATGGATAAGGCACAAGAGATGCACAAGGCCCTCGTTGAAGCCGCTGCCGAGAACGATGAGCAGCTGATGGAGAAATTCTTTGAGACCGAACAACTGACAGAGGACGAGATGCGCGAAGGTATTCGCAAAGGTATGGTGACGCGCAGCATCTTCCCTGTATTCTGCGTGTGTGCAGGCAAGAATATGGGTGTGGGCCGACTGATGGAGTTTCTTGGCAACGTGGTTCCCTTCGTGGATGAAATGCCCAAGGTGCACAATACGCGCGGCGAGGAAGTAGTTCCCAGCGAAGATGGCCCCACCAGCATCTATTTCTTTAAGACAGGCGTAGAGCCCCATATTGGCGAAGTACAATATTTTAAGGTGATGAGCGGTGTGCTCCACGAAGGCGACGACCTGACCAACGCCGACCGCGGTTCGCGCGAACGTATGGCCCAGCTGTTTGTCTGTGCAGGTGCTAATCGTGAGAAGGTGGAACAACTCGTGGCAGGCGATATCGGCTGTACCGTCAAACTCAAGGACGTGCGCACGGGCAATACCCTCAACGGTAAAGACTGCGACCATCGCTTTAACTTCATCAAATATCCCAACCCCAAGTTTACGCGCGCCATCCGTGCCGTCAACGAGGCCGACACCGAAAAGATGATGTCCGCCCTCACCCGTATGCGTCAGGAAGACCCCACGTGGGAAGTAGAGCAGAGCAAGGAACTCCGCCAGATTCTCGTGCACGGACAGGGCGAATTCCACCTGCGCACCCTCAAATGGCGTTTGGAGAACCTCGACAAGATTCCCGTGGAGTTCTACGAGCAGCGCATTCCCTATCGCGAAACCATCACGAAGGCAGCCCGCGCTGACTATCGCCACAAGAAGCAGAGCGGTGGCGCCGGTCAGTTTGGTGAAGTACACCTCATCGTAGAGCCTTACAGCGAAGGCATGCCCGATCCTACCGTTTATAAGTTCGGCAACCAGGAAATCCGCGTAGCCATGAAGGGCAAGGAAGAGGTTGACCTCGAATGGGGCGGCAAACTCGTATTCATCAACTCCGTAGTGGGTGGTGCTATTGACGCTCGCTTTATGCCCGCCATCCTCAAGGGCGTCATGGCTCGCATGGAGCAAGGCCCGCTCACGGGAAGTTATGCTCGCGATGTACGCGTTGTAGTATATGACGGCAAGATGCACCCCGTAGATAGCAACGAACTTTCCTTCATGCTCGCAGCCCGTCAGGCATTCAGCGAAGCCTTCCGTCAGGCAGGCCCGAAGGTGCTTGAGCCTATCTACGATGTAGAAGTATTCGTGCCCGCCGACAAGATGGGCGACGTGATGAGCGACCTCCAAGGCCGTCGCGGTATGATTATCGGTATGAGTTCCGAAAACGGCTACGAAAAGCTTCAGGCCAAGGTGCCCCTCAAGGAAATGAGCACCTATTCCACCAGCCTCAGTTCGCTGACCGGCGGTCGCGCCAGCTTCATCATGAAGTTTGCTAGCTACGAACTGATGCCCGGCGACCTGCAGAACAAGCTCGTGGACGAATTTGCCAAGCAGGAAGAAGAGTAATAGCGAGATACTTTCTGATATCTATAATAAATAATATGGGAGTTGCGCCGCGCATTGCGGTACAACTCCCTTGCTTTTTTGTTTCTGAGGGAATCGGTGAAACTCGTTCCCCGCTCGTTCCCCGCTCAAAATCCGCTGTGATAATTCACAAAATAGGGGACAGATGTAGGCGGACTGCCATAGATTTACTATTTTTGCAGTTCAAAAACAAACCTATTATCCCACCGAAAATTATTTATTAGAAATGACAACAACCACTAATCTTCAGCCGAAGGCCGTCTTCGACCTCTTTGCAGCTATCAATAAAGTGCCTCGTCCCAGCAAGCACGAGGAGAAAATCATTGAATATCTTGTGCAGTTTGGCAAAGCGCACGGACTGGAAACCGAAGTGGACGAAGTGGGCAACGTGATTATCCGCAAGCCCGCCACCCCTGGTATGGAAGGCCATCCCACCGTTATTCTCCAGAGCCATTCCGATATGGTGTGCGAGAAGAATGCCGACGTAGAGCACGACTTTATGAACGATCCCATCCAAACCTATGTGGATGGTGAATGGCTTCGCGCCAAAGGAACTACGCTGGGCGCCGATGACGGTATCGGTATGGCTATGCAGATGGCCGTTCTCATTGACGACACGATAAAGCATGGTCCGCTGGAGTGCGTATTTACGCGCGACGAAGAGACAGGACTGACAGGTGCGATGGGTCTGAAGAGTGGATTTATGAAGGGTCAGTACCTGATTAACCTCGACAGTGAGGACGAAGGCCAGATATTCGTAAGCTGCGCTGGCGGTGCGCGCACCATGGCTTGGTGGCAGTTGGCCACGGAAGCGATGCCCGAGGGCTTTTTCACCTTCCGCGTAAAGGTCAGCGGCCTGCGCGGCGGCCATTCCGGCGACGACATCAACAAGTTCCGCGCCAATGCCAACCGACTGCTCGTGCGCTTCCTGTGCGACGAGATGGAGAAGACCGACCTGCGTCTGGTGGACATCCAAAGCGGTGGCCTCCACAATGCTATCCCCCGCGAGGGTTGGGCCCTCTGTGCCGTACCTTATTCATACAAGGAGCAGGTGCGCGTTGACCTGAACCACTACCTCGCAGCCCTTGACGAAGAAATTCGCGCTGCCGAGCCCGATTTCCAGATTGAACTGGAGAGCCAGCCCGCCGCTACTACCAGCCTCGAGAGTGAGGGCGTGAAGCGTATGCTCCTCAGCCTGCGCGCCGTGACAAATGGTGTGTATGCCATGAGTTACGATATGGCCGGCCTCGTAGAGACTAGCAGCAACCTAGCCAGCATCCATCTCTTGGAGAATGGTCGCGTAGAAGTGGCCACTAGCCAGCGAAGCAGCGTGGGCAGTGCGCGTGAGGACATCAGTGCCGCAGTGCGTGCCGCATTCCAACTGGGCGGTGCAGAGGTAGAAACTACCGAGGGCTATCCAGGCTGGAAGATGAATCCCAACAGCCGCCTTCTGGAAGTGGCCACCGAGAGCTATCGCCGCCTCTTTGGCAAGGAAGCCCAGGTGCTCGCCATCCATGCCGGCTTGGAGTGCGGATTGTTCAGCGAGAAATATCCCGGCCTCGACATGATTAGTGTTGGCCCGACTCTGCGCGGCGTGCACAGCCCCGAAGAGCGTCTGCACATTCCCACCGTGCAGTTGGTTTGGGACCACTTGCTGGATATCCTTCAGAATTTGTAAATGAAGTCCTTTTGTTGAGGCTTTGAGTTTCAACGGACCCCACGCTCCCTGGTTTTCATGAAGCCTGCTCTTCTGCTCCTTATATATAATGGTGTAATATATATTATTGGTGTAAGAAACTAGGGAGCGCCCCTTCTGTCCCTTTTTCTATGACCCAAATGACTCGCATATTTTGTTTATGCCTGACAGCAGTGTGCCTGCTGTTGGGCATAACTGCTTGTATGGCCGATGAGGAATATACAACGGCCATGGATGCTCGGCTGACTTTTTCGAAAGATACCATCTCTTTCGACACCATCTTCAGCGGACAGCCCACAGGCACCTATACCTTTATGGTGTACAATCCCTCGAAGAAAGCCATCCGCATACCCGAGGTACGTCTGGCGGGCGGCAGCAATAGTCCCTACCGCGTCAATATCGACGGAATGGCAATGGCAGGCGGCAGTGCGCGCGATTTCGAGATAGCAGCGCGCGACAGTATGCGCGTCTTCCTCTTTGTTAATCCGCCCGAGAAGGACCAGGATGCGCTGGAGGATTGTTCCGATGAACTCATCTTTACCACCGAGGGTGGCGCCGTCTGCAGTGTCATCTTGCAGGCTAAGGCCCAGGACGTATATCGCAAGAAGGGGTGGGTCGTGACGCGCGACACCATTCTGCAAAGCAATCGGCCCTATCAGATTCTCGACAGCCTCGTCGTGGCTCCCGGTGTAACCCTTACCTTGGCCCCAGGTACACAACTCTTTTTCCATGCCGATGCAGGCTTGCGCGTGGAGGGAACACTGATGGCCGTTGGCACGTTGGAGCAGCCCGTTCTGATGCGAGGCGACCGCTTGGGAAATATGTTTACCAATCAGAGCTACGATGCCATTCCCGGACAGTGGCAGGGCGTCACCTTTACTGAAACCAGTTATGACAATTACCTGTCCTATTGCGATATACATAGCGGAACGTATGGCCTTCGCCTGGATTCTTGCGACCGAAGCCGCATGACGCTTTCGGTGGAAAACAGTGTGATTCACAACTTCAGCGGACACGCCATCGAAGCCCGCTCGGCCCGTATGTATATGGGCAATTCGCAAGTGACGAATGCGGGTGGCGACTGCCTCCACCTGCGCGGCGGCCACTACCTGTTCCTGCATTGTACGATAGGCAATTTCTATCCTTTCGCAGGAGGCCGCGGCGTGGCACTTGATTTTGCCAACTACGAAGGCGAATCGCGCTTGCCCCTTGAGCAACTGGCCTTTGTGAACAGCATCGTGACGGGCTACAGCAAGGATGAAATCATGGGCAGTCAGTCCGAACGCTACACGGACGACGCTTTCGCCTATGTCTTCCAGAACTGCCTGCTCAATACACCCGAGGACGAGGAAATGAATGCCGTGAACGTGGCCTGGGATGTGGACGAAGAAACAGCGCGCGAGAAGAATTTCTATCCCGCCTTCGACCTTGACCGCCTCATCTTTACCTTCGGATTACATCCCAAGTCGAAAGCCGTGGGTATTGCCGACCTGGAGTTTACCCAACTCAATTATCCGAAGGACCGCCTCGGGCGCGACCGGATGGCCGACGGCACCGCCGATGCCGGTTGCTACGAAGCGCAGCCTTTGCCCGAAGCGGAAGAACCCTAGCCCGCCTTCAGGTAGGTTCTGTCAAGTAGTTTCTTTATAGAACCCGCCTCAAACCAATCGCGCGCCCGTTTTTGCCGTTTCGCCTCGGCACATTCTCAGCGCCCACGGGGCGGTGGGCGTTGGCAGTCTCAGACCTGAGAACGGAAAAGTCCCTTCAAAAATTCGGTTTCTGCCCAATCTGAACAGATGTCTGTTCCCGCCTTTCCCCAATCAGCCCACGAATGAACCATCCAGCCCTCAAACGATAAACAACCTAAAGAATCAACCGTGCAACAACCATCATCCAAACGATACAACAAGCGCCAGCCAGCATCCAACGCGCCCAAGACCGACGAGTATGGCCACCTGCAACCACAGGTGATTGACTTCGAGAAAGCCGTGCTGGGCGCACTGATGATAGAGAAGGATGCCTATTCGCTGGTTAGCGAAATTCTTCACCCCGAGAGTTTCTACGAGCCTCGCCATCAGCGCATATTCGCTGCTATCCGCCAACTCAACATTGAGCAAAAGCCCGTTGATATCCTCACCGTTACCGAGGAACTCAACCGACAGGGAGTGCTCGAGGACGTGGGCGGACCTTTCTATATCACACAACTGAGCAGTATCGTCAATTCGTCTGCCCACCTGGAGTATCACGCCCGCGTCATTGCCCAAAAATATATGGCCCGCGAGCTCATCACCTATACCAGCAACATACAGACCAAGGCGTTTGACAGCACGCAGGACGTTGACGAACTGATGCAGGAGGCCGAGGGCAAACTGTTTGAACTCTCCCAGCGCAACCTCAAAAAGGACTATACGCAGATAGATCCCGTCATCAACGAAGCCTATGCGCTCATACAGAAAGCCGCAGCGCGCGAAGATGGATTGAGCGGTATCTCCAGCGGATTTACGGGGCTGGACAAGATAACCAGCGGTTGGCAAAACTCCGACCTGGTCATCCTGGCCGCCCGTCCCGCCATGGGTAAGACCGCCTTTGCCTTGAGCCTGGCGCGCAATATTGCCGTTGACCAGAACATCCCCGTGGCCTTCTTCTCCCTTGAAATGGCCAATGTGCAGTTGGTCAATCGTATGATTCAGAATGTGTGCGAGATTACGGGCGACAAGATACGCCGCGGCAACCTCGAACCTTACGAATGGGGGCAGTTGGACTTCAAAATCAAGGAACTCATTGGCAAACCCCTCTACGTGGACGATACCCCCTCGCTCTCCGTCTTTGAACTGCGCACGAAGGCCCGCCGCCTGGTGCGCGAGCACGGCGTGAAGCTCATCATGATTGACTACCTCCAGTTGATGAATGCCAGCGGCATGTCCTTCGGTAGCCGTCAGGAAGAGGTTTCGACTATCAGCCGTTCGCTCAAAGGCTTGGCCAAGGAACTGAACATCCCCATTCTGGCCCTGAGCCAGTTGAACCGTGGTGTCGAAAACCGCGAGGGCAACGATGGCAAGCGCCCGCAACTCAGCGACCTCCGCGAATCGGGAGCCATCGAGCAGGATGCCGACATGGTCATCTTCATCCACCGCCCCGAATACTACCATATCTATGCCGACGAGAAAGGCCGCGACCTCCGCGGGATGGCCGAAATCATCATTGCCAAACATCGTAATGGCGCTGTGGGCAATGTGCTCCTCACCTTCAAGGGACAATATACCCGTTTCCAAAATCCCGAGGACGATGCCAATTCCTCCAGCAGTATACCGCCTCCTACGGACAAGGACGTGCCCTATGGCGCAGAAGTCAATGGCAATATCCCGCCTATCAGCGGAGGCGACTTCCCACCATCGCCCGATATGCCGTTTGCATCTCCCACATTGGACAAGGCCGACTTCTAACAGTTTCGCAGGCAATCAGACCCTCCGATATAGGTAGGTTCTATAAATTAGCTTGTGATGAATTCTTGGCTATCGTGCCGTAGGTTGTTGTTTTTTGTGACGGGCAACGTGACCGAATGAAAAGCAAAAAGATACGGTGCGAGAGGCGAAAATTCATCCAAGCAAGATAGTAACACTACCTTCCATTGAAACTAATTTATAGAACCTACCTATACAATATTTTCGCCCCAGTCGCGTTAATAATAAAAGACAACCTCGTTCTAGGAACCCATTATGATAGAATATATCCAAGGTAAGGTAGATGACCTTCAGCCCGCACAAGCCGTTCTCGAAGCAGGCGGGGTGGGCTATCTGCTTTACATCTCTCTCAATACCTACACGGCACTTCAGGGCAAGGACAATGCTCGCCTCTATGCCTACGAAGCTATCCGTGAGGATGCGCATCTGCTCTATGGCTTTGCCACGCGCCAGGAGCGCGACCTTTTCCTCTTGCTCATCAGCGTGAGTGGAGTGGGTGGGCAGACGGCACGCATGATTCTCAGCGCCTTCACTCCTGCCGAACTCGTTGGTGTCATTCAGAACGAAGACGCGCGCGTGCTCAAAAGCGTGAAAGGCATCGGTCCGAAAGCCGCAGCGCGCATCATCGTGGACTTGAAGGACAAGATTGCTGCCCTGGAAATCAACGGTGTGGCCGCAGGCGACGCACAGACAGCCGAGGAGCACACCAGCCAGCAGCGCGAAGTGATTGCCGAAGCCGTTGCAGCCTTGTCCGCTCTCGGATTTTCGCCTGCGCCTTCCCAGAAAGTGGCCAAGGAAATCCTTAAGCAGGAGCCCGATGCCCCTGTGGAGCGTATCATTAAGTTAGCTCTCAAAATGTTGTAAGGCTGGTTCGTAATGGCTGGCGTAGCTGTGAGCCCTGCCAATATTTGCACAGCACTATCCTCAAGACTAGACCTAGATAATCCCCTTTATGCGACAACGCTATACCTATATAATATATATATTACTGCCACTGATTGCCATCGCTTCTGTGGCAGCAATCGTTGTCCCTGCGCGTCAGGGTGGGGGAGTGGACTATGCACAGATTACCGAGCCCGTAGCCGAAGTTGCTTCGGCTGTCAGTAAGCAATCAGTGGGTAGAAAGGTAGCAGCCGAAGCCTTAGAAATAAAAAGCGATGTGGCCGCAGAGCCTGCCGATACCATTCGCAAGCCACGCTACACCGTTCGCCCGACTACCATACAGAGTCAGGACGAGAAAGAACCCACGGCAGACTTGAAGAATCCCGAAAACCTCAAGACCGATGTATATTACGACGAGGAGACGGGTACGTATCGAATGGGAACGAAGTTGGGCGAGAATTTCCTCGAAACGCCCTTCTATATGACGCCACAGGAATATCAAGAGTGGGCTACGAATCGTACGATGCGCCAGTTCTTCCGAACGAAAAACAAAGAGGCGTTTGAAGCAAAGGGGAAGGAGAAATTTGATTTTACCGACATGAAATTCGACCTCGGACCAGCCAATAAGGTGTTCGGCCCAGGCGGTGTACGTATTAAGACGCAAGGTTCGGCGGAACTGAAAATCGGTGCTAACCTGCGCTTCGTGGACAATCCTTCCCTGTCCGAGCGCAACCGAAAAGTCTTCGGCTTTGATTTCGACGAGAAGGTCAATCTGAGCGTCAACGCCAAGGTGGGCGACAAGGTCAATATGGACTTCTCGTATAACTCAGAGGCTACTTTTGCCTTCGACAACCAGAACGTGAAGCTCCATTACGAAGGAAAGGATGACGAGATTATCAAACTCCTTGAGGCAGGTAACGTTTCCTTGCCCTCCAACTCCAAGCTGGTGCGCGGTGCTTCCTCCTTGTTTGGTGTGCGTGCCGATTTGCAGTTTGGAAAGCTGAAGGTGCAGACCGTCGTCTCGCAAAAGAAATCCAGCAGTCAGACCGTCAGCAGCAAGGGCGGTGTGCAGTTGACCAGTTATGAATTTTCGGCGGACCAGTACGATGAGAACCGCCACTTCTTCCTTGCGCATTATTTCCGCGATAAGTACGACGCAAACATGGAGCAGTTGCCCAATATCCTCAGCGGTATCAGTATCAACCGCATTGAGGTGTGGGTGACCAATAAGAACGGAACCACCAACAATACCCGCAATATTATTGCCTTTACAGACCTGGCCGAGCACGACCATATCAGTAGTTCGTTGTGGGGAGCAGGCGGTACTGTGAATCCTGCCAATGCCTCCAACGACTTGTATGCGCAACTGAACGCCAGCATGGCCAGTGCGCGCGACATCAACCTGAGTTCGCAGGTGCTCGAAGCCGCAGGTTTGGTGGGTGGAGAAGATTACGAGAAACTGGAGTCGGCTCGCCTGCTCAGCTCCTCGGAATACACGCTCAATAGCAGCCTAGGCTATATCTCCCTTAAATCCACCCTCCAGACCGACCAAGTCTTGGCCGTTGCCTTTGAATATACTTTTCGCGGCGAGCGTTATCAGGTGGGAGAGTTCTCCACCGACCGTCAGGACAACACAAGCGCACTCTTTGTCAAGGCTCTGAAGAATACGGCCAATACACCGCACATGGGCAACTGGGACCTGATGATGAAAAACGTATATGCCCTTGGCGCAACGTCTGTGCAGAAGGAAAAGTTTCGTTTGGACATCAAGTATCTGAGCGATACCACAGGTGTGTATCTGAGTTATCTCCCCGAACCAGCGTTGAAGGACCGCAAGATTCTTTCGCTCGTTGGCTTGGACCGCCTGGACAACAACAACAAGCGCAACCCCAATAGTTATTTCGACTTTGTGGAAGGCTATACCATTGATGCCTCGAGCGGCCGTGTGTACTTCCCCGTTGTCGAACCTTTCGGCTCGTATCTAGCAAAGATTATCGGCGATGATCAGGTGGCCAAGCGTTATGTGTTCCAGGAACTCTATGACAGCACAAAGACCGTGGCCAAACAGATTGCCGAGAAGAATAAGTATCGGATTACGGGCGAATACAAGGCCACGAAGCGCGACGAAATCCAGTTGGGAGCGATGAATATTCCCCGCGGTAGCGTTGTAGTGACGGCTGGAGGAATGACCCTGATGGAAGGTTCCGACTATAGCGTGGACTATAACTCGGGAATCGTCAAGATTCTTAATAAGAGCATTCTGGATGCAGGAACGCCAGTTAATGTTAGTCTAGAAAGCAATACCGAATATGGCATGCAGCGCAAGACTATGTTTGGATTTAACTGGCAGTACGACTTCTCCAAGAATTTCCAAATAGGCGGTACACTCATGCACTTGGGCGAAAAGCCCTTGACCACCAAGGTGGCGATGGGAAGCGAGCCCCTTAATAATACAATATGGGGTGTGAATCTCTCTTGGAAGAAGCAGAGCCAGTGGTTGACGAATATGCTCGACAAATTGCCGTTTGTGGAATGTACCACCCCCTCGTCCATCAATTTCACGGCCGACTTTGCCCAACTCATTGCAGGCAAGAGTAAGGGCGCACAGGGCAATGCTTCGTATATTGATGACTTCGAGAATGCCAAGAATGGCATTGACATCAGCACTCCCACAGAGTGGACTATATCAAGCGTGCCCAGCCAGTTCCCCGAATCTGCTCTGACGGGCGATGTGCGTTATGGCTACAACCGTGCGCTCTTGGCATGGTATTACATTGACCCGCTCTTCACCCGCCGTTCGTCTGCGCTCACCCCTGGCTATATCAAAAGCGACTTGACACAGTTGTCCGACCCCTATGTGCGCGAGGTGTATAAGAATGAGCTGTTCCCCAATAAGAGTATCAATTTCAAGGAATCCACCACGCTCAACGTGCTCAACTTGGCGTACTATCCCAACGAGCGTGGCCCGTACAATCTTGACCCTTCGTTGGATGCCAACGGCCACCTTAGCAATCCCCGCAAGCGTTGGGGCGGTATGATGCGCAAACTTGATGTGACCGATTTCGAGTCTGCCAATATCGAATACATTGAGTTCTGGATGATGGACCCTTTCATGAAGGCACGCCAAACTGGTCAGGACTTGAGCGGCGACCTTTATATCAACCTTGGTGAAATCAGCGAGGATATTCTCAAGGACGGCAAGAAGTTCTATGAGAGCGGCCTGCCCGTTGACGACGATCCCAACCAATACACAGAAACCATTTGGGGAAGAGTGCCGACGCAGAACAGTGTGACCTACGCCTTCAACACAGCCAGCAATGCGCGCCAGAAGCAAGACGTGGGTTACAACGGATTGTCCTCGCAGGACGAGCAGACCTTCCCTGCATACCAGCAATACCTCCAGCAGATTCAAGGCATTGTGCGCCCCGAAGTCTATGACTCCATTCTGGCATCGCCCTCAGCAGACCGCTACCACTATTTCCGTGGTACAGACTACGATGAGGCCAAGCGCAGCATCTTGGAGCGTTACAAGTATATCAACAACCCCAACGGCAACTCCGTCGATGCCGAACACTCTCCCGAGTCGTATAGCACCGCCTACAAGACCGCGCCCGACGTGGAGGACATCAATCAGGACTATACCCTCAACGAATACGAGAAATATTTCCAGTATCGGGTGCGTATTGCTCCCGATGCTATGAACGTGGGCAGCAACTATATCGTGGATAAGCGCGAGACCAGTATCCCCACTCGCGATGGTAATAAGCAGGAAACCACGTGGTATCTCTTCCGCATTCCTATCCGCGAATACGAAAAGCGGCAGGGAAATATCAACGACTTTACCTCCATCCGTTTCATGCGTCTCTTCATGACGGGTTTCGAGCAGCCCCTTGTCCTGCGTTTGGCCACGTTCGACCTTGTCTATGGCGAGTGGCGCGGCTACGAGCAGGCCCTCTATACAGGTCAGGCACCCGATGTGAGCGGAACGATTGCCGTTTCGGCTGTCAGCTTCGAAGAGAACAACGAAAAGCAGCCCGTCAACTACGTGATTCCTCCTGGTATCAGCCGTGCGCTAGAGCCCGGACAGGAACAGGTATTGCAGAACAACGAGCAGGCATTGGCAATGACCGTTCGCAATCTCTCGCCTGGCGATGCGCGTGCTGTCTATAAAAATGTCAGCCTTGACTTGCGTCGCTACAAGCACCTGCAGATGTTTGCCCATGCCAATAGCCTCATGGGCGAGGAGGCGATTGAGGACGGACAGACTAGCCTCTTCATACGTTTGGGATCGGACTACAAGAGCAATTTCTACGAATACGAAATTCCCCTTTCCGTCACTCCAGAAGGTAAATATGCCAACAGCACTGCGGGTGCCCGCATCGTATGGCCCGAGGACAATATGCTTGACATAGACCTTGACATCCTGACGAATCTCAAGAAGAACCGCAACGTGCAGAAGGCGCAGGGAACAATCTCCTATGCACAACTATATAGCGAATACGACCCCTCGCGTCCTGGTAACAAAGTTAGCATCATGGGTAACCCCACCTTGGGTGAGGTGCGCACCATTATGATTGGTGTGCGCAACAATTCGCGTGCCAACAAGAGTGTGGAGGTGTGGGCCAACGAACTCCGACTGCAGCAGTTCAGCAACAAGGGCGGTTGGGCTGCACAGTCCTCTCTCAATATCCAACTCTCAGACGTGGCCACCGTCAATCTCAGTGGCCACATCGAAACCGAAGGCTTCGGTGGGCTGGAGGAGAGTGTGTCGCAGCGTCGCAACGATAATCTCTACGAATACTCCGTGACCACCAATGTAGAGGCAGGCCGCTTCCTGCCGCGTCAGATTAAACTCAAGGCGCCCATCTATTATTCTTACAGCAAGCAGCGCACGTCGCCCCGCTACAATCCATTGGATACGGATATGGAGATGAACGAGGCGCTTGATGCAATGGCTAACGAGAGCGAGCGTGATTCGCTCCGCAATATCGCCGACCGCGTCGTGGTCAACAAGAACTTTAGCGTGTCTGGCCTGCGCTTTGACGTGGCCACGAAGCGTTTCCCCATGCCTTACGACCCTGCCAACTTCACGTTTGGCTATGCCTATAGCAGTCGCAACACCACGGGAGAGACGACAGCGTGGGAGAAGGACCAGAACTGGAAATGGAATTTCAGTTACAACTATTCCCCGAATGCGAAAGCCTTTGAGCCGTTCAAGAAGATGAAGGGCAAGAGCAAGTGGCTCAAGATTATTAAGGAATTCAACTTCAACTACCTCCCGCAGGGTCTGACGTTCAATTCTGATATCGTGCGCAATTATTACGAACTCCAGGAGCGCGATATGGAGAACCTGGACAATCGTTCCCTGCCCCTCACTTGGAGTAGCGACTACCGTTGGCAGCGAAACTTCACCCTGCGTTGGGATTTGACGAAGAGCATTCACGCCAGCTTTAGTTCGGGCACGAGCGCCGAAATCGAGCAACCTTATACGGCCGTCAACAAAGACCTATATCCCGACCGCTATACGGCTTGGAAGGATTCCGTGCGCACCAGTCTTCTCCACCTTGGCCGTCCCTTGACCTACCAGCAGTCGTTTGAGGCTTCGTGGCAATTACCCTTGAACAAGCTGCCCCTTTTCGATTGGCTGACCTCCGACGTGAAATATAGTTCTACTTACAACTGGGCCCGCGGTGCAGACCTTGACAACGGTACTTCGATGGGACATACCATCAATATGTCGCGCACGGCTTCGGGCAACGTGCGCTTCAAGATGGAGACCCTCTACAATCATGTCAAGTTCTTGAGAGAGGCCAACAAACGTTTCACCAATTCATCGATGACCTCGGCCGCGGCCAAGAAGAAAGAGGAGAAGAAATTTTTCTCAAGCGAGGTACAACTCAAGGCCGACACTACCACCCTCGTGAAGCACAACCAGCGCAGCAAGAAATTGCAGGTGACTGCCATCCGCCCCGATGGCACGCGCTATCCCGTGCGCTTCCAAGTGGTTGATGCCAATAGTATTCTTATTACCACGCAAGACACGGCCCGCGTCAAACTGACTGTTCGCCCCAAGCGTCGCAAGGAAGACCAAGGATGGTACAAGGCTCTCCAACTGACCAGCCGCATCGCCATGATGGTGCGCAACGTCAGCGTGTCCTATACCAATAAATATAGTCTGGCTGTGCCAGGCTTCCTCCCGCAGGTGGGCGACATCTTCGGTCAGCGCAGTGCGGGCGGCGGTATGCAGCCTGGCTTGGATTTCGCCTTTGGATTCGTGGACGATGGTTACGTGCGCCGTGCCGTAGACCGTGGATGGCTCTTGACGAGCGACAGTATTATCACACCAGCCACGAGCAACCGCAACGAAGACATTCAGATACGTGCTACGCTCGAACCCTTTACCGACCTCAAGTTCGACCTCAACGCCAGCCGCAATGTCAACGAGAGCCGCAGCATCCAATATATGTACGCTGGTATGCCTACCACTCGCACGGGTAGTTTCTCTATGACCACCATCAGTATCGGGACGGCGTTTGAGAAGATAGGCTCGGCCGACAAGGGCTATCCCAGCAAGGCGTTCAACAAGTTCCGTGCCTCGCTTGCCGGCTATCAGCAGCGCATCGAAAATAAATTTGCAGATGCCACTTATCCGCAGGGGACGGCTTTGGCTGGCCAGCCCTTCGATCCAGCCAATGGTACAGTCAATCAGTATTCAGCCAACGTGATGATACCTGCGTTCCTCAATGCCTATACGGTTGGTGACGGCAATTCGCTTGATATCTTCCCCGCTCTGACGCGCCTCTTGCCCAACTGGAACGTGTCCTACAGCGGTCTCTCTCGTTTGCCTCGCATGAAGCGCATATTCAAGAGCTTCAATATCAACCACGGCTACAAGAGCGTTTATAGCGTTGGCTCGTACAATACTTATACCTCCTATATGGAATATATGGATGGCTTCGGCTTTGTCAGTGATGTTGCCACGGGCAACCCGATACCCTCGGGCATGTACGACGTGTCAACCGTGAGCATCAACGAAAGCTTTGCGCCTCTGGCTGGAGTAGACATGACCTTCCATAACAACCTGACCGCAAAGGTGGAATACCGCAAGACGCGTGTGCTTACCCTCAGCATGACATCGCAGCAGATTACCGAGACGCGCAGCAACGACTTCGTCATTGGTATGGGCTACAAGATTGTTGGCCTCAACCTCTTCGGAAATCAAAAATCCATCACTGCAAAAGAGGGAGCCAAGGCTGCACGTCGTAATAAATCCGGCAAGCCCAGCCGTCCGGGAAAGCAAGACGAAGAGAACAAACCTGGTGCAAGCAAGTCGCGTTCAACAACCAACCAGGGCTTTAGCAACGACCTCAATCTCCGTGTCGACTTCAGCCTACGCGACCAGAGCGCGCTCAATCGCGACATCCTCAGCGGACTGACCCAGGCCACCAGCGGCAACAAGGCACTCCATATCAGTTTCTCGGCCGACTATGCCCTGAGCAAGTACCTCACGCTGACAGCCTTCTACGACTATCAGTTCAACAAACCCCTGCTCACCACCAGTTCCTATCCTACAAGAACCCAGGATTTCGGCGTTTCCTTGAAGTTCATCCTCAACAGGTAAACGCAGCCGTTTCGCCATCTAACACCTACGTCCCTTGATAGACCAATCCACCATAGCCCGCATCCTCGACGCAGCCGACATTGTTGATGTCGTCAAGGAATTTGTGACCCTGCGCAAGGCGGGTGTCAACTATAAGGGCCTGTGCCCTTTCCACGACGAGAAGACCCCCAGTTTCGTGGTCTCCCCGTCCAAGCAGTTGTGCAAGTGCTTCTCCTGCGGCAAGGGCGGCAACGTGGTCCATTTCATCATGGAGCACGAGCAGATGAGCTATCCCGAGGCTCTCAAATGGTTGGCCAAGAAGTATGGTATTGAAATCCAAGAGCGCGAGCTCACAGACGAGGAGAAAGCGCAGGCCACCGAGCGCGAGAGCCTGTTTGTGCTCAACGAATGGGCGCGCGACTATTTCATTGATCTCCTGCACAACCATGTAGATGGCGTGGCCGTGGGTAAAGCCTATTTCCGCCAGCGCGGTTTTCGCGACGACATTATCCGCAAGTTCCAGCTTGGCTATTGCCTCCCCGACCGCGATGCGATGGCGCGCACAGCCATCGCCAAGGGCTACCGCCCCGAGTTTCTCGAAAAGACCGGCCTCTGCTACAAGACAGACGATGGTCGCCTCCTCGATCGCTATTATGGCCGCGTCATCTTCCCCGTCCATACCGTTTCGGGCAAGGTGGTGGCATTCGGCGGACGTATTCTCTCCAGCGACAAGAAACTGGCCAAATACGTCAATTCTCCCGAGTCGAGTATCTACCACAAGAGTAACGAACTCTACGGCCTTTACTTTGCCAAGGGAGCCATCGTCAAGCACAATCGCTGTTACCTCGTCGAAGGCTACACCGACGTGATTTCCATGCACCAGAGCGGCATTGAGAATGTCGTAGCCTCGTCGGGCACCTCGCTCACTGCCGGCCAGATTCGCCTCATCCACCGCTTCACCGATAATATCACGGTCCTCTACGATGGCGATGCCGCAGGTATCAAGGCCAGCCTCCGAGGTATAGATATGCTCCTGGCCGAGGGGATGAATATCAGCGTCCTCCTCCTCCCCGATGGCGACGACCCCGATAGTTTTGCCCGCAAGCATAACGCCGAGGAGTATCAGGCATACATAGACAGCCACCAGGTCGATTTCATTAAGTTCAAGGTCGACCTCCTGCTACGCGATTGTGCGGGCAATCCCGTCAAGCGTGCCGAACTCATCCAGAGCGTGGTGCAGAGCATCGCAGTCATTCCGAGCCCCGTCGTTCGGCAGATGTATATACAAGAGTGTGCATCCATGCTCAGCGTTGACGAGGCCCTGCTCGTTTCCGAGGTCAGCAAGCTGGTCCGCGAAGGTAGAGCCGTACCTGTTCAGCAGACGGAGAGTGAAGCAAAGTCTGAACAGGAAGGAGGAACCGAACAACAGCCTGCTGCGGAAAGCGGCACAACGGCTGCTTCTGCCGTCTCCCCCCAAGCCACAGCCTCTTGGCCCACCCAGCCAACAGAAGAGGAGAAACTTCTCATTGCCGCCATCATCCGCTATGGCGACTTGCTGATGCCAGGCAGCGAACTGCCTCCTTCCGATGAATATCCCGAAGGACTGCCGCCCCTCTCCGTGGCCCAGTATGTGGCCAATGAACTCGAGGCCGACGATCTGCATTTCCACCATCCCGTCTGCATGCAGATTCTTGCAGAGGCCGCTGCCATGCCTATCAATGACGAGGGGCAATCTCTGCAACAATTCCTCTCGCATCCCCACGCCGAAGTCAGCCGATTGGCTGCCGACCTTGGGCAGGACCGCTACACGCTTTGCCACAGCCAGCAGACCACCTTCGTGCCCGACCGCGAAAGGCTCTACGACCTCATCCCGCGTTTGATTCACGATTTCAAGAATGCATATCTCCAGAAGGAACTTGACGACCTCCTCCAGCAACTGCGCGATCCGCAAGTCACGGCCGACACAACCCGCACCTTGCAAATTATGCAGCGATACAAGGAACTCCACGAGGTGCAAAAGGCTTTTGCCCAATATCTGGGCGAGCGCGTTGTGAACGTAATCGGAAGAAGGAAATAGCATCCCTTACAATAATGAATTTCTCCCGAACCAATAAACTACTTATCCTGCTCTTTCTGCTAATGCTGGCTGGCAGCAGTCTGCAACTACGGGCACAGACTATCCTAGAGACAATCACTTTAGACGATGCGCCAATATCCTTTAGTGATTTCTCAAAGATGGGGTCAGGCTATGCTACAACAATTCAAGGTGCTTTTAGCGCTAGTGATGGAAATTCATATTCGGGTTGGACAAAGGGTAGTGTCAAATACGTTAGTAGCGAAAACAAGAAGGTGGCACAATTCGGAACAGCAAATACTGGCTGGCTGAAATCGCCGAAGATTGAGAGCAAATACGGCTTTACCGTAACTGTCACCTATAGCAGCACCACTGGTTCTCAACTGAAAATTGGTTCGGAATCAGCGGTTACAGGCCCAAAAGAAGCAACGGCGTCCACGGATGGTATTGGGCTGACCATATCGGCATCTACTTCATCCATCTCCACCACATTTACTATTACAAATGCTGGCAGTTCATTACTCTACGTCAGCAAGATTACAATCACTCCCAATGCAAGTTCCACAGGCGGTAGTGAGGGAACGAAGATGCCAGCAGGCATTTCTTTTGCACAGGAATCGTACACCGCAACCTTGGGACAGACTTTCGCATCGCCCGTCCTAATAAATCCCAATAGTTTAAAAGATATCACCTATACTTCTTCAGATGAGAAGGTCGCCACAGTGGACGTTAGCGGCAACGTCAGCCTAGTTGCCGCTGGTACAACAACTATCACAGCAGCATTCGCTGGAAATGACGCCTATGCCGCAGGCTCCACATCCTACACCTTGACGGTGCAGGCTGCCACCACGTTAACAGCCAACACTTTCTATAAACCAATTACAACAACCGATTCTTTAGTTGACGGCAATATTTGTCTTCTCTACTGCCCAAAAAATAAATTGATGGCCAGTTTTTTCGATCCAGCAAATTCTTGGCTCACCTCCTCAAATGAAGTTACACTAGAGAATGGATGCTATACAGGCGAAGTTAATGGCGACAACCTTCCCTATGAGATAACCATCAAGCAGAAT
>SFID01000031.1 GCA_004555425.1 Bacteroidales bacterium
GTACCGCACCTTGCTAGCAAGGTGTGAGTACGGAGTTTGTTCTCATTGAAAAGGTGAGGGTGTGTAAAGTATAGGATAAACACAGATCTCTTTCTAAGCACACAACCAATGAGTACGAACTCCCTACTCACACCTTGCAAGCAAGGTGCGGTACTTTCACGTTACTCCGATTCTCTCGGTACTTTCACGTTACTCCATTTCTTTTTTCAATGAGAATAAACTCCGTACTCACACCTTGCCAAGCAAGGTGCGGTACATTTCTCACCAATGAAACGGGCTTAAAGCAAGGTTTTTTTAGATTTTTGTTTTATCAGTGGCCACAGGATTTTTGTGACAACTCCTCACTACTTTGACCTGAGTAGTTACCATTTTTGTGTGTTCTGACAGGACGAAGAACAGGTAAAATGGGCAAGCCGCTTCATCCGCTTAATCCGCGTTCATCATTCAAATCCGCTAAATCCGTATTCATCTTTCAAATCCGCTTAATCCGCTTAATCTGTATTCATCTTTCAAATCCGCTTAATCCGCTTAATCCGCGTTCATCTTTCAAATCCGCTTAATCCGCTTAATCCGTGTTCAAAAACAAGGCATCCGTGGTAAGGACCTAAGCAAGTCCATAGCGGCCACAACGAAGCGCGCCAGCCCAAAATCCATTTTTCTCGGGGAGATAGCCAGCGACCCGCGCCCGCGGGTCACGCGACCTGCGCCCGCGGGTCACACGACCTGTACCGAGAAAAAACGCGAACAAGCCGCAGTGAAACGCGAAAGTCTCTCAAAAAACACAAAAGCCGCCTCGAAAAATGCAAAAGCCGCCTCGAAAAAAGCTTGCGATGTAGGCACGGCAATCGCACCGTAGTTTCTTTTTCTATTTCATTCCGTCGCGTAGCCACCGCTCTGCTCCTCAATGAAAAACAAAAAACGTGCGGCACGAAATTCGAAATTTCATCGCAAACTAATCGCCAACTAATTTACCGAACTGACCGAAAATATTTTCGTAAGGTCCTCATAATCTCAAGTGTTTGATGTATATTTGCTGAGAAAATTCAAGTAATCTAGTATATAAATCAAATATTGGTACAATGAATAAATATAAAGGGATTGATTTGTTTTGCGGTATTGGTGGCTTTAGAATTGCCATGAATCACAATAACGTAGAATGTGTTTTCTCATCTGATAATGATAAATTTGCCCAACAAACATATAAGGCAAATTTCAATGAAATACCAACTGGCGATATAAAAAAAGTTGAAGCGAAAGATATCCCTGAATTTGACATTTTAACAGCAGGATTTCCTTGTCAGCCATTTAGTTATGCAGGCGAAAAACAAGGATTTAATGATGAAATAAGGGGAACTTTGTTTTTTGATGTTTGCAGAATCATTGAATACCATAAGCCGCCTATGGTTTTCCTCGAGAATGTAAAAGGCATTAAATCACATGATGGAGGTAAAACGCTTAATATTATATTGGATGCTTTAAGAAAACAAGGATATTTCCCGCATTGGAAAATCCTATCTTCTTTAGATTATGGATTGCCCCAAAAAAGAGAAAGGTGGTATTGTGTAGCATTCAAAAAGGATATTCAATTTGAATGGCCTGAGCCTATAGAAGGTAAACCTATACTTCGAGACATTGTTGATTTGAACGATAATAACCCTGCTTTGGCCCTTCCAAAATTTGAACTTGATAGAATAGACCATCATTTTCGAAATGCAAAAAAGGGTGATCGGATTCAACACGATAATTCCAAGTACAAGCCAAACACCAAAAAAGGAAAATATGGAATCTATTCTTTTCAGAAGCCAGATGGATCTTTGAGATTTCATGTTGGAGATTCAGCAAAGACACAGATTCAGGAGGCTTTTTATTCATGTCTTGATACGTATGCATCAACAATTATTGCAAATAGAACGCCCAAATTATGGGATATTCGAAGAAAGTTATCTGTACTTGAGTCTAAAAGGCTTCAAGGATTTCCTGATGACTTTATTTTTCCTGTCTCAGACGCTCAAGCCTATAAACAGTTGGGTAATTCAGTGAGTGTTCCTATTATCGAAAAGATAATGGAAAATATGATAAAGACTTACGAAAATGTGATTGAAGGATGAAGTATCTTAGCGAAAAATCTGTTATTGCTTCTTATAAGGGTTTCCAACAGTGCATGACAAACAAGTCATGGGGTTATCTTGCTATTTTGAAAGGCTGCAAAAGTAGCATCCACGCAACAGTCCCCTACGAGATTAACCTCGATGAGGTTTCTAATTTCCTTGAGAATATCTTCAACTTGAGCAGTGTGAAGAAAGAATATGATAGTGGTCGATTCCTGTATGTTGTTTTTTCAACTAAATGGAACGAATATTTTAAGAGTCAAGGAAATTATACACCAAACATCTATGATATTGCAGTTTGGGCATATAGAAGAGAGCCTTTTGCGGATAACATAACCAGACAAGACCTCCTAAAAAAGTTTTCAAGAGATTTCAACATTCCATCAAGTCTGTTTGGAAGTTGCTTCGATATATCACCAAGAGACATTGAGTTCGTGGATACTCTTTATCCAGAGTCGAGTCTTAAGACTGAACTAAATCACATAGGAGTTGATGTTTCTAAGGATAATATAGACGCAAAGAAAAATAGTGTTGTTGCATCGCCAGGCGAGATAAGTAGAGGGCCTTTTATACAGACTCTTTATGCTGGTTTGGAAATTACGGATTATGTCATCATATTGCAATCGGATTTCAGATTACTGTATGGTGGCAGCACTAAGTTTTTTAGGCCAAAAGGTGTTTCTGAAAAATCATCCAACCCCAGCTATCTCACCGCCATCCGCACCAAGCCCTTCCTTCTCCTAGCAGGCATCTCGGGCACGGGCAAGAGCCGCATTGTGCGGGAGTTCGCTTTCAAGTCATGCCCCAAGTATTTGCAAGACAAGGCGGGCACTACGCCGGGCAACTACTGCATGATTGAGGTGAAACCGAATTGGCACGACTCGACAGAACTGTTGGGATATTACAGCCGATTGGGGAAGGCGGGGTATCAGTTTACGAAGTTCGTTAAGTTCTTGGTGAAGGCTAAGATGTTCCCGAAGGTTCCCTTCTTTGTTTGTCTGGACGAAATGAACCTGGCGCCTGTGGAGCAGTACTTTGCGGAGGTGCTGAGCATATTGGAAACACGCAAGCACCCGAAGCATCCGAATGCGGACAAGGCGGATATGACGCGCGTAAAGACCGAGCCCATCATCGACGCGCAGTATTTCCGCGAACTATCCGAAATGCCCCTCGCAAAGAATGCGGAAACAGGACAGCCCTACAACAGACCTCTGACAGATAGGGACATCTACCTGAAACTCTTCGGACTGGATACGGAAAGCGCTATCGACGAAGAGGTGGGCAGCCGTACGGAACTGACAACGGAAGGGCTCACCCTGCCCGACAATGTCGTCATCATCGGTACGGTCAATATGGACGATACCACGCACCAGTTCTCCCGCAAAGTGATAGACCGCGCCATGACCATCGAAATGAATGGCGGCAACCTGCGCAATATGTTCGACGGCAGCAAGAACCTGGAGTACCTGCCCGAAGAGGAACAAAAAGAATGGCAGCAGGCCTTTGCGCGCCGATATGTGACGGCCGATGAGGTGCTGGAGGCACATCCAGAGGAGGCAAACGAATTGGTGGAACAACTCCCCGAACGGCTGGAGGAAATCAATCGGGCACTGAAGGGCACGCCCTTCGAGGTGAGTTATCGCGTGCTGAACGAACTGACCATTATGGTGGGCGTGATGCTCGACGATGGCAAGACGCTGGAAGCAGCCATCGACCAATCCGTCAACAATATGCTGCTGATGAAAATCCTGCCACGCATAGAGGGCGACGCCGAGATGTTTGCCTTGTCGAGAGAATACAAGAACAAGGTGGGCGTCGATTTCGACAACCGCCTGGAATGGCTGAAAGATTTGGCGCCAGACCTCAACGAGTCCTCCCCCGAAGCGGCAGCCGACAACGGCGGCGCAGCAGGACCGGCGGACAAGGACCAAGAGCATCAGCAGACAGCCAAAGAGAAAATAGAAGAAATGATAGACCGACTGAACAACCAAGAGTTCACTCGTTTCTGGCCCTAAACGATAGAAAAGACCTATGCCGACAGCGGTTTTGAGATTCAAGCATCCCGACTATGAGGTGATGGTCCGCACGCAGGACATCACTTATTCGTGGGAACGCTTCAAGGGACGCATCAATTATTCGAGGAGTGAAAATCCCATGATTGATGCGCCAGAGGCCTATTGCCGCTATACCTCGAAAGATGAATGCGAACTGTGTCTGTACAGCCCGATAACGGGCAGGCAGACCGACGAGGAGGCGGAAACCAGGCTCGGCGCAGGCAAGGTGTGGGACAAGTTGTGGCCCGTCGTCTTTGAAACCTGCAAATATCAGGTCCGCCTGCTCTTCCATGGGCTAGACAAAGACTCCGTGCCAGAAGTTCGGCATGTGCGCAAGGACATTGAGGAGAGTTTCTTCCTGGACGAAGCATTGGACGGAAGGGAAGACAAGTCGCTCACGGGAGAACTGGACTTCTTGAACGAGCCCGGCGTGTTCAAACTGGACTTCTCCTATCAGAAGAACGGAGTGCGCAGGGAGAGCTACGTGACGTTTGACGTGGTGTCGCCCAAACTCGACACAAAAACCGATTACAAGTCGCTGTTGCGCGAGGTGAACAAGGAGTACGAAAATGTCATCTACCGCTATCTGAGCATCACCCTCCAGCAATTCAGCCGAGGACGCATCAATACCGACGCCACGTGGATGGCTGCCTTCCAAGGCGTGGTGGAAGACTACGTGAAGAACGTCAAACGCGTGATACAGAACCCCCATTCGCAGATTGTGAACTACCGCACCTCCAGAAAGGCAGAACAAATCAAGTGCTGGACGCCTGCGATGGAGGAACGCTATGGCGAAGTGGAGAAAGAGAACAGACAGGAAACACATTACTTTGGCTATCACGAGGTGCGCTCGACCCACGACACGATGGAGAACCGCTTCGTGAAATATACGTTGCAACGAATCGGACGACGGCTTTCGGCGGTGATTGCCACGGTGCTCAGTTCGCAGCAGGCCGAACTCTCCGCACGCCATCGGCAAATGTGGACAGACTATCAGCACACGCTGCGAAAACTGCAGAAACACCCTTTCTTCAAAACCGTGGGCCGATTCGAGGGCATGAAACAAGAAAGCCTCGTGCTGCAAAGCCGACAGGGCTATCAGCAGATATATAAGGACTGGCTGAAACTGAAACGAGGCATTGACCTGTATAACGGCGCGGCCAACATTGGCACGCTGCAAATATGGGAAATCTACGAACTGTGGTGCTTCATCAAAATGAAAAAACTGGTGGCAGACGCCATGGGCATTGACCCTCAGAAGCCAGCACACGAACAACTGGTCACAGAGCCTAAGGGAACACTGCTCAACCCCTTCACCAATTCTTCCTTGGAACATATCGTAGCCTATCGCTATCCCCAAGCCGAGGAGCAGGATACGGAGGAGCGCAAACGACAGTTGGCGGCGCACGAAGGAGATGTGGTGACGCTGCACTACCAGCACACGTTTAACCGCACAAGCGGCAAGGACGAATATGGCATGGGCATCCATACGGCCACGACGGAGCAACGCCCCGACATTGTGCTGAATATCCGAAAGGCTTCGGGCGAAATTGTCCTGACGTATCTGTATGATGCCAAGTATCGCGTCATCAACGACAAGCGGCTTGACAAGGATTTTGAGGAGCAGGACATTGCCGAAATGGCGGATATGCCAGGCGGCGATTATCCGCCCACGGATGCTATCAACCAAATGCACCGCTACCGCGACGCCATCTATTATAGCAAGGAGCACGAACCCTATCGCGCCAAAGAAATCATCGGTGGCTACATTCTCTTTCCCGGCCGCGGCAGCGATGCTTACATCAAGAATCGTTTCTACAGCGCGAGCGTGGACAGTGTGAATATCGGCGCCTTCCCGCTGCTGCCCAATAGCGACTCCCTGCTGAGAGCGCATCTGGATGACATCCTGATGAAATATACGGCCACGGATAAGCATGTGGCCAAAGCCAAACCGCAACGCACCTTGGCCTACGTCACCGAAGAAGAAAAGGCCGGAATGATGGTAGACGACTTGGTGATGGTGGCCGTTGCCAGCAGCGAAGAGAAACGGCAATGGACATTCGAAAACCTCTGGTACAACGTGCCCCTGGACAAGATTGCCGATTCGCCATGGAACCAGGCGAAGTATCTCCTCTTGTATGTCAAGGGGGAAACCTCCGCGGGACATCTCTGCAAGATTGTCCGCTCCAGACATGATGTATGGACCAAGGAAAAGTTGGTACAA
Organism: Bacteroidales bacterium; assembly: GCA_004555425.1. Classification (GTDB taxonomy): domain Bacteria; phylum Bacteroidota; class Bacteroidia; order Bacteroidales; family Bacteroidaceae; genus Alloprevotella. Next base: position 6,387 of record SFID01000031.1, read on the forward strand.
GAGGGTTATCCCGGCACGCCCAGCCATGCGGCCTATTTCATGATTCGAATCAGAAAACTAGGCGATAAGGATAGCGAATACAAAGACAAGCGATTCAACGTCAAAAATATTCCCAATAAGTATTGGGGAAACGAGCGCCGGCCCTTCATGCTGGTCAGGCTTTTGGAGTTAGAAATCTTAGTCAATTAGGAATTAGGAATCTTAGTCAATTAGGAATTAGGAATTAGGAATTAGGAATTGCCTTTCAATGAGGATGAACTCCAAAAATCCTCTCCAAATCCTCTCCAAATCCTCTCCAAGTCCTCTCCAAGTCCTCTCCAAGTCCTCTCCAAGTCCTCTCCAATCCTCTCCAAGTCCTCTTTCAACCCTTCAGTTTGTCTTATGTCTCCTCTGCTTGCTTGGATTCTCCTACTCTTGTACGCCCTCCTTATCACGATGACGGCAACGGTCGTGATATTGGAGAACCGGACGCCGGCTAAGACGGTGGCCTGGATTATTGTGCTGGTGGGAATGCCCGTGGTGGGGCTCGTCCTTTTCTATTTCTTCGGACAGAACATTCGGAAGGAGCGATACATTGAACGACATAGTTACGAACGACTGACGCACGAGATGCTCAAGGACTACGTGGAGGATGCCCACCTGACGGGCGGCAAATACCAGCGGCTGATGGAGTTCATCGAGCGCGACCACCGCACCATCTTGACCTCGGCCAATGCCACGCAACTCGTGGAGACGGGACGCGAATGGATACAATCATTGTTGCGCGACTTCCAGCAGGCACAGCACCATATTCATCTGCAAACGTACATCATCGAGGACGATGCCGTGGGCCGTCTGGTGGCCGATGCCCTCGTGGACTGTGCGAAGCGGGGCGTTGAGGTGCGCCTGCTCTACGACGATGTGGGCTGCTGGAATGTGGACGCTGCCTTTTTCTGCCGTATGCAGCAGGCTGGCGTTGAGGTGCAGCCCTTCCTGCCCGTGCGCTTCCCCAGCCTGACGCACCGCGCAAACTATCGCAATCATCGCAAGGTGTGCATCATCGATGGGCGAGTGGGCTATGTGGGCGGCATGAACCTGGCCCTGCGATATATGCGCGAACAGGGAAAAGAGAGCGGTGCATGGCGCGACCTTCACCTGCGCATGGAGGGGGCAGCCGTGCATGGGCTGCAACGCATCTTTGCCACCGACTGGTACTTTATGCGCAAGGAACTGCTGGGCAACGATGCCTATTTCCCACTGGTGAAGCCGCTAAGGCCCATCGCACACCCTACGCTCATACAAATCGTATCGGCCAACCCCGTGGCGCGCTATTCCGACCTGATGTATAGCCTCACGTGGGTGATACAAAACGCCAAACGCTATCTCTACATACAGACGCCCTACTTCATGCCGCCCGAGGTGGTGCTTCAGGCGTTGCAGACGGCGGCCCTTTCGGGCGTTGACGTACGCGTGATGCTGCCCGCCAAACCCGATGCCCACCTGTTGCGCTGGGGCAATGCGAGTTACGTGGAAGATGCACTGGCAGCGGGCATCAAGGTGTACGAATACCGCAGCGGTTTCCTCCACAGCAAGTGCGCGGTGGCCGATGACGACTGGTGTACGATAGGCAGCACGAACATGGACGCGCGGAGTTTCGACAACAATTTCGAGGCCAACGCCTTCATCTACGACAGCCTCATGGCCGAGCGCGTGCGCCAGCGATTTGTGGACGACATGCAGGCGTGCCAGGAGATGGACCTTGTCACTTGGCGGAAGCGTCCGCTTTACAAGAAATTCTTGGAATCCATCACCCGAATTTTCTCCCCGATTCTTTAGCCGTTGCTCCTTATAGGTTGTTTGAATAGTATTTATATATAAATGAAGCAATCCCTCCTTCCCCTCCTCTTCTTCCTTCTCCTTCTTCCCCTCTCGGTCATGGCCGCGCCCATTGATAGCATCACGGCGCGCCACCGTCTCAGCACCGAGCGCTTTCGGCGTTCGGGGTTGCATCGTGCCGACTTCCAGTTGCGCGCCGCCGACCGATGGAGTTACGTCTTCGGCACCCGCGATGGCGAATTTGTCATTATGGCCGCCGACGACCGCTTGCCCGAAGTGCTGGCCTACGGTTGCGCCCTCACGGACGAGATGCCCGAGCCTGTGCGCGCCTTCCGCGAAAGTTTGGCGCGCTGTCAGGGGCACACACTGCCTGTTCCCGCGCAACACGTGCCCATTGCGCCCCTCTTGGGAGAGATGGTGCGCCACCAGAAGGCCCCCTTCAACCGCCATTGTCCCTACTATCGCAACGACCAGGGGGAATGGTCCGAAGAGCGGTGCGTGGTGGGCTGCGTGGCTACGGCGATGGAGGAGGTGATGACGTACCATCAGCGCACAGTGACCCTGCGCGACACCCTCAAGGGCTGGGAGACCGACCACTATACCGTGGCCGACATCCTGCCAGGGGAATCGGTGGACACGCGCCAAATCCTGCCACAATACAACGAGGGAGCCTACACCGAGGAGCAAGCCGACGCTGTGGCCCGCCTGTCGTACTGGCTCGGCGTGGCCTGCCACATGAACTGGGGAACGGGCGAGAGCGGTGCGAATATCCGTCGGCTTGTTGACCCGCTGCAACGGGTGATGGGCTGGCAGTATGTGCGCCACGTGGATAGTTATAAATATACGACGGACAACTGGTGGGCGCTCATCGAAAGCGAATTGCGCGCAGGCCGTCCCGTCCTGTACGCCGCCTATACGATGCGTATGCAAGGCCATGCCTTTGTCGTGGACGGGCTGGACGCAGACGGTTTTGTACACGTGAATTGGGGCTACGGCGGCAACTACGACGGCTACTTCCGCCTGGACATCCTCAATTTCTACGAGCCCAAATGGGACATGACGGAGGAGGGCGCCGAGATGGTGTTCTTCTGCAACCACGAAGCCCTGCTCGCCGCGCCCGATGAAGTGACACCCGCCGAAATTGACACCCTGGCGCGCACGGGGCACGAGGTGAGCGTGCTGTCCATGCGCCCTCTGTTGAATCCCGAGCGCGGTCGCTACACACCGATTGAAGTGGTGGTGCGCAACGAGACGGACCTGCCGCTCACCACACCCTTTGAACTCTTCACCAATCAGCCAACGGACACGGCGTGGTTTGAACAAGCGGACTACATCGCACTGACGGGCGCACGCCTTGCGCCCCACGAAACGCGCCGCCTAGAGGTTGCCGCGAAATTCATCGGTCTGGGCCAGCGCCATCTGCGCATCTCGCCCGACGACGAGGCCGTGCTGTGCGACACGCTCATCGAAATCCTCAACACGCCCGCCCCGCAACTTTCCTACGACCCTCCCGTGCTGACCTTCCCCGACGAAACGACCGCCTGCATCGTTCAGCAAATTTACAATGCGCCTAGCGCGGGCCGCAGTGGCCACATCACGTACTACCAACTGGTGGAAGGCACCGACCTCTCTGCCCCCGAAGGCACCATCCATCAGCACTTCCTCTACATTGCCCCAGGCACCACGCACACGGACACCATCACCTTTCGCTCGCTGCAGCCCGGCCGCACCTATACCCTCCTCGTTCGCAGCAACTGGCCCATTGTGCGCACCCTCCCATTCGTTCAGGGCGACCCCTCATCCGTAGGCATCCAATCCCCCGAGGCCGACCACCCCACCGCTGCCGCCGACCCCGCCGCCCAACCCTGCTTCACGATTGACGGCCGCCGCATCCTGCATCCCGATAAGCACCGCGGCCTCATCGTTTCGCCCAACGGCGTGCGATGGAATGGGAAATAAATATACGCAAAAGCCCCGCAAAAAACTTTCAATGCTAAATACTTGTATATGAACGGGGAAATACTTATTTTTGCCAGAGAATTGAACATTTGGAAGCCGAGAATTGAACATTTGGAAGCCAAGAATTGAACATTTCGACGCTGAGAATTGAACATTTGGAAGCAGAGAATTGCAGATAAATAGGCAAGAAATCAAACAGACAAACCTCCGCTTTTATGGCAGAATACATACGCAAACAATACAACACGCTCAAGGCAAGAATCGCTGAGCCACGCAAATTCATACAGGTGCTTGCTGGACCGCGCCAAGTAGGAAAGACGACACTTGTGGCGCAGGTAGTGAAGGATATCAACGTGCCCTTCACCCTGGAAAATGCTGACGGCATTGCACCCAACAACAAGGAGTGGATTCATCAAGTATGGCAGTCCGTGCGTGTCAATATGCAGATGCACGGCCACGAGGAACACCTGCTCGTCATTGACGAGGTGCAGAAAATAGAGAACTGGAGTGAATTTGTCAAGGCCGAATGGGACCGCGACACCCTCGAAGGCCGACAGCTAAAAGTCGTGCTGCTGGGCAGCTCGCGCTTGATGCTCAGAAAAGGACTGACGGAATCGCTTGCAGGACGGTTTGAACTCATCCGCGTGACGCACTGGAGTTATAGCGAAATGAGAGATGCCTTCGGCTTTACCTTAGACCAATATATATATTATGGAGGCTACCCTGGGCCTGTCCACCTGATTAACGAGGAGCGGCGCTGGCGGAAATATATCAAGGATGCGCTCGTTGCACCTGCCATTGAGAAGGACGTTATCCTGACCTCCAACATCTACAAGCCCGCGCTCATGAAGCAAACCTTCGAGTTGGGCTGTGCCTATTCCGCAGAACTGTTGTCGCTGACGAAGATGATGGGACAGTTGCAGGATGCGGGCAACGCGACCACGCTGGCTAGCTACGTAGGTATCCTGAACAGTTGCGCTCTCCTGACGGGCTTGCAGAAATATGCCTCGGACACAGCGCGCAAGTACAACTCTGTGCCAAAATTTCAGGTGTACAACAACGCGCTCCTCACCACCTACAAAGGCCGCACCTTCGCCAAAGACCGCCTCGACACAGCAGTGTGGGGACGATGGGTGGAGAGCGCAGTGGGGGCCTATCTGGTGAGCCAAGCCGAGGACCTGAATTATAAGGTGTACTACTGGCGCGAGAAAGAACACGAGGTGGACTTCGTACTTGTGGCTGATGAAACGGTCATTGGCATCGAAGTGAAGAGCGGCCGCCGCGGCATGAACAGCGGCCTGCCTCGTTTCAAAGAGCAGTTTCACCCCACGCACACCCTCGTGATTGGCACAGGCGGCCTCTCCCTTGAGAATTTCTTCGCAGCCGACTTGTCGCGACTGATTGAGGCTCTCGGCAGTTAGAGGTTGTTCGCAGAGGAAAAATATAAAAAGGAGTTTGTCCGCATGGATAAGAAAGTACCGCATCTGGCAAGGTGCGGTACTTTTTCGTTATGCCATATTGGATGCCTGTTGCAGCACATACTCGTTCCGCTATAATAGGTTTTCGTTTTTCTTCGGCACAAAGTCAGCGCCCATGGGGCGATGGGCGCTGGCTTGATTGGACATAGAAACGGGGATTTCGGGAGTTGGAATAGGAAGGTACGCACCTGGTTCGCCAAGATGCGGTATATTTTGGCACTTTGTTGGATTGTGATGGCACAACACTTACAAAGGTGTGCCGCTTGCTATCCCAAAAATAAGTTGTACCTTTGCTGCCGAAAGTATCGGGCACGCTGCGGCTTCTTGCCTAGGATGCTGGCACGGTACTCCCCCTTACAAGTAAAACAACAATCAATTATGGAGAAGCGTAAAATACAATTTAGCCTTGTCTATCGCGACATGTTCCAGAGTTCGGGCAAATTTCAGCCCCGCAAAGACCAACTCGAACGTATCGCGCCCGTGATTATCAAAATGGGCTGCTTCAGCCGAGTAGAAACCAATGGTGGTGCCTTCGAGCAAGTCAACCTGCTCTATGGCGAAAACCCCAACCAGGCCGTGCGCGCCTTTACCAAGCCCTTCCACGAGGCAGGTATCAAGACCCACATGCTCGACCGTGGTCTCAACGCCTTGCGTATGTTCCCCGTGCCCGCCGATGTGCGCCGCCTGATGTACAAAGTGAAGCACGCTCAGGGTACGGATATCACCCGTATCTTCTGCGGTCTGAACGATGTGCGCAACATTATTCCCTCCATCAAATATGCGCTCGAGGCTGGTATGACGCCGCAGGCCACTCTCTGCATCACGACCTCGCCCATCCACACGGCCGAGTATTATGCCAACATTGCCGACCAACTGATTGCGGCTGGCGCACCCGAAATCTGCTTGAAGGATATGGCAGGTGTGGGTCAGCCCGCCATGCTCGGCAAACTGACGCGTATGATCAAGGAGAAGCATCCCGAAGTCATCATCCAGTATCACGGCCATAGCGGTCCGGGCCTCTCCATGGCCAGCATCTTGGAGGTGTGCCGCAATGGTGCCGACGTGATTGATACCGCCATCGAACCGCTGTCGTGGGGTAAGGTACATCCCGACGTAATCTCTGTGCAGTCTATGCTGAAGAACGCAGGCTTCGACGTGCCCGAAATCAACATGGAGGCTTACATGGAAGCCCGCAAGTTGACGCAGGAATTTATCGACGACTTCCTTGGCTACTTTATGAACAGTGGTAACAAATTGATGTCTTCGCTGCTCCTCGGTTGCGGTCTGCCTGGCGGCATGATGGGTTCGATGATGGCCGACCTCACGGGTGTGATGGCCGCTATCAACAACAATCGCACGGCCAAGGGCGAGGAACCGCTCAGCGAGGATGCCCTGCTCGTTCGTCTCTTCGACGAGGTGGCCTATGTATGGCCCCGTGTGGGTTATCCTCCCCTCGTTACTCCATTCTCGCAATACGTGAAGAACATTGCCCTCATGAATCTTCTCACCGAATCCATGGGCAAGCCCCGCTATTCGATGATGGACAACAGCATCTGGGGTATGATTCTCGGCAAGAGCGGTAAGCTTCCTGGCGAAGTGGCTCCCGAAATCGTAGAACTGGCCAAGGAGAAAGGCTTTGAGTTTACGGATGCCGACCCGCAGAGTTATTATCCCGACGAACTGCCTCGCTTCATCAAGGAAATGGAAGAGAACGGCTGGGACCGCGGAGAGGACGACGAAGAACTCTTTGAGTTTGCCATGCACGAGACGCAGTATCGCGACTATAAGAGCGGTGCCGCCAAGAAGCGCTTCCTCGCCGACCTGCAAGCCGCCAAGGACAAGGAGAATGCCAGCGGCATGAGTCTGGAAGAGGCCAAGGCGTTCAAGCATGCCAAAGCCGATGCCATTGTGGCCCCCGAGGCTGGTACCATCCTGTGGGAAATCGGCGGCGATGGCGAATGCGTCAAGAGCATTGAGCCGTTCATCGGCAAGAAGTACGAGGCAGGCGAATTCTTCTGCTACATTGAAAATAACTATGGCCAGATTCACGAACTGCCCGCCGCTCTCGGTGGTCTGCTCGTTGAAATCAACGCTAAGCAGGGCGCGCACGTGAACAAGGGCGACGTGATTGCCTACATCGAACGCGAAGAGAAGTAACAGCCCTGCACTCATCAAAATCATCTAAGGGCGTGTCTGCACTGGCACGCCCTTCTTTTTTCACCCTCGGAAGGAAGCCGTGCGCCCAGCAAACGGTCTAGAAGTTCTGGAAGCCCCGTCCGCTTCTCCCCTTCCCCATCTATCCCCCCACCCCATCTATGTACTTATTTCAAGAAGACAACCACCAGCGCCGCGGCCGCATTGAAGTCATCTGCGGCTCGATGTTTTCGGGCAAAACCGAAGAACTAATTCGTCGGCTGAAGCGCGCCCGTTTTGCCCGTCAGCGTGTGGAAATCTACAAGCCCACCGTTGACACACGCTATTCCGAAGAAGATGTCGTCTCGCACGACCAAAACTCCATTGCCTCAACGCCCGTAGATTCCTCGGCAGCCATCCTGCTCTTGGCCGAAGCCGCCGAAGTGGTCGGCATTGACGAGGCGCAGTTCTTTGACGAGGGTCTCGTTGCCGTTTGCAACGAACTGGCCAACCGCGGCAAGCGCGTCATCGTGGCAGGACTTGATATGGACTTCAAGGGCATCCCCTTCGGCCCGATGCCCGCCCTTTGTGCTGTGGCCGAAGAGGTGACGAAGGTTCACGCCATCTGTGTGCGCTGCGGCAACTTGGCCTACGTGAGCCACCGCAAGGTAGCGGGCGAACGCCGCGTTATGCTGGGCGAGCAGCAGGAGTACGAACCACTCTGCCGCCATTGCTATCATGAAGTGATGCAGGAGAACCAGCAACAATAACTCTGCGCGGCTTTCGCAAGATTCTCAGAGGCTTTCGCAAGTTCCCCAGAGGCTTTCGCAAGTTCCCCCATACGCTAACAGAGGAGGCTTTGCCGTTTTTGGCAAAGCCTCCTCTGTTTTTTGAGGGAACGTATGTGTGGCCCTATTCTTCTGCACCCTCTCTCTGGGGCACAGCCTCGGCGGCCGCTCCCTTCCTGAAGAAACTGAAGTTCACGCTGCCGTAGGCGCGGTGCTCGAGGAAACAGGGATGGTCGGCAAAGTTGTAGTTCTTGCCATGCTCCAGAACGAGCAGGCCGCCCGCGCGGAGGGTTTCGCTGCCAAGGATGCGGTCGGGGAGTTCGGGGAGTTCGGGCAGGGCATAGGGAGGGTCGGCAAAGACGAGGTCGAAACCCAGTCGGCAGCGCTGCACATATTTCAGCGCATCGCCACAAAGCGGATGGGCGGCAGCATCGCCAAGGGCGCGAAGGGTTTGTGCGATGAAGGCGAAATGCTTGCGGTCGCGCTCCACGGTGACTACTTCTGTGCAGCCGCGCGAGAGGAGTTCGAGGGTGATACTGCCCGTGCCGCCAAAGAGGTCGAGCGCCCGCGTTTCCTCAAAGTCGAGGTAGGCACGCAAGACATTGAACAAATTCTCTTTGGCAAAGTCCGTCGTGGGACGGGCCTTGAAACTATGGGGCACCTCAAAATGGCGGCCCTTATATTTTCCTGTGATAATACGCATGGGGAAAGGGGGAATTGGGAAGGGATGGGCGTGCGTGTGTCGGTCTGCGATGGCGCGGGCGGGCGCAGGCGGCTACCGCTCGCTGTTGAGAATGAGGGTCATCATATCATAGGGAACGCCAGGTGTGGTCGAGACGATGTGGCGATTGAACTCGCCCGTTGGATTGACGCAGTACACCTGCTCGGCATACTGGCGCAGCATCTCGCGCACGGCAGCCTCGCTCTGTCCAGCAGGTCCGCCGACCAGGTAGATGGGACTTTGGCGAAGGTCCAGCCCTTGGGCGCGGGCAATGCTCAATATATAATAGGTGGCATCCTGCGGCGCATGAACGGCAAAGCGGTTGCAGAGCAGCAGTCTGCTCTCCTCGAACACCGAAATTTCCAGCACATCTTCATACAGGTAGGCGAAGATGCGGGGAACGGGGCGCGCCATATCTTTCGTGGCAAAGTGGCGAAGCATGGCGGTCTGCGAGGAAACGAAACGGGCCTCGGGGAAGGCTTCCTCCAGTTTCGTACACCACAACTCGTCCAGCGAGAAGAGCAGAACGGCATTGGCGCGCGGCAGGGTGTCAAAGAAGATGCGGCGCGGCTGTTCGGAGGGGAAGCAGAAGTTGTAGATATCCTCCACCTCTTCCTCCTGAAAGGCTGCCATCGGCACGAGCGTGGTTTCTCCGCACACAATGATTCGCGTGTCGGGCGCTGGGCCTTGCAGCAAGGCTTCGGTGTCGCACGCCTCGCGCAGATTCATCGTGAACGATGCCTGCGGGCGCAGCCGGAAGGTGGAGAACTGAAATTCGGCCGACCGATGTATTTCGTATCGCGCCAGGTCCATACGGAATTGGGAAAGTCGAATGTAGAGAGGCAAGGGTTTTTCGTTTTTTAGGAGTCAATAATGAAGGTCAGCGTGAGCCTTGCGCTGCATCTATCGCAGGCGAACGTGCTCGTACACCCATGCGCCAACGGCTGCCAAGAGCGTACCAAGCGAATTGGCAAGGAGGTCGGCCCATTCGCCCGAGCGCGCGGACGTGCAATACTCTTGCAGGAGTTCCAGCAGGCCGCTCATGAGGATGGGAGCACCCACGGCAAAGGCCACCAGCCGCCGCCACGCGCCGCGCCTATGGTTTCGGCGAAACCACTCCAGCCAGAGCAGCGAGCACAGGCCCGCATACATCAGGGTATGCACCACCTTGTCCACACCATCCACACCGTCGAGCAAACTGACCGAGGGCGGTTTGAACAGGCTCAGATACCACACTGTCAGCACGCAGACGATGGTGAGCGGATAATTGCGCAGGACGTTCATAGCGGGGATATGCAGGTGATTTGACGTACTTACCAAAATCGGCGATGCTCCTCGGAATATTCAAAACCTGCAGCGCGCAGCGTCTCGACAATCCATTCTTGCTCCACATCCATAGCGGCACACAGTTCTTCAATCGAGGGGTACTGGTCGCGCAGTTTCATATTGACGAAGCTCAAGAGCATCATCGGGTCTTTCGGCAGGTCGTTTGTCATGAGGGAAAACATCTGTTGGTAATCATTTGCAAAATTACTGAAACGTGCCCGATGAGCAAAATTCTGCGCAAAAAATGTGGTTGAGCCTGGAGTGGAGATATCGGATAAATAAAGTTATTTACCACACCATAATTGTTATGAAGATGGTTAGCACAAAAAAACGGCGAACACAATTCCCAAGAACGTGTCCGCCGTGCTCATTCATATATATAGGTATCGTTATTGCATGTCGTCCCACATGCCACCAGCAAAGCCCTTGCGGTTAGTAGCTGCGTCATTTTCCAAGTCGGTCACTTCTTCTGAGTTCTTAATATCCAGCGTAGGAGAATTCGCAACAAAGTGTTCCATTTTCATGATGTAGCAGATGCTTTGGGGCTGAATATACGTCTTGTTTTTCATGGTAATAGTCTCTAGTGGATTAAGTTGGTTAATTATTTTACGAGGACCTTCTTACCGTTGATGATATAGATACCTTTGGAGGCAACTTTGACTTGGCGGCCAGAGAGGTCGTAGATGTTATTAGTAGAAGCATTTTGAATGGGAGTAGAATCCAATCCCGTAGTATTTCCAAAGAAGCAGCGAACAAAACTTTGGGGAGTATTAGTGGGCAATACGAGGTAAGCTTTATTCATCGGCAGGGCTGATGCCGATGCACTAACCTTGTAGAAACCCCATCCAGTCGTCTTATTGGCTAGCACGTAGGAGTTCTCGGAAGTGATATCCTTGGCTGCTCCTGCCGAATGCTTGAGCGCGCCATCTTCTATCGTAACGATTTCTTCGGTTGTACGAGGAAGCATCGTGAGCGAAGTGTTTGAACCCAGCAGGATAACGCCAGTGTTTGCGGGGATGGCCTCGCCTGCTGTTGCCACAGTGTAGGTATTTACGGAGGTGATATTGCCATCGGTCTGCGTAGCCACACTATAAGCCGTGGTATTCGCTGGCACTACAGTGGGGAAGGGTGCGCTGAATGTGGCAATATTATTCGTCCCTTCAAACGACTTCATTGTCACGACATTGGCATAGGGAACTTCTTCCAGTATGAATGCGGAGGAATAGTTCGTACCATTGTTATTTTTAAAGAAAGGCGCACTCGCATGATCATAACTGCCATTTGCTTTGATGACAAAATAGTTTAATGAAGTTTGGGAAAATCTTCTTCCCTTAATCGCAACATAGCCCCACAAATCCGCAAGTCCCCCACTCACGTTGCTGCCAGCCAGTTTCTCTACGGTCAACTGGGCCCAGTCAGATAAACTTTGAGTTGCAGTTGTGTTGCCAGATGGAACAGTACCATTCTCTTGATGGTCATAGGCATCTACATAGCCTTTATTTCCATTGGCTCCCTTATAGAAATCTCCAGAATTACCCCCTTTCCAAGCTAGATACTTACCTTCATTACATACAAAGGTATAGACACCGCTACTGATTTCACGGCAGACAAAGGTTGTGGCTTCTGCCTCATTTTCCGTCATTGTAACGCCCGATTCATTGTACTTAAAGTACCAATACTTATCTACACCATAGGCTTTGTTCTTAAATCTATAAGCCTTACCGTTGACAGGCATATTAATAGGTGTTGAGGACACGTAGTTATATGCATTGCCGAAATTATTGGCTAAACTGACACTCCATGCTGAACAAAGGCTGGTGTAGTATGTTTTGAGCGTATTCAAATTATCGAAATACTCATCAACTGGGTAGCCAACCTTGCCCTTGTTATCTCCTGCCACATAGTCATATTTACTAAATTCTTGCTGAAAATCATCAATGCTATAGATGTACCATTGGTTGGTCGTTTTTGTATTATCGTTCCACGTACCCACTCCCGTAACTTTGTCTGAACAGTTTCTTTCGTTATATTCTTCGCCCCGAATATTCCAACTATTGTTAGTGGTCAAGGCTTTGGACGAAATGATATATTTGCCACTCCCCTCTTCCGTTTCGGTGATATTCCACTTTTCGTTAACTGTCAAGTTGTTAACATCACTCACTTTCTTTGTACGGATAGCATGGTTAGTATTATTCGTTGCACCAGTTTTAAGGCTAACATAACGATTCGTCGTAATTGTAGAATTATCATCTTCTGTAACTTCCTTTAAGCAAATCGTATAACCATCCGTAGAGTTGCCATTGATAACGAAGAAACTACGGCTATCAAGCTTGTTATTACGGGCGCCTAACACAAACTTTTGCTCTCCATCATCTTTATACTTCAGTTGGGTCACGCAAAACATAGGGATATAGGAGTTGTTTACATTTTTAATAATGTAAACCTTGTTAGGGTCTGGCGTGAATACGCCTGCTCTAGCCATACTACTGACTCCTAACAGTAGTGCAAAAAAGAGATAGAATTTTCTCATATTAGAATTGGTATTTAAGGGTTGATAATACAAGGAATAGTGTTATAGATAGGCGGAAACTATGTCTGTGGTGCAAATTGGAACTATTTTCCGCCGCAAAAATACAAAGAATAGAAAGAACTACCCCCCCGAAAAGTTAAATTGTGTTTACATATCAATTACTGAAACTGAAACGTGCCCGATGAGCAAAATTCTGCGCAAAAAATGTGGTTGTAGGGAGTTGGGACAAGGGACTAGGGTTAGGGTTGAGAGCAACGTAAACGTCCCGCGTCAGGATGGTCCAAAGAACAATTTTCCGGCTCTTTCACGAAATCTATGGGTGTTCAACCATCTGCGCTCCTCTTTCGTGCCGAGGAATGTCAACTTTCTATGTGCGCCTCGTAATATAATACATGGCGGAGCCTCGGGTGTGCAAAACTCGTCTTTTAACATTTCGAAGACTGTTGCGATATGTTAAATCAATTTGGATTTCGGCGGCAAATGTATTATCTTTGTACTAGCGAAGAGGAGAGAGCCCGCAAACACGGGTTCTCTCCTCTTTTTTTCATACGGAAATGGGCTAAAAAAGGGGTTTTCTACAAAGCATGTAGAAAAATTTATATGCCGAAGCGAAAATTTTTTCTCTGAAAGCGGATTTTCTATTGGCTAAGTTGGTGCGCGAATTGACGATATAGACACTTCAAAAGTTAAAAGATATTTATTTTTCATCCCTGCATTTTTTTCATTTCAAGTAACCACTCTGGTCGCTCATTGCGGGCTAGGGATGCTATTCTATGCGCCTCGAAGAGGCAAACTGCTCGTAGCCCAGGGCAGAGCGAAGCGGCGCCCTGGGTATTGTCGTCCGTCCCCAGCTTTCGCCCTGCAAGGGCAAAAGCGTAAGAACCAGCGTTTACTATTCGTCCATACATTGCACCTATTATATATGCTTTTGCCCTTGC
>SFID01000140.1 GCA_004555425.1 Bacteroidales bacterium
GGCTGTTCAACGGAAAGAATTGGGTGATTGGGTATGTTTGGGCGTAAAACACTGGAATTTATGCTTATTTGTATAGGGGACGAAATGCGTGATTCTTTAATTTATAAAATAAGATTTCAATGAAACTAATTTATAGAACCTACCTATAATGTACCGCACGTTGCTCGCAACGTGTGGCTCAGCGATTTTTGGAAGTTTGTACTTATATAATATGAGTACCCTTCCCCCTGAGCCACACGTTGCAAGCAACGTGCGGTACATTGCATTTCATTGAGAACGAGCGCTCAGATAAGACCCTTACTTCTCGGCTTCGGCCAGGGGGTTCCAGCCTTGTGCCTTGAGGTCGAATTCTTGGCCATCGCGGGCGATGAGGCGGGCACCTAGGTCGGGGCGCGTGATATGGCCGATGATGCGGATGCCAGGCAGGGCGGCCACGCGCTCGTGGTCCGTCAGGGGAACGGTGAAGAGGAGTTCGTAGTCGTCGCCGCCGTTGAGGGCGCAGGTGGTCACATTCAGGTTGAACTCTTCGGCGGCCACGGCCGTTTGGTAGTCGATGGGCAGGTGCTCCTCGTAGATGCGGCAACCGCAGGCTGAGGCTTGGCAGATGTGGAGTAGTTCGCTGGAGAGGCCATCGCTGATGTCCATCATGGCCGTGGGGCGGATGCCATGCTTGCGCAGGTCGTCGATGACAACGCCGCGTGCTTCGGGTTTTAGCAAACGCTCGATGAGGTATTCGCGACCGCTGAAGTCGGGTTGTGCGGCCTCCACGTCTTGCGCGGGGCGGGAGTTGAACACACGCTTCTCGCGTTCCAATAGTTGCAGTCCCATATAGGCAGCGCCGAGGTTGCCGCTGACGCATATCAGGTCGTTCTCCTTGGCTCCGCTGCGATAGACAATGTTGTTGGTTTCGGCCTCGCCCACACAGGTGATGCTGATGGCAAGACCCGTGAGGGAGGTTGTGGTGTCGCCGCCAACGATGTCAACCTTGTGTCGCTCGCAAGCCAGACGGATGCCGCTATACAGGGCTTCGATGTCTTCGAGGCTGAAGCGGCTGCTGATGGCCAGGCTGACGAGCAACTGGCGCGGCACGCCATTCATAGCATACACGTCGGAGAAATTGACCATGGCGGCTTTGTAGCCGAGGTGTTGGAGCGGGGTGTATTGCAGGTCGAAGTGGATGCCCTCCATCAGCATATCGGTGGTCAGGAGTGTGGCGCGCCCGTCCGTACCTTTGAGCACGGCACAGTCGTCGCCGATGCCGCGAAGGGTAGTGGGCTGCTTGGGAGTAATGTCATTGGTGAGGTGGCGGATTAGACCGAACTCTCCTAGGGTTGAGATTTGTGTCATGGCTTTTAGTTTCACGCAGCCTGTGGCTGCTGGTTCAGTCGGGAACTTTGTTCCCTAGTTTCAACAAAGTCCTGCGGACTTCTAGTTTCAGTGCAGCCTGCGGCTGCTGGTTTCAGTCGGGAGCTTTGCTCCCTAGTTTCAACGCAGCCTTTGGCTGCTGGCTCGATAGCTTTTTACTTTTGAACTTACACCTTATATATAAGGAGTCAATCGCGGCAAGCGCGTCCTTGGCTAATCCCCTTCCCATTTCAGGAAAAGTTCCTGGGGCGTTTGAGCGTCTGGGTTGAAGATATACGGGCCTTCGTCGTTTAGCCTGCGGCTGGCCCACAGTGCGGCATAGCCCATCGTGGGGCGCAGGTTGATTTCTACGCAGGGATGGAGAAGGAGGCGGTGGGGCTGGTCGGCCTGTCGCACCACCATCATGTCGATGCCAAGCGGGCCGCGATAGTGGGGCGCGATGTGCTGGGCAAGGAGCGAGGGCAGGGCTTGGCGCGCGGCCTCCAAGGCGGGACGTACGGCGTACGGGATGCGCTGCTCAAGCACCGCGGGA
This sequence comes from Bacteroidales bacterium, assembly GCA_004555425.1. GTDB lineage: Bacteria > Bacteroidota > Bacteroidia > Bacteroidales > Bacteroidaceae > Alloprevotella. The sequence continues at coordinate 1,898 of SFID01000140.1, forward strand.
TGGCCTGCCAAGTTGCCGCTATAGGCACCGCCCTCCTGCGTATGGAAGAGGGAGAGGCCCGCATAAACTGCCTGTCCTTGGTGATTCACCTCGTATTCCAGGGCGAGGTCCATGACGCGCTCGTAGTGCGGTTCAATTTCAATACTGCCCTGCTGACGAAGAATCTTGCGGACGCGCGCCCAAGCCGTCTGGGGCTCGGGATGAGCGATGCGAAACACACCGCGCCCGCTGCACGACCACGGTGCCTTGGCCACTACGTTGCCCCACTGCGTCAGGCAGTCGGCCACCTCTTCCTGGCTACCACACATTCGGGCTTCGCCGATGGTCTCCGCGCCTACGGCCTGGCGGATGCGGGGGAGCAGTTGGGCCGATGTTCGTCGGCTGCTCAGCTGGCGCAACCGCTGCATCGCCGCTTCGTCGGGGAGCAAACGGCTGTCCACTCCCGCCTCGCTGAGTCGCCGTATGGTCAGCGCGTCCCAGCCCCAAGGTTGCACCTGCCGGATGGGCAAATGGCGCAGTTCGCTCCACCTCACCACGCGTACGCCTTCGCCGAGGAAGGGGCTGTCCGCCCGCTCGGCCTCATCGGGTCGCACCACCGCGTCGCCCGCCTCTGCCCACAGCGCGGGCAGTGCCCACCAACGGGCCATCAGGGTGCGGGCCGCGCTGCTGGGGTAATAGTAGGGCGAACCCTGTGCCAGGGCCTCGTCGTGGTAGGGGGTGAAGAGGTGGAGCGTCAAGGGGGAATCAGATATAGGGGTTCATCCGTTTTTCTTGGCCAATCGTGGTCGTGGGGCCGTGGCCTGGGAGCACGCACACCTGTTCGGGCAGGGTCATCACCTTCTCGCTGAGCGCGCGCACCAAGGTCTGCATATTGCCACCAGGCAGGTCGCAGCGGCCGATGGCTCCCTGGAACAGGCTGTCGCCACTGAGCAGCACGCCGTCTGCTTCTTCGTAGAAGCAAATGCCGCCGGGCGTATGGCCGGGCGTATTGATAATGCGCAGCGTATGGGTGCCGAAGCTGACCTCATCGCCCTCGTCCAGCATCCTTCCCGCGGGCGGCACCTCGAGGGGGAAGGCGCGATGGAGGAAGGCCGTCATTTGCTCCTTGGCAGCCTCGTACGTGGCGCGCTCATTGCGGCCCATTTCGGGCAAGAGGTTGTAGCGGCTGGACAGGTGGTCAAGGCCGAAGATGTGGTCGAAATGGCCATGCGTGATGAGCAGATGGACAAGGCGCAGGTCGTGCTCGGCAATAAACGCATCGATATACGCGCGCTCTTCGGGGTAGAAAGCACCGCCGTCCACGAGCACGGCTTCGCGCGTTGCGTCCCAGAGCAGGTAGCAGTTCTCCTGTATCATATTGACCTCGAAGGCCACGCATTGCAGGCCACCGTGGGCCTGCGGCAGCTGTATGGTTCGGGCATTGGGAGTGGGTTGTAGCATATTGGGCTAATAATAATCAGGGCCGCTCTACAGCGTCACGTAGATGACCTTTTTGGTTTCAAAGAATTCGTCGGAGAAGAAGTCGCTCAGGTTCCACACGTCCGAGCACTTCTTGAAGGGCGCGAGCTCGTGCGCCAGGTCGCCGCCCTTGAGGCAAATCAGACCGTTGGGCAGGGAGTTCTGGCCCTTCTTCTTGACGTTCTTGCGAACGAGGCGCACCAGTTCGGAGGTGTCCATCACGGCGCGGCTGACCACGAAGTCAAACCGCTCCTTCTCCTCCATTACGTTGCGGTGTACGGCCGTCACATTCTTCAGCCCGATGCCCTCAGCCACAGCTGTGGCCACCTTGATTTTCTTGCCGATGCTATCGACGAGGTGGAAGTGGCACTCGGGGAAGAGGATGGCCAGGGGAATGCCCGGGAAACCGCCACCTGTTCCCACATCCATGATGGTGGATTCGGGGCGAAAGCGAATCACCTTGGCGATGCCGAGCGAGTGGAGGATATGGTGCGAGTAGAGGTTGTCGATGTCCTTGCGCGAGATGACGTTTATCTTGGCGTTCCATTCGCGGTAGAGGGCATCAAGTGCTTCAAACTGATGGCGTTGCAGGTCCGTCAAGTCGGGAAAGTGGTCGAAAATAAGTTGTGCTGTAGGAATAGTTTCTGACATAAATGGGTTAGGTTTTCTTTAGATGGCCACAAAGATAGTGCAAGGCGAGAGCAGGACAAAAAGGAAAACCAGTGGATTTTCTTTTTTTCATGCCGAGCCGCAGCCTATCTTCTGCAAAGATACAACAAAAAACTGAGAATGAGGGAAGAATGATGAAGAATCTATGAGAATGAGCGGATTAATTGATTTAGTTGGATTCTCTGTGAAGACAATGGATGCCACAAAAAAGTCAGTTGAAGCAAGAGTTGCGTTACTATCCCGTTACTCTTTACGCTGGCGAAGAGGTCCGAAAAGCCCGTGAGGAAATGGCTGTAAACTATCGGAATACAGTGTTTCAGAAGGCAAAATTAGGGTAATGGCTGATTATGTCTGCGGGAAAAGGACGAAAAAGACATGAAGCGGATGCGATTGCACCGATGTGCTGCGGTTTGCTTACAGCCTTTCAGCTCTACAGAAACTAATTTTGCAATTAAAAAACGTAGAGTATGAGCAGAAGCACTTTCAGGGTGTTG
>SFID01000032.1 GCA_004555425.1 Bacteroidales bacterium
CTAGTCGGGTCGTTACCCCGCTCAATTAGTAAGATTCGAAAGATTCGTGTTAAAGAAACACGAATCGAATTGTTTCCTTGTTGGAGGTTAACCCCGCGCGATTAGAAAGATTCGTAAGATTCGTGTTAAAATAAATACCGCAAACCGAAGGTCCACACGTTGCCTCGCTAACTAGAACGACCTGAGTAGTTACGCATTTTTACCATTTCAGGGTAACATGAAGGTATCATTGCAAGGCAATGTACCGCACGTTGCTCGTGGGCGTGTGGCTCAGCGAATTTTCGGTGTGCGTTCTCATTCCCACCTTAAATTCACCCTAAATTTTATCCGTTTCGCTGATTAAGTCCGAAATTGTTACAAAATAATGAAGAATCGGTTGGGCTGTATTCCTTTTTTCCCTACCTTTGCCTTGAGTATCAACTGCGGGAGTGGCTTTTGCTGCTACTGAAAGCCCCGCACGATACCTTTCTTGCAACCACACCTACTGAAAAACATGACCCACACCGAAAATATAGCGCGGTTGGCAAACGAGTTGCCACCCATCACGCTTGACGAAATGAAGTCCATACGGCTAATGAACCGCATGGACACGAAGTTCGTCACTACCGTGGACATGCTCGTGCGGTTGCTCGACCTCTGCAAGGGCAGTTATTATTCGCAGTCTATCAACGGCAAGCGCGTCAGCCCCTACCGCACCACGTATTGGGACTACCCCGAGCGGCATGATATGTTCCACTTTCACCAAGCGGGCCACCTGCCGCGCACGAAGGTGAGAGCGCGCACCTATCTGGACTCGGGACATTCGTTCCTCGAAATCAAGCGCAAGAACAACCACGGCAAGACGAAGAAGAAGCGCGTAGCCGTTTCGTCCATCGATGCCGTCATCCGCAACCACGAAGGCGAGGAGTTCCTCCACGATATGCTGGGCATCACCTTCAACGACCTCACGCCTGCCCTCGGCAACCAGTTTCTGCGCATCACGCTGGTGAACCTTGAAAAGACCGAGCGCCTGACCATCGACTTCGACCTGCACTTCCACAACTACGAAACCGGCAAGGATGCCACGATGGACAACATCGTCATCATCGAACTCAAACGCGACGGCCGACAGCCCTCGCCCATCCTACCCCTGCTGCGACAGTTGCGCATCAAACCCGCAGGCTTTAGCAAATACTGCATCGGCACCACGGTGACGAACCCAAGCCTGCGCATCAACCGCTTCAAGAAACGCCTAATAAAAATCGGCAAGATTCTGGAACGCGGTCGCTGCGGAGCGTAGAACACCAGCGAATAGGAGGCGCAGGGAACTGCGGCGAGTCGCCGCATCTCCCAATTCCTTCTAGGTAGGTTCTATATAACAACCTGTTTATTACCCAACCCCAAAAATGGGAAAAGGCGGACGTGCACGCCCTGAAAGGGCAACCCGCGCCTAGCCCAGGGCAGAGCGAAGCGGCGCCCTGGGTGATGGAGATACATAGAAGGCTTTCGCCCTGCAAGGGCAAAAGCATATATAAGGTGTAATGAAAGGATGGACACTTTACCTGGGTTCTTACGCTTTTGCCCTTTCAGGGCGGAGACGGGAGACGGACGGCAATACCCAGGGCGTCGCTTCGCTCTGCCCTGGGCTAAGTGCAGGCTGCCCTTTCAGGGCGTGCTTCAACCTCCGCGATGCCTGCGCGCCCTGTTATTTAGATTTCTATTGGGGCTCCCCCAACCGACACTCATTCCTAATTCCTAATTGAACAAATTCCTAATTGAACAAATCCTTAAGTCATGAACGAAATGCTCCAACAATTCTTTCACATTGACAACTTTATTCCCACCGCCGAACTGCTGCCCATGGTAGGTAGCCTCCTGCTTAACTCCGTGGTCGTATGGGTACTTGTACATTTCTTCTACTATCCCAAGGGTCATCGTCGTGACTACTATTTCACTTTTGTCCTGCTGTCCGTCAGCATCTTCATGCTCATCTACCTGCTTTTGGGCAACTCTGCCGACATGGGTATTGGCGCAGCCCTCGGACTCTTCGCCATCTTCGGCATTATCCGCTACCGCACCGAGTGCGTGCCCATCCGCGAGATGACGTACCTCTTCTTCATCGTGGCCCTCTCCGTGCTCAATGCCAAGACGGGCGATCTCAACTTCATGAGCCGCATCATCATCAACCTCATCATGATACTCGTGGTATGGGGCGCCGAGAATCACCTCTCCGCCTATCGCGAAGGCTGCAAGTTTGTCAAGTACGACAACATCGACCTCATACAGCCCGAACGCTACGAAGAACTCAAGGCCGACCTTGAAAAGCGCCTCGGCGTGAAGATTACGCGCGTGGATGTGGGAGCCGTGGATTTCCTGACGGATATGACCATGCTCCGCGTGTTCTACGAAGACCCCGACCACCGCATCAAAGCCGTTGACCGTCTCACTAAAATTCCTACCGACAATGCTTTCTAGAAAACGCTTTCTCCTTGCTGCGCTCAGCCTGCTCTGTGCGGGAAGCCTGATGGCGCAAAACGATTTCGGCGTGTGGACCAGCGTGTCGGCCGAGAAGTCGTTTGGTAAGAAATTCTCCATTGACGCTGGGGTGGAGAACCGCCTCCAGGAAAACGCCACGAAACCCCTGCGCTGGGACTTCGGCCTCGGGGCTTCCTACAAGGTGAGGAAATTCCTGAAACTGGGCGCTGGTTATACCTATATCCGTGGCCGCAACCTCCAAGAAGTAAAGCCGCGCTACAAGAACGACGGCGTGACGTTCAAGGGTTACAACGTGGACCACGAATTCTGGCGCAATAAGCACCGCCTCTACTTCGACGTCACGGGCAAGGTAGCTTGCGGACGCTTCACCTTCAGCCTGCGCGAGCGCTACCTCTATACGCACTACAACAAGGCCGAATGTGTGCGCGATAAGTACGAAACGCCGATGCAACCTGGCTTTTCGGGCACTACCTATCCATTTAATGGTATAGACTTTATTGAGCACGAACTGACGACCGACCAGAAGAAGGCCAAGGATAAGCACGCCCTGCGCTCGCGCCTGCAAGTAGAATACAACATCAAGGGCCTACCGCTCAACCCCTATGCCTCCTACGAGGTGACGAACGACCTAGGCAACCAACTGCGCTACGACAAATCGCGCGTCTGTGCAGGCCTGGAATGGAAGGTGACAAAGAAACACATCCTCGACTTTGGCTACCTCTACCAGACGGAGTCCGATAACGACGAAGGCAATAGTAATATCCACGCTATCAAGGTGGGATACACCTTTAAGTTCTAGTGTTGCCCCGCGCACTGTTGGATGTCTCCCGCATCCCCACCCCTACCCCTCTAATCCTAATTTCCGAAAAGATACGTCAAACCCTCACACAGGCTCTTCCCAACCTCGTTCACCGAGGTATCCAAGGGAGAGCCTCTCATCTTCAAAAAGGTATGAAAAACGTTCTACTCACACTCCTCTGCGCCTTCGGCATATTTACCGCCAGCGCGCAAAACTTTGACTACCTCACCTTCCGCACCAACGCGGGAATGGAGTATAGCCTCCCCGTGGATGGCCTGAAAATTGTCATCAACGGCGACAAACTTCAGGTGAGCAGTACGGCACAGGACCTCACCTTTGCCATCGATGAACTGGGCTGCTTCTTCTTCGCAACTGAGCCGACGGCCATCCAGTCGGCCACTGCGGACGATGTGCAAGTGAGCATCGTCAACGGAAAACTCCAGACGAACGCGCCGGCAGGCACACCCATCCGTGTCTTTACCCTTGACGGCCGCGAAGTTCCGACCACAGGACTGGGCGCAGGCATCTACGTGATTAAAATGAACAACCGTACCTTCAAAACCCTGGCACGATGAAACGCTCCCTCCTCTCCCTTGCCGCTGCCCTCCTTTTGACGGGCGCGGCCCTGCCCGAGCAAGCCACCGCCCAGCGGTTGCGCGTACACTGCGGGCCTACGACCTTCGTCACCTCTGCCGAAAAGGCTGGCCAGATGAGCATCTCCGCCGATGGCAGTCTGCTCCAGTTGGGCGAAACGACCATTGCGACCACACAAATCGACAGCATCACGGTGGACCGCGAGGCATACAATCCGCTGGCCATCGCCGTCAACTACTCCAAAGCAGGCGCGCGCCTCACCGTACCTTGCCATCTCAAGGACAAACTGACCATCACGGTGGACGCTGGCAAGGTAGGTTTCTTGCAAGCGACCGACCTGCAAGAGGAAGTGACCTATACCCTCTCGGGCACCTCGGCCAATGGTAGTTTTGCCATGGACGGCGAATACAAGGCTGCCCTTGTGCTCAACGGCCTGACGCTCACCAACACCGCAGGTCCTGCCATTGACATTGCCAACGGCAAGCGCATCAACGTGACCCTGCCTGCAGGCACCACTACCACGCTCACCGACGGCGCGGGCGGCCTGCACAAAGCCTGCTTCTTTATCAACGGACACGCAGAGTTTGATGGCGCAGGCACACTCGTGCTCACGGGCAACACCAAGCACGCCTACGCTTCCGACGAATACACGCAGTTCAAACCCACATTCGGACAAATGCAGGTGGCAAAGGCTGCCAGCGACGGCCTTCACATAGAGCAGTACCTCCAAGTGCAGGGCGGCACTTTCACCTTCGCCAACATCGCTGGCGATAACGTGGATGTGTCCATCACAAAGACTCCCACCGACACGCTCAATGGCCAGGTGTTCATTGAAGGCGGCACCCTCACGCTCAATGTAGCCTCCGACGACACCAAGGGCATGAAGTGCGACAGCGCAATGACCATCACGGGCGGCACCATCAAGGCCACCGTCAGCGGCCTCGGCACAAAGGGCATCAGCGTAGGCACCGACCTGCTCATTGCTCAGCCCACCACGACCGCGACGCTCATCGACATGGCCGTGACGGGCACAACGTATATGCCCGGCGATGCCTTGCTGGAATCCAAGTGCCGCGGCATCAAGGTCAAAGGCGACTTCACCTTCGACGGCGGTACGATTAAGATTTCCGCCACGGGCACAAAGTCGAAAGCCATCAGCGTGGACGGCGACTATACCTACAAGAGCGGCAGCATCAACTGCGCTGTCAGTGCGGCGAACATGTGATTTTAATTAGGAATGAGGAATTAGGAATTAGGAATTGGAATGAGGGATGAGCTCTCCAAAAATTCTCCACCAAAATCCTCTAATATCCTCTCATATCATCCTCTAATATCCTCTCATAGCATCCTCTAATATCCTCTAATATCCTCTCATATCCTCTAATATCCTCTCATATCCTCTAATATCCTCTCATATCCTCCAAAATCCTCAAACAAGCGCCAAGACCATCGAGCCAGTAGCCACAGGCTGCGTTGAAACCAGGAAGCCGCAGGCTTCCGCTGAATCTTGAAACCAGGCCGCAAAGCGGCCGCTAAATAAATCTTATGAAAAGAATCCTGCTCACAGCGACCCTTCTCCTCGTCGCCCTCACCACCTTCGCCGCTGGACGCGCCAAGTACGTGTTCTATTTCATCGGCGACGGCATGGGAGTCAACCAAGTCAACGGTACGGAAACCTATATGGCCGCCCTCGAAGGCCGCATCGGCACCACGTCCCTCCTCTTCACCACCTTTCCCCAGACGGCACTGATTACAACCTACTCGGGTACGAACGGCGTGACGGATAGTGCCGCTGCTGGTACCGCACTAGCCACGGGCAAGAAGACGAAGAACCATGCACTCGGTATGCTCGCCGATGGCCAAACGGTCATCTATAGCGTAGCGCAATGGGCCAAGGATGCAGGCGCCGCCGTCGGCGTAACCACCAGCGTCAGTGTGGACCACGCCACGCCCGCTGCCTTCTACGCCCACGTGCCCGAACGCTCCTCCTACTACGCCGTCGGAAAGGACCTCATCCGTGCTGATTACGATTTCTACGCGGGTTCGGACTTTATGGAGCCCACTAGCAAGAATGCACCAGCCGAAGGTTCACTCTACGAACAGTGCAGCAAGGCAGGCTACATCATTGCCCGCGGCTATGCCGACTATCAGAAGAAATTCAAGAAGGGCCAGAAGATGCTGCTCCTGCAAACCGAGGCTGCCAGCCAGCGCGAGCGCAAAAGCATCCCCTATGCCCTCGACCGCAAAGCCGATGATCTGACGCTCGCACAGATTACCGAGGCCGCCATCCAATCGCTGACGGCGCAGAAGAAGGACGGCTTCTTCCTTATGGTGGAAGGCGGAAAAATCGACTGGGCATGCCATAGCAACGATGCAGCAAACGTATTCCACGAAGTGCAGGACATGGACCAAGCCATACAGGTGGCTTACAAATTCTACGAGCAGCACCCCGATGAAACCCTTATCGTCGTCACGGCCGACCACGAAACGGGCGGCATCGTCCTTGGCCGCGGTCCGTACGAACTCCACACCGACCTGTTGCAATACCAGCGCATGAGCGTGGAGAACTATTCAGCCCATCTCGCCGAACTCTCCAAAAAGAAGGGCAATGCCCTCACGTGGGAAATGGTGAAGGCAGACCTCGAAGAAAACTGGGGCTTCTGGAAACATATTTCGCTGAACGACAATCAGCAGCAGCGCCTGCAAGCAGCCTTCAACGCCTTGAAGAAAAATTCGGACAAGGGCGAGAAATCTCTCTATGCCTCTCTCAATTCGCTGGCAACGACCGCCCGCGACATCATCAACGAAGCCGCCCTCATCGGATGGGTCAGCGGTGGACATAGCAACGGCTACGTACCCCTCTTCGCCATAGGTGCAGGCAGCGAAATCTTCAACGGAAAATACGACAATACGGAAATTCCCCAGCGCATCGCCAAAGTGGCTGGTTGGCAACAACGATAGAAATTTGCGAGTCGCCAATTCGTGGCCGCCAGTCGCCAAGCCTTGATTTCGGAACGCCATTCCTTAATCGCAAAAAACACTTCGACAGCCAGTTCGAATATCGGGAGAAACATGATACCGACATTCGAACTGGCTGTCAAAGTGTTTGTGCTTTGATAGTAGCAGTTCTTGATTATGTATAGGGATGCGCTGGGGGTTGATTACCTTTCGCGTTCATTACTATACTCTCAACCGCGCCTTTTGCAAAGAAAACTGCACCTGATGAATCTGCATTTCCTTGAAAACCACTACCTTTGTAATCGACAAACGGCTTGTTGCATGCCTGCGGAAATGTTCCTTCGCATAAGGTAGATTCCCGACATTACACGGTGCTAGCGGCGAGCAGATATGCAAGCATAATAGAGACGCTACCTTCCTTTGAAACTAATGAATAAACCTACCTTATAATAATACTGGCCATTGAACCAGCAACAACAATAGGGAATAGTTTCTCAAACACCATTTTTTCATTTCAAGATACCATGAAGAAGATACTGTTTATCATCGGATCCTTGCGCAAGGAATCGTTTAACAAGCAACTTGCCAAAGAGGCTGAGCAACTCCTCTTAGGGCGCGCAACGGTTGAATACCTTGACTATTCGGATGTACCCCTCATGAATCAGGACATTGAGTTTCCTGCGCCCGAAGCGGTCACAAGAGTTAGGGAAAGAGTGGCGGAGGCTGATGCACTGTGGATATTCTCCCCTGAATACAATTACAGTTACCCAGGACATTTGAAGAACCTCATTGACTGGCTCTCTCGTCCGCTCGTTGCTGGCGACCGTCAGACTCCGCTTGCCATCAACGGAAAGAAGGTGACCCTGAGCGGTGCTGGTGGCGCATCGGCAACAGCCAAATGCCGTGAGAAACTGACCGAATTATTCACACTGCCGTTCCTTCGTGTAGACATTATGCCGGGACCTCAGACAGGCATCCAACTGAACAAGGAGGCTTGGACAGAAGGACGTATGATTCTCTCCGACACACAGAAGGAAGAACTGAGAGGGCAGGCAGATGCTTTTCTGGCATACATCGGATAAAGCCCCTGACAATACCTCCTGTGAGAGTGGAGCAACCTTTCTTTGGCAAACCTATTCCTATTGGGCTGGAATGTCTTTCCGCCACATGCTCCGTTTATGGAAATTCTAGAACCTACGGAACAATAATCAAAAATTCATCACAAACTAATTTATAAACCCTACAGTAAATCAATCTATATTTCGTCATGAAGAGACTTTTCGTATGGCTGTTTCTCCTGGGATGTCTGCAATTGATGCCTCCTGCAATGGCTGGAACACCGAAGAAAATACACCACTTTGCTGTCGGCAAAGGAACATTCCTTATGGACGGAGGTCAATTAAATTAGCATACGATGTATATACGGCTATTGTGCCGTAGGTTTTGGCATTACATAAAGGAGCGATTGAAGGTGGGTTCTAAAAAATTGCTTTGTCAGATTTTGGAACCTTATTTCGATCTTCTCCAATGACATTCGGATTTGCGCAACATTTGTCCAACACAGAGGATGGCCGAGAGGAGCAGGGCTGCCGCACCTACAACAATGCGTGACGTTTCGCCCTCCAGCAGGGTGCCGCACAGACCGATGGCAAGCAGACAGCCTTGCACGAGACTGATGCGCAGGGTGCTGGCCGTCATGCGGAAAGCGAAGCGGCGGCGATAGACGAGGCTGAGCAAAAGGAGGTCGCACAAGTGGGCAAGGCTGATACCAATGCCCGCGCCCAGCAGGCCACCGAGGTGGAAACCGAGGATGACGAACAGGCCGAACAGTACCGCGTAGATAATCTCCATCGTGGCGTAAAGGCGTCCCTGGCTCTTCGCCAGCGACAGATAGGCCACGGGCGTGTATATGGCCTTGAAGAACATCGAAGGCAGGGCCACCCAGACCATAGGAAGGACGGTGAGGAAGCGGTCCGTGTAGAGCAGGTGGACCAACAGGGGCAAGCAGAGCGACATCAGCAGCAGGAAGGGCGTGATGATTTGCACGAGGATGTCTATCTGTGTGTTGATGAGTTCGTTCTGTTCCGTCACATCCTTTTTGCCATCAGCGGCAACCACCGAAAGACGCGGGAAATACACCGAATCCATCGATGAGAAAATGATGCGGGCGTAACTGACGGTGAGAGTGAGGCCCACGCTGTACAGACCCAAGGTGGCAATGTCGGACATGTGGGTCAGCATGCTATTGATAAGTAGGCAGACGAGGCTATAGCAAACGCCCGCACCGACAAAGGCGATGCCCAGTCGCACGGCTGGCAGCCCCTGGGAGAGCAAGCGCCAGCGCAGTGGGCAGATGCGGTAGGGGCAGACCTTGCGCGAACTGTGGTAGAAGAGTCCCAGGGTGGCGAGGGGCGTGAGTAGAAGCGCGGGGATGATTCCTACGATGCCCCAGCAGGCGTAGAGGGTAATGGCTAACACTGCACCGATGGCCACAATGCCGAAACTGATCCAGGCCAACGTCTTGAGGCGTTGCGCACTGCGCAGGATGATGGTTTCGCCCAGGGAGAGGACGGCCAGTCCCACGGCTGGCGAGAGCAGGAGGATATCCTGCAACCTTATCTCCACACTATTGAAGATGCAGATGAGCAAGGGCGCAAACAGCATCGTCAGCAGCGTTCCGCCCAAGGCTCCGAGGAATATCCAGGTGCGGATGAGCATGGCCTCGTGGCGAAATTCGCGCTCGCGTCCCGTCTCGTAGAGAACGGACAAGGTCCGCACGCCACTGATGCCCAGACCGAAATTGCTCAGGCCCGACATCAGTTCAATGATATTGCTATATACCGCTACCAATCCCATACCCAGCGTGCCGATAAAGACGGCTGCGGCTTTATTCCGCAGCACGTTGAGCAGCACGTTGAGCACCTGGACGCTGCCAAGAAGGCTGGTGTATTTCAGGATATAGCGGTAGAACATCGGTGGTCGTTAGATGGCGGGCAAGGAGTGTCCATTGATTTTTCGGTAAAGGTCGAGCGCATAAACATCCGTCATACCCGACAGGTAATCAATGACAGCGCGAATGCGCTCGCCGAGAGTGGGGGCCTGCATTTGGTATTGCGCCGAAACTTGTCCGAGGAGCAACTGGCTGTAAGCCTTCTCGGGAGCCATGACTGCATCAATCATGAGTTCGAGCAACGTATATATAATATGGTATCCCGCAATGTCGATGTCCGTCACCTCCTTCGAGCAATAGATACGTCCGCGGGCCACTTTCTCGCATCGGTGGTAGCCTTCGGCAAGTCGCCGAGGGAGGTGACTAATAAGGCTGCCCGTGAACGTACCTGCCAGAATCGCGTCCTCATTGGCCACGAAGATGTCCACGCAAGCGCGCTCCAGGGCGTTGATGGCGCAGGAACGATAGAAAGCAATGCGGTCGCCCTGGTCGGTGCCTTCGGGATAATGTTCCATAAGGCTCTTGCGCTCGTCGGTCTCAAAGAAACCGAGCAGCAGTTCCTGAGTTTCTTCGTAGGTAAGTATGCGAAGTTTGAAGGCATCCTCAATGTCCATCACCTCATAGCAAATGTCGTCGGCCGCCTCTACGAGATAGACCAACGGATAGCGCATAGCCTGCGTTCCCTCAGGCCCAGCGGTGAAGGGGATGCCCAGTTCGGTGGCTATCCGCTCGTAACTCTCGCGCTCGCTCTCAAAGAAACCAAACTTGCTCTTGCCTTTGTCGAGCGTGGAGGAGTAGGGATATTTCACAACACTGGCCAGCGTGCTATACGTCAGCACGAAGCCGCCCTTGCGTCGGCCTTCAAACTGGTGGGTAAGCAGACGCAGCGTATTGGCATTGCCGTCGAAATGCGTCAGGTCGATCCATGTGCGGTCGTCGATGACGAAGGGGTTGCCCGCTTCGCCTCGCGGCAAATTGCAGCCCTTACCTTCGGAGAAGTAACTGCGGATGGCCTTCTCGCCACTATGACCAAAGGGCGGATTACCCATGTCGTGGGCCAGACAGGCGGCCGAGACGATGGACCCAAGTTCGGGAAAGGCTGACGGGAGAGCCTCTCCGTGGCGCGCCATGAGTTCACGGGCCACATCGGTGCCTAGCGAGCGCCCCACACATCCCACTTCGAGGCTATGCGTGAGGCGATTGTGTACGAAGATACTGCCTGGCAGCGGGAAGACCTGCGTCTTGTTTTGCAGCCGGCGGAAGGGCGCAGAGAAGATGAGGCGGTCGTAGTCGCGCAGAAACTCTGTGCGGCGCTCGCCCGAGGCTCTGTGGTTCTCTTCTTTGCCGAAGCGTTTATCGGAGATTAGGCTGTTCCAATTCATCATAGGGAAATACTTCGTTTTCTTAGTTTCAACGCATCCTATTAGCCCAGTTTCTCGGCCAGATAGCGTGCGGTGTAACCCTGGGCGGCTGCTACGATTTCCTCGGGCGTACCCGTGGCCACCAGTCGGCCACCTTCGCGTCCGCCTTCGGGACCTAGGTCAATGACATGGTCGGCACATTTCACCACGTCCATGTTGTGCTCTATCACGAGAATGGAGTGGCCCTTCTCGATGAGTGCGTTGAGGCTCGCCAGCAGGCGGCGGATGTCGTGAAAATGGAGACCCGTGGTCGGCTCGTCCAGGATGAAGAGCGTGGGGGCGCTGTTTTCGAGCGAGAGATAGTAGGCCAGTTTCACGCGCTGGTTCTCACCGCCCGAGAGTGTGCTGGAGGCTTGTCCCAGTTTGATATATCCGAGGCCGACATCTTGGAGCGGTTGCAGGCGTCGCACGATGCGCTGTTGGCCATGTTCGCCGAAAAATTCGATGGCGCGGTTCACTGTCATGTCCAGTATATCGCAAATATTTTGTTCCTTGTAGCAAACTTCGAGGATGTCGCTCTTGAAACGCTTGCCGCCACACGCCTCGCACTCTAGCACAAGGTCGGCCATGAATTGCATTTCCACCTTGACCGTACCTTCGCCTTTACATTCCTCGCAGCGGCCACCGGGTGTATTGAAACTGAAGTAGGCGGGCGTATATCCCATCTGCTTGGCCAGGGGTTGGTCGGCCATGAGTTTGCGAATCTCGTCGTAGGCTTTCACATAGGTGGCAGGGTTCGAGCGGCTGGACTTGCCAATGGGATTCTGGTCCACAAACTCCACGTTCTTCACCGCGCTGAGGTCGCCTTCAAGGGCCACGTATTCGCCGGGGCGGTCGCAGACTTCGTCCAAATGTCGTTTGAGGGCGCGGTAGAGGATGTCGCGCACCAAGGTGCTCTTGCCCGAACCACTCACGCCCGTCACCACGGTCAGCACATTGAGGGGGAAACTCACGTCAATGCCTTTCAGGTTGTTGGCTCGGGCACCGCGGATGATGATGCTGCGGTTCCAGGCGCGGCGACCCGCAGGCACGGGGATGCGGTCCGTACCCGCCAAGTATTGGAGGGTATGCGAGCGGGCGGCTGCCTCGCTCTCGATGGCCTGCTGGATATGTGCGGACTCACCTTGCCACACCACTTCGCCACCGTGGCGACCGGCCTCGGGCCCGATGTCCACGATGTAGTCGGCGGCGCGCATGATGTCCTCGTCGTGCTCCACCACGATGACCGTATTGCCGAGGTCGCGGAGTTTGCAGAGCACGCCGATGAGTCGCTCCGTGTCGCGCGAGTGCAGGCCTATGCTGGGCTCGTCGAGGATATAGAGACTGCCGACCAGCGAACTGCCCAGCGAGGTGGCGAGGTTGATGCGCTGGCTCTCGCCGCCCGACAACGAATTGCTGAGGCGGTCGAGGGTGAGATAGCCCAAGCCCACTTCGACGAGGAAGGTCAGGCGTGTGCGAATCTCTGTCAGTAATCGTTCGGCCACTGCGGCATCGTGCTCCGAGAGTTCCAGATGCTCGAAAAACGCGAGGAGGTCCGTGACGGGCATTGTCACCAGTTCGGTGATGCTGCGGCCGCCCACCTTGACGTATTCCGCCTCGGGTTTGAGGCGGTGGCCATGACAGGTGGGGCAGATGGTCTTACCGCGATAGCGGGCCAGCATCACGCGGTATTGTATCTTATATTGTCCTTCCTCCAGCATACGGAAGAAGGCGTCGATGGTCACTTGTTGCTCGGGCGGCAGGGACTGTTCTGCCTTGTCGCCATGCCAGAGGATATCCTTCTGCTGGCGGGTCAGATTGTAGTAGGGTTCGAAGATGGGGAAGCCGTTGCGCTGTGCCCGTCGGCAAAACTCTTCGCGCCAGAGCCCCATCTTCTCGCCGCGCCAGCACACCACGGCGCCGTCATAGACGCTGAGCGACGTGTTGGGAACGACTAGGGCTTCGTCGATGCCCATCACGCGGCCGAAGCCCTCGCACTGCGGACAGGCACCTACGGGGGAGTTGAACGAGAACATGTGGTCGTCGGGCTCGGCAAAGGTGATGCCGTCGGCCTCGAAGCGCACGTTGAAGCGGTGGAGCACCCGCGAGGGATAGATGCGCACCAAGCATTCGCCGCCGCCCTCGTAGAAGGCTGTCTCGATGGAATCCGTCATGCGGGTGCGGGCATCGCGGCTGCTGTCCACGGCCATGCGGTCGATGAGCAGGTAGATATCGCCACTGGCATCGGCGGGCACGTCTTCGATGCGCACCATCTCGCCGTCAATATCCACACGCGAGAGGCCCTCCTTCATGCAGATGTCCAACTGTTCGCGGAGGGTGCGCCCCGCACGGGGCACGATGGGTGCGAGGATGGTAAACCGTGTGCCGGGTGAGTATTGCAGGAGGCAGTCGGTCACCGTCTCGGGTGTATCGCGTCGCACCTCTGCACCGCTGATGGGCGAGAACGTGTGGCCCACGCGGGCATAGAGCAGGCGCAGATAGTCGTAGATTTCGGTGGAAGTGCCCACGGTCGAGCGCGGATTGCGGGCTGTCACCTTCTGCTCGATGGCAATGGCGGGCGGCAGGCCCTTGATGTAGTCGCACTCGGGTTTGTGCATGCGTCCCAAGAACTGGCGGGCGTAGGCGGACAGGCTTTCCACATAGCGGCGTTGGCCTTCGGCATACAGGGTGTCGAAGGCCAACGAGGATTTGCCCGACCCCGAAAGACCTGTGACGACAATAAACTTATCGCGCGGCAGTTCGAGGGAGATATTCTTGAGGTTGTTGACGCGGGCGCCTTTTATCTGGATAGTTTCCATGGTTATTCTTCGAATGGGTCTGTGCTTCCGACGAGTGGGAAGACGAGTGCGGGTTCGAATCCGCGGCTGATGGCATATCGGGCCACCTTCTGGTTGCGCACGTAGTCGGATTCGGCCGTGGTTGTGGCCATTTTGCGTTGCACCACTTCGCCTAGTATTTCGCGGTACTCCGCTTCATCAAGTTCGTCGAGGGCAGCGCGGATGTCGGCCTCGGCGATGCGTTTGGCGGCCAAGCCTTGGCGGATTTTCTGTCGGCCCCACCGCTCGTAGCGCAACTTGTCGTGGGCGTAGGCTTGGGCATAGCGCTGGCTGTTAATGTAGCCCTCGTCCTCCAGGCGGTCAAGTACGTCCTCAATTTCTTCGCGCGAGAGTCCGCCGCGCAGCATCCGCTGCATCAGGTCGTGCCGGCAGCGTTCAGCGCGGGCGCAGTCGGCCGTGGCACGGAGGTATGCCTGTTCGGCCGTGAGGATGCGGGGTTGCTTCATGGCTTCACAATATTGCGGATGAAGAACCAGATGTGATATATCAGCGTACTCACCACGCCGTAGTGGCGACACATAATGTGGAAACGCTCCTTGAGCGATGCCTTGTGGTTGCGCAGGGTCATGCCTTCGTTGAGATAGTCGGCCAGGACTTCATGGGTGTGAACGTTGCTCAAGTGCTGCTTGGCGCCATCGCGCATCAGGCGAATGCACCAGTCGAAATCGGCCGAGAATCGGTATTGCTGGTCGTAGCGTGCGGCTCGGGCCAGGTCGGTGCGGGCGTAGAAGGCTTGGTGGCAAACGAGCATGCCGTTTCTGAACGAGCGCCACGTCAGCACGGCGGGCGGCGTCAGTCGGCGCGGCCCTACATATTGGCCCTTGGCATCCACCAGGTTCGTGTTGCCATAGACCACGGCGGGCAGATGTCCCGTCTGGGTGGCCCCTTGCTGGGCGGCAGCGGCCACTTTGGCCAAGGTGGTGGCATCGTGCAGGCAGTCGCCCGCATTGAGGAAGACGATATAGTCGCCCGTGGCCATGTCTAGTGCTTTGTTCATTGCATCGTACAGTCCTTCGTCGGGTTCGCTGAGGCAGTTGATTTCGCGCGGTTGCGCTGTCAGGCTGTTACGTTCTTGGTAGTGGTGAACGGCTTCGAGGGTATCGTCCTGGGAGTTACCATCTACGATGACGTGTTGTACGTATGGATAGTCCTGTGCCTCAACGCTGGCGATGGTTCGTTCGATGAGCGCGGCGGCGTTATAGGTGACGGTGGCAATGGTGATTTTGAGCGGAGGGTTCACTTTGAGGGTTGGAGTTTGGTTATCGCTACAAAGGTAGCAACTTTTTGGAGAACTGACAAGGAGTTGGGAACTTGCTTAGCGGGGAGGGGGATTGGCTGCTTGGTTGGGCGGCGGGCTATTCTGGGGGATCTAGAGATTCTAGAGTTTCTAGAAAATCTAGAGAATCTAGAATTTCCGGAGGCTCCGGAAAATCCAGAGCCTCCCTCTCGCCATAAAATTGGGGCTGCGTCCGCGCGGACACAGCCCCCTAGTCTTTCAATAGTGTGTGGGATTACTTCACTTCGTTGGCGAGTTCAGCACCAGCCTTGAACTTGATAACCTTCTTTGCTGCGATTTCAATCTTCTCCTTGGTAGCGGGGTTGATACCAGTGCGAGCGGGACGCTCAGTCACGGCGAAAGTACCAAAGCCGAGGAGGGCAACCTTGTCACCCGACTTTAGAGCATCGGCTACTGCGTTGAGCGTAGCGTCGAGAGCCTTCTTGGCATCATCCTTCTTCAATCCTGCGTTGGCAGCAATAGCATTTACGAGTTCGGTCTTAT
Organism: Bacteroidales bacterium; assembly: GCA_004555425.1. Classification (GTDB taxonomy): domain Bacteria; phylum Bacteroidota; class Bacteroidia; order Bacteroidales; family Bacteroidaceae; genus Alloprevotella. The sequence goes on from SFID01000032.1 coordinate 15,815, forward strand.
TCATAATAATTGTATTTATGGGGTTATGAAATTGTTTTTCAACGTAATTCACTCGCAAATATAGGAGTTGTTGGTTATTTCACCAAGAGTTTTTTTTGTTTTTTTCAATAAATACCAGTTTTTTGGGGCTTATGGGGCCTAGAAGCCCCTTGAAATGGGTATTTGGGCGTGATTTTGGCCATTTTTTTGCGGCTACACGGGCACGGTCGAAGCCTCTGGGTTTTGGTCCGTCCGTTTCTGCCGTTTTTCTATCCTATTCGGCTCGGCGGGGCATAATTCCGCAACCGCGGCTTCCCCGTTCCGCAAACTATTATTACATTTGCCAACAAGTAAAACTACCTTAAAATTATTCAGTGTATGAAAGTCGTCAACCTAGAATCCCAAGACTCCATCATCAGTAACTATATGGCCGAACTGCGCGACTGCGACGTGCAACAAGGCCGACTACTTTTCCGCGAGAACCTGCGGCGTATCGCTCGCCTCATGGCCTACGAAATCAGCAAGACGCTGGACTATGCTCCGCAACTGGTGCATACGCCGCTGGCCGACCGCAATGTGCGCACGATGAACGAGCGCCTGGTGGTAGGCACCGTGCTGCGCGCTGGCCTGGCCTTCCACGAGGGTTTCCTCGATGTGTTTGACAAGGCCGATGCTGGTTTTGTGGCTGCCTATCGCGAGGAGGGCACGAAGGAGAACATCCGCATCCAGTTGGACTACCTCGCCGCGCCCCATCTGGAGGGTTCCACCTTCCTGCTCGTTGACCCCATGCTGGCCACGGGCGGCAGTTTGACGTTGGCCTACGATACTTTCTGTCGCAACGGACAGCCCCGCAAACTCCACATCTGCTGCGTCATTGCCGCGCCCGAAGGCATCCGTCGCCTTGAAGAAGCCTTCCCCTCCGACGATGTCACGCTGTGGGTGGCTGCCATCGACGACCATCTCAACGAGCAAGCCTATATCGTGCCCGGACTGGGCGATGCGGGCGACCTCTCCTTCGGCGAAAAACTCAGTCACTAGAAAATACCGCTATATATCAAGGTATAACCATGGAAAAACAAATCACCATCCGCTGCAAGAATACGGGCCTAAGCCATCAGGTGCCCCTCGGCAGCAATCTCGAAAGCGTTTACGAGCAGTTGGGCATCCACCTGCCGCTCGGTGTGACCAGCGCAAAGGTCAACAACAAGGTGGAGGGCCTCCACTACAATCTCTTCAGCGCAAAGGACGTGGAATTTCTGGACATCAGTTCCCCCTCGGGCATGCGCACCTATACACGCTCGCTCTTCTTCGTGCTCTGCAAGGCCATCGGCGACCTCTATCCCGGCGCCCGCCTGCGCATTGACACGCCCGTGAGCAACGGCTACTATTGCCACCTCCACCAATACGATGGTTCTCCCCTGCCCGACCATCCCGATGCCACGGCCATCCGCACCCGTATGCAGGAGATTATCGATGCCAACCTGCCCTTCCATCGCATCACCTGCCCCACGGAGGATGCCATTGCCCTATTCCGCGAGCGCGGACTGGACGACAAGGTGCGCCTGCTCCAAAGCATCGGCAAACTCTATACGACCTACTACACCCTGGACGATACGCCCGACTATTTCTATGGCTCATTGCTCGTTCGCACAAGCCAACTCACGCGCTTCGACCTCATCAGCTACGGCGAGGGATTCCTCTTGCGCCTGCCCGATCCGGCCCACCCTGGCGCGCTCAGGCCGATGCGCGAGCAGGGCAAAATGTTTGACGTCTTTCGCGAGCAGCACCGCTGGCAGCACATCCTTGGCATTTCGACCGTGGGCGACCTCAACGAAGCCTGCGCCAGCGGACACACCAACGACCTCATCAACGTCAGCGAAGCCCTGCAGGAGAAGCGGTTTAGCGCACTGGCCGACCACATTGCCGCCAACCCCGACCTACGCGTCATCCTCATAGCCGGACCCTCGTCGAGCGGCAAGACGACCTCGTCCAAGCGACTCTGCGTGCAACTAATGGCCTGCGGCAAGCACCCCGTGTCGATCTCGCTCGATGATTACTTTGTTGATCGCGAAAAGACACCGCTCCAAGCCAATGGCGAATACGACTTCGAGCACCTCGAGGCCATGAACATTCCCCTCTTCAACGCCCAGATGAACGCCCTCCTGCGGGGAGAAGAGGTGGAACTGCCGCGCTACAATTTCCTGACGGGCAAGAGCGAGGCCAGCGGCAATCGCCTGCGCCTCGAACGCGACACTGTGCTCATCCTCGAAGGCATCCACGCCCTCAATCCGCAGTTGACAGCCGACATCCCCGATACCAACAAATTCAAGATTTACGCTTCGGCTCTCACCACCATACTGCTGGACGACCACAACTACATACCGACAACGGACAACCGCCTGCTGCGCCGCATCGTTCGCGACTACAAATACCGCGGTTACTCGGCCGAGCAGACCATTCGCCGTTGGCCCGATGTGCGGGCAGGCGAAGAGCGCTGGATATTCCCTTTCCAGGAGCAGGCTGACGCTATGGTAAACACGGCCCTGCTCTTCGAACTGGCCATTCTCCGCGAACAGGCCCTCCCGCTCCTTGAAGAGGTGCCCGAGCACGCCCCCGAATACAGCGAAGCCTACCGCCTGCGCAAGTTCCTGAGTTATTTCCGCCCCATCGCCATCGATGGCCTGCCGCCAACCTCCCTGCTGCGCGAATTTTTGGGCGGCAGCACGTTTAAGTATTAGGGAATGAGGAATTGGGAATGTGGGGGAACTCCTCAGACTTGGAGCAATTCTAAATTATCACATCCCCGAAAATGATAAATACTCAGGTGGTTTTTTAATTGCAAATTGCGCTGGAAAGAAATGTACCGCACGTTGCTCGCAACGTGTGGCTCAGCGGTTTTCAGATGTTTGTACTCTT
>SFID01000141.1 GCA_004555425.1 Bacteroidales bacterium
AAGAGTACAAACATCTGAAAACCGCTGAGCCACACGTTGCGAGCAACGTGCGGTACATTTCTTTCCAGCGCAATTTGCAATTAAAAAACCACCTGAGTAGTTACCAGAGATTTGACAGGAATTTAATAGAAATTTGGTCGAGATTTGGCTGATATTTGGCTGACAACTGGCTGATGAAAACAAGCAAGCACGCGAAAGAGTAAGAGGTACGATATATGCTCGTCCTGTGTCCTGCCTGCTGCCAGGCTAGCCCCACCGCAAAAGAAAATCCCGCGCTGAGAATTACTCGGCACGGGATTTTGGGTTTTGTATGTCGCTGTTCAGCTGACTACACCTTGATTTCTACTTCAACACCACAGGGGAGTTCGAGTTTCATCAGGGCATCTACGGTCTTGGCATTGCTGCTGTAGATGTCGATGAGACGCTTGTAGGTGGAAATCTCGAACTGCTCGCGGCTCTTCTTGTTGACGAAGGTGGAGCGGTTCACGGTGATGATACGCTTGCGAGTGGGGAGGGGGATAGGACCGCTCACGACGGCACCAGTGGCCTTCACACTCTTGACAATCTTGTCGGCTGACTTTTCTACGAGCGTGTGGTCGTAGCTCTTCAGCTTGATACGAATTTTCTGACTCATTTTGTTTTGGTTTATATTCCGTCCAAGGGCGCGACGGGCTAAGAGTCATTCGTTAGTCCGTTGCCCTGGGCGGCATTGATTGTTTAAAATTTTATTACTTGATAAGGTCGGTGCGGCCCTTCACTTCCTCGAGCACTGCCTTGGCGATGCTGTTGGAAACTTGCTCGTGGTGGTCGTACTGCATGGAGCTGGTGGCACGACCAGAGGTGATGGTACGGAGGGCGGTCACATAACCGAACATTTCGGCGAGGGGCACAATAGCCTTCACGATGCGTGCACCGCTGCGGCTGCTTTCCATACCTTCTACCTGGCCACGGCGCTTGTTGAGGTCGCCGATGACGTCACCCATGTTCTCCTCGGGAGTTACTACTTCGAGCTTCATCATGGGCTCCATGAGGCAAGGACCTGCCTGAGCACATGCGTTCTTGTAAGCCTGGAGGGCAGCGATTTCGAAGGACAACTGGTCGGAGTCAACGGGGTGGAACGAACCGTCGAGGAGTTCTACCTTGAGGCTATCGAGGGGATAACCACCGAGGACACCGCTCTTCATGGCGTTCTCGAAGCCCTTCTGTACGGAGGGGATGAATTCCTTGGGGATGTTACCGCCAGTCACCTTGTTGACGAACTGCAGACCACCTTCCTTGAAGTCTTCATCTACAGGGCCTACGTTGACGATGATGTCGGCGAACTTACCGCGACCACCCGACTGCTTCTTGTAAACCTCGCGGAGGTTGACGGTCTTGGTGATGGCTTCCTTGTAGTTCACCTGGGGCTTACCCTGGTTGCACTCTACCTTGAACTCACGCTTCAGACGGTCGATGATGATATCGAGGTGGAGCTCACCCATACCGGAGATAACGGTCTGGCCGCTCTGCTCGTCGGTCTTGACAGTGAAGGTGGGGTCTTCTTCGGCGAGCTTGGCAAGGCCGTTGCTCAGCTTGTCGAGGTCCTTCTGGGTCTTGGGCTCTACGGCGATACCGATAACGGGATCGGGGAAGTCCATAGACTCGAGTACGATGGGTGCATCTTCCTCGGCGAGGGTATCACCCGTGCGGATATCCTTGAAACCTACACCTGCACCGATATCACCAGCGCCGATTACCTCAACGGGGTTCTGGTGGTTGGAGTGCATCTGGAAGAGGCGGCTTACGCGCTCCTTCTTGCCAGAGCGTACGTTGTAGATATAGGAACCAGCCTCTACCTTACCGGAATATACACGGAAGAAGGTCAGACGACCTACGTAGGGGTCGGTAGCAATCTTGAATGCAAGGGCGGAAGTCTTCTCGTCCTCGCTGGGCTGACGGCTTTCTTCTTCGCCAGTTTCGGGGTTGGTACCCACGATAGCGGGGGTGTCGAGGGGAGAGGGAAGGAACATGCAGACGTAGTCGAGCAGCGTCTGTACACCCTTATTCTTGAAGGAAGAACCGCAGGTCATGGGCACGATGTCGAGTGCGAGCGTACCCTTACGGATGGCGGCGATAATTTCCTCGTCAGTGAGGCTATTGGGATCCTCGAAGTATTTCTCCATGAGGGTCTCGTCCTGCTCGGCAGCGAGTTCAATCATCTTGCCGCGCCACTCTTCGGCTTCGTCCTTGAGTTCGGCGGGGATTTCTTCTACGTCGTACTCAGCACCCATGGTTTCGTCGTGCCACAGGATGGCCTTCATCTTGATGAGGTCAACGACACCCTTGAAGTTTTCTTCGGCACCGATAGGAATTGCCACGGGGCAGGGAGTAGCACCGAGGATATCCTTCATCTGGCGAACCACTTCGAAGAAATCGGCACCCGAGCGGTCCATCTTGTTGACGTAGCCGATACGGGGTACGTTATACTTGTCGGCCTGGCGCCATACGGTCTCAGACTGGGGCTCAACACCACCCACTGCGCAGTAGGTAGCCACGGCACCGTCGAGTACACGGAGCGAACGCTCTACCTCGGCGGTGAAGTCCACGTGACCCGGAGTGTCAATGAGGTTGAACTTGTACTTGTTGCCTGCGTAGGTCCAGTAGGCAGTCGTAGCAGCGGAAGTAATAGTGATACCGCGCTCCTGCTCCTGTGCCATCCAGTCCATGGTTGCACCACCATCGTGTACCTCACCAATCTTGTGGGTCTTACCGGTATAGAAAAGGATACGCTCTGAGGTCGTAGTCTTACCGGCGTCGATGTGGGCCATGATACCGATATTACGAGTCAAATGTAAGTCTTGCTTTGCCATTTTATTTTAGTCGTAATAGATGGTTTAGAATCTGAAGTGAGCGAACGCACGGTTAGCTTCTGCCATACGGTGCATATCTTCCTTACGCTTGAAGGCACCACCCTGCTCGTTGTAGGCGTCCATGATTTCGGCTGCGAGCTTGTCGGCCATGGTCTTACCACCACGCTTGCGGGCGTAGCCAATCAAATTCTTCATAGAAACGGACTCCTTGCGGTCGGGACGGATTTCAGTGGGCACCTGGAAGGTAGCACCACCAATACGGCGGCTCTTCACCTCCACCTGGGGAGTTACCTTGTCGAGGGCAGCCTTCCAGATTTCGAGGGCTGACTTCTCCTGATCCTTCATCTTCTGGCTCACGATTTCGAGAGCGCTGTAGAAGATTTCGTAAGAAATATTCTTCTTACCATCGTACATCAGGTGATTCACAAACTTAGAGACCTTTACATCTCCGTAAACGGGATCCGGCAGGATGACACGCTTCTTTGGTTTAGCTTTTCTCATTGCTATTAAAAGGTGATTTGGTTTTGTTTGTAGGTTGCTAACTTGATGACTTCAACTCCCCGTTGGGACGTTTACTCAACCGTTTCAGCAAACCAATTTTCTTTTGTTTAATAATAGGTATGGGCAGGTCGGACGGATTACTTCTTAGCCTTAGGACGCTTTGCACCATACTTGGAACGACGCTGGGTGCGGTTGGCCACACCGGCAGTATCGAGCGTACCGCGTACGATGTGATAACGTACACCAGGGAGGTCCTTCACACGACCACCGCGCACGAGCACGATGCTGTGTTCCTGCAGGTTGTGACCTTCGCCAGGGATGTAAGAGTTGACTTCCTTAGAGTTCGTCAGACGAACACGAGCCACCTTACGCATGGCAGAGTTAGGCTTCTTAGGCGTGGTGGTATACACACGCACGCAGACGCCACGACGCTGAGGGCAAGAATCAAGCGCAGGCGACTTTGACTTGTCGGCTGCCACGCTTCTGCCCTTTCTTACTAATTGTTGAATAGTAGGCATTGTAGTGATTTTTAATTTGTTATATATTGTATTTTCTAATTATCAAGCGGAAACGTAGGCGTACACTACACCTTACGGGCTGCAAAGTTACGAACTTTTTTTGGAATGTACAATATTTCAACGTTTTATATTTCGCTGTTTTTTCACAGGCACAGGCAGACACGGCGCGGCGCGCTCGCAAGAGTCGGATATTTTGAACACGGATTATACGGATTTTGCGGATGCACTTAGGGAAGATAATGTATCGCACGTTGAATTTTTGCTGGTTTTCTAGCTGAGAACGAACTCCTATATAATTGAGAGTTGGGAATTCGTGTGACGTGAAAGTACGCACCTTGCTTGGTGTGAGTAAGGTGTTTGTTCTCATAGAAAAAGCAATGTACCGCACGTTGCTCGCAACGTGTGGCTCAGCGGAAATGTTGGCTCATTGATAGACTCCGTACTCACACCTTGCAAGCAAGGTGCGGTACTTTCACGTTACACCGAAATGTTAAATCCGATTTTTTTGCGCGAAATTTTTTAATATCTTTTATATTTTCGGCCGCGAAAAAATCTCTATATCGTCATTTCGCGCACCGATAAAGCCAAGAAAATTTCCGCTAAAGCATTTAGAAAATCCGCTAAAGCATATAGAATTTCCAACTTCCGATGTATTTCTTCCTTTAT
>SFID01000142.1 GCA_004555425.1 Bacteroidales bacterium
CAACGGCTGCTTTGCAGCCTAGTTTCAACGGAAGCCTGCGGCTTCCTAGTTTCATTCGGGGACTTCGTCCCCTAGTTTCAACGCAGCCTTACGGCTGCTGGCTCGATAGCGTTGATTCGCTATAGGTAGGTTCTATAAGGTAGGTTCTATAAGGTAGGTTCTAGACGATTTTTTGACGATTTTTTGAGAGACATTCTTGAAAAATGACAAGCGAGGCTTTGCTGTTCAAAATTAAATGCTTACCTTTGCAGCCCGTAAGTAGATAGACCGCTGGGCGCAGGCTGGATACCACCCCAAGATTACGCAACAACAAACCACCAGCCGCGTGATAATGTCGAGTGCTTACGAATCTGAAATTCAATACTAAAACAAGCGAAAGCAATGTCTAAGATTTGTCAAATTACCGGAAAGAAGGCCATGGTTGGCAACAACGTTTCCCACTCAAAGCGTCGTACGAAGCGAACCTTTGACGTCAACTTGTTCACAAAGAAGTTCTACTACGTAGAGCAGGAATGCTGGATTACCCTCCGCATCAGCGCAGCAGGTCTGCGTATGATCAACAAGGTAGGTCTGGACGCTGCGCTCAAGAACGCTGTGGCCAAGGGATATTGCGACTATAAAGATATTAAAGTAATCGGTTAAAACGTCAATCAACTATGGCAGGAAAGAAAGCTAAAGGCAATCGCGTTCAGGTAATCCTCGAATGCACCGAAATGAAGGAGAGCGGTCTTCCCGGAACTTCTCGTTATATCACGACCAAGAACCGCAAGAATACACCCGACCGCCTGGAGTTGAAGAAATACAACCCCATCCTCAAGAGAATGACCATCCACAAAGAAATCAAATAATACTGATTAACCATGGCAAAGAAAGTAATCGCTACACTGAAGACGGGTAAGAACGACGGTCGTTCCTATACCAAGGTTATCAAGATGGTGAAGAGCCCCAAGACGGGTGCTTATGTCTTCGACGAGAAGATGGTGCCCAACGATGACGTGAAGGCATTCTTCAGCAAGTAATACACACACATGAGAATATCCTCCCGCTAGGGAGTATTCCATACGAGGCTGGTCTTTCCGACTGGCCTCTTTTTTGTGCTCAATGGCGAATGAGGCGTTCGTTCTCATTGCTAAGCAACGTGCGGTACGTGGTAGTTAGGAGTTAGGAGTTAGGAGTTAGGAGTTAGGAGTTGGAGAGAACCCCAATAGAAATCTAAATAACAGGGCGCGCAGGCATCGCGGTGTTTTTTTAACACGAATATTTCGAATTTTACGAATGCTGAAGAGTGTGTTTTCTTTTTTCCACCACGAATTATGCGAATCTTGGCCGCGTGGGCTGCTCTCACCTGCATTCGTGTGCTTCGGATAGATTCGTGTGAGGCACGAATCAAATTGTTCCTTCAGTTAGCCTCTCAGCCACATTCGAAAAATTCGTTTTATTCGTGTTAACTACTCAGGTGGATTTTTAATTGCAAATTGCGCTGGAAAGAAATGTACCGCACGTTGCTCGTGTGAGTAAGGAGTTTGTACTCATTGCCAAAGCCAATGGAGTAACGTGAAAGTACCGCACCTTGCTTGCAAGGTGTGAGTAAGGAGTTCGTACTCATTGGTTGTGTGCTTAGAAAGAGATCTGTGTTTATCCTATACTTTACACATCCTCACCTTTTCAATGAGAACAAACTCCGTACTCACACCTTGCAAGCAAGGTGCGGTACTTTCACGTTACTCCCAACTCCCAACTCCCAACTCCCAACTCCTAACTCCTAACTCCTAACTCCTAACTAATACGTACCGCTCGTTGCCTTACACTGAGAACAAATTCCTTCTTCTGCCATAATGGCAGAGACGCTGACAAAAAAGGATTGGGGGAGGGCGGCGCTGCCGTTTGGCACGCTTTTCGCATTTTGATAGACGTGACCGCTCGCGCGCGTACCTATTATATATAGTAGCGCAGCTTATATATAGTGGCGCAGCGCGGCGAACTCCATTCAAGCAAATATTCTAAAAACAAAAATACATACCCACTATGAACATCAAACCATTAGGCGACCGCGTGCTCGTAAAGCCCGCTCCCGCAGAAGAAAAGACAGTTGGCGGCATCATCATTCCCGATACCGCAAAGGAAAAGCCCCTTCAGGGTAGTGTACTCGCCGTTGGCGGTGGCACCAAGGACGAAGAGATGGTGCTCAAGGCCGGCGATACCGTGCTCTATGGCAAATATGCTGGCACGGAGGTGGAACTCGAAGGCGAAAAGTACCTCATCATGCGTCAGAGCGACGTGCTCGCCGTGCTCGGCTAATCGGCCCTCCGTTGGGAATCCCCCTCTCTACTCTTTCCTTGTATTATAGAACAACAAACAAATAAATAGAACATCATGGCTAAAGAAATCAAATACGATGTAGATGCCCGCGAGCTCCTTCGCGAAGGTGCTGACGCTCTGGCAAATGCTGTCAAAGTAACCCTCGGCCCGAAGGGTCGCAATGTCGTTATCGACAAGAAATTTGGTGCCCCCCGCATCACTAAGGACGGTGTGAGCGTGGCCAAGGAAATCGAACTCGAAGACGCCTTCCAGAATGCAGGTGCTCAGCTCGTCAAGAGCGTTGCCTCCAAGACGGGCGACGATGCTGGTGATGGCACGACCACTGCCACCGTGCTGGCACAGGCCATACTGACCGAAGGCATGAAGAATATTGCCGCCGGTGCTAACCCCCTCGACGTGAAGCGCGGTATCGATAAGGCCGTCAGCAAGGTGGTGGAGAGCATCAAGAACCAGGCCGAGCAGGTGGAGGAAAGCTACGAGAAGATTGAGCAGGTGGCCACTATCTCTGCCAACAACGACAGCGAAATCGGTAAACTCATTGCCGACGGTATGCGCGCCGTGAGCGTGAATGGCGTCATCACCATCGAGGATGCCAAGGGCCGCGACACAGTGCTCAAGACCGTGGAAGGTATGCAGTTCGACCGCGGTTACCTCTCTGCCTACTTCGTGACCGATGCCGAGAAGATGCAGTGCGTTATGGAGAACCCCTACATCCTCATCTACGACAAGAAGATTAGCAACCTCAAGGACTTCCTCCCCATCCTCGAACCCGCCGTGCAGAGTGGCCGTCCCCTCCTCGTCATTGCCGAGGACGTGGATAGCGAAGCCCTCACCACACTCGTGGTGAACCGCCTCCGCACGCAGCTGAAGATTTGCGCTGTCAAGGCTCCTGGCTTCGGCGACCGCCGCAAGGCTATGCTCGAAGACATCGCCGTGCTCACTGGTGGCGTTGTCATCAGCGAAGAGAAGGGCCTCAAACTTGAGCAGGCTACGCTCGATATGCTCGGTAGCGCCGACAAGGTGACCGTCAGCAAGGACAACACCACCATCGTGGATGGCGCTGGCGACAAGCAGGCTATCCAGGACCGCGTGGCACAAATCAAGAACGAAATGGCCAACACGACCAGCTCCTACGACAAGGAGAAACTCCAGGAACGTCTGGCCAAACTCTCGGGCGGTGTGTGCGTGCTCGAAGTAGGTGCCGCTTCCGAAACCGAGCAGAAGGAGAAGAAGGACCGCTGCGACGATGCACTCTGTGCTACTCGCGCTGCCATCGAAGAAGGTATCGTGACGGGCGGCGGCGTGGCCTTCATCCGCGCACAGAAGGAACTGGAAGGTCTGGAGGGCGAGAACGCCGACGAGACCACGGGTATCGCCATCATCCGCCGCGCCATTGAGGAACCGCTCCGCCAAATCTGCAAGAATGCAGGCGTGGAGGGTGCCGTCATCGTCAACAAGGTGCGCGAAGGCGAAGGCTTCTACGGCTACAATGCCAAGAACAACACCTTCTGCGACCTCCGCGCAGCCGGCGTAGTCGACCCTGCCAAGGTGGCACGTGTGGCCCTCGAGAACGCTGCCAGCATTGCGGGTATGTTCCTCACCACCGAGTGCGTCATCTGCGACAAGAAGGAAGACAAGCCCGAAATGCCTATGGCTGCTCCTGGTATGGGCGGCATGATGTAGGCTAGTGGTCGCTTCGCTCCCTAGTTTCAGGTTTCAGTCGGAAGCCTGTGGCTTCCTAGTTTCAACGCAGCCTTTGGCTGCTGGCTCGATAGTCGAATGACTGACACAAATATATAAGAAAGAGGCTGTGCCATTGTGGTACAGCCTCTTTTTGGTGACAACTCATTGCAAGAGCAATGTACCGCACGTTGCTCGCTCTAAGTTTGCGGACGAAAGCGGCGAGGTCGCTAGTAGTGACCTCGCCGCTTCAAAAAACAACTAGATTTTTTCT
>SFID01000033.1 GCA_004555425.1 Bacteroidales bacterium
TCCGATGTATTTCTTCCTTTAAAATGGGGCAAAAAAAGAGGAAAGAACCCCGTGTTTCGGGCTCTTTCCTCTTCGCTAGTACAAAGATAATACATTTTTGCGCGAAATGCAAATCGCTTTAACATTTCGCAACAATCTATGAAATGTTAAAAGACGAGTTTTGCACACATGAGGGTCTGGGATGTGTTATATTACGAGGGACGCTTTGCATCCTTAGTTTCAATGGTGGCTGCGAAGGCATTGCCAACTGATTTACAGAGCCTGCCTGAAACTTGTTTAATTTCCCTCCGCCTCGCGAATTTCCTTGAGCGCGGCGAAGTCCTTCTTGCGCAGTTTGAAACTGTTGGTGAGGTACTTGTCGCGCACCACTTGGTTGTTGGCCAGTTCGTCGGGTGTGCCTTGAAAGAGGATGCGGCCCTCGAAGAGGAGGTAGGCGCGGTCGGTGATGCAGAGCGTTTCCTCCACGTTGTGGTCCGTGATGAGGATGCCGATATTGAGGTCCTTCAACTCCCAGACAATAAACTGGATGTCCTCCACGGCGATGGGGTCAACGCCAGCGAAGGGCTCGTCGAGCATGATAAATTTCGGGTCGATGGCCAGGCAGCGGGCAATCTCCGTGCGGCGGCGCTCGCCACCCGAGAGGCGGTCGCCCAGGTTCTTGCGCACCTTCTGGAGGCGGAACTTCTGGATGAGGCTCTCCAGTTTGTCCTCGCGGTAGCTCTTGGGTTGGCCCGTCATTTCGAGCACAGACATGATGTTGTCCTCAACAGTCATCTTGCGAAAGACCGAAGCCTCCTGCGCCAGATAACCGATGCCCGCGCGGGCGCGCTGATAGACGGGGTAGTTGGTGATTTCTTCGTTTCCCAGATAGATGTGGCCGGCGTTAGGCACGACCAGGCCCGTGGTCATATAGAAAGAGGTGGTCTTGCCGGCACCATTGGGGCCTAGCAGGCCGACAATTTCGCCCTGTCGGACGTTGAAGGAAACGTCGTTGACAACGGTGCGCTTGCCGTATTTCTTGACAAGGCCCTCGGTGCGGAGTTCTAGCGTCTCGGCCGGCTGTTGGAGTTCGTTCATGGGAAGTTGGTTATTAGTTAGGAGTTAGGAGTTAGGAGTTAGGAGTCGCCTTTCAATTAGGAATCTTATTCAATTAGGAATCTTATTCAATTAGGAATTAGGAATTAGGAATTAGGAATTGCGAGAGAATATTAGGAGTTCATCCTCATTAAAAGGCAACTCCTAACTCCTAACTTCTAACTCCTAACTAAAAGACTATCGAGCTAGCAGCCAAAGGCTGCGTTGAAACTGGAAGCCCGAAGGGATTCCCTGAAACTAGGAAGCCGCAGGCTTCCGTCTGAAACCAGGGAGCGAAGCGACCGTTGAAACTAGGGAGCAAAGCGACCCACGACTTGTCAAAAGAACAAGTCGCCCAAAGCCTTGCGCTGCTTCTCGCGCGGTTCGTCGGCAGGATGGCCGATGGGGATGAGGGCAACGGCGGTGTGGCCCTCGGGAGCGGGGAAAGCCGCTTGCAGCGCTTCGGGGTCGTAGTTGCAAACCCAGCAAGTGCCTAGGCCGCGCTCGGTAGCCGCTAGGCAGAGGTGCTCAATGGCAATGGCCGCGTCGATGTCGCCGTGGGGCTTGCCGTCAAAACGGCGCACCCATTCCGTCTGCGTGTTGCGATAGACGATGAAGCAGGCAGGGGCCGTCTGAAACCATTCGCGGTTGTAGCAGGGCCAGAGGCGGCGCAGCTGTTCGGGCGTGGAGAGATAGCGGAAGAGCACGGGCTGGAAATTGACAGCCGACGGGGCCAGCCGAACGCAGTCCTGAATATACTGCAAATCGGCAGCCGAGGGCAATTCGGACGAGTTGCGGCGCACCGAACGGCGCTCGGCGCAGAGATGGAGGAAATCGTTCATTGTGGTAGGGCTGTGGGGGATGGCCATCCGCGTCTGCGGTCGCTAATCCCGTGAAACAACTGGGCAAAGTTAGGAAAAAACGCCGAACTTTCTTTCCTCCCTATTAAAAAACAGGGGGATTGCTTCGCTATTCAAAGGGGTTTTGCTACTTTTGCGCAGAAGATAGCCATGCCATGACAGAAATGAATACGACAGCAGAGTTTCAGAGCGTGATGAAGATGTGCCGCGAACTCTTTGCCAAGAAGCTGCACGACTACGGAGCAGCCTGGCGAATTATGCGCCCCGCCTCCATCACCGACCAGCTGTATATCAAAGCCAACCGCATTCGCTCCATCGAAATGAAGGGCGAGGCGAAAGTGGACGAAGGAATCGTGGGCGAATTTATCGCCATCGTCAACTACGGCATCGTTGGGCAGATACAACTCGACCGCGGTCTGGCCCTCAGCGAAGGCGATATGACGCCCGACGAGGCTCTGGCCCTCTACGACCAGTATGCCCGCGAAGCCCTCGAACTGATGCTGCGCAAGAACCACGACTACGACGAGGCTTGGCGCAGTATGCGGGTGAGCTCGTACACCGACCTCATCCTCATGAAAATCTTCCGCACGAAGCAAATCGAAGACCTCGAAGGCCAGACGCTCGTCTCGGAAGGCATCGCCGCCAACTATATGGACATGATCAACTATGCCGTGTTCGGGCTGATAAAGCTGGTGGTCGAAGCGGGGGAGGAGCAGACCGTAAGGTAGGTGTTAGGCTCGCTCCGCGAGCTGGCTTCAGTCGGTCGCTTCGCGACCATGCTTCAGTCGGTCGCTTCGCGACCTTAGTTTCAAGTTTCAACGGAAGCCTGCGGCTTCCTAGATTCAGGGAATCCCTTCGGGCTTCCAGTTTCATCGCAGCCTTCGGCTGCTAGCTCGATAGCGGTCGCTTCGCTCCTAGTTTCATCGGTCGCTTTGCTCCCTGGTTTCAGACGGAAGCCTGTGGCTTCCTAGATTCAGGGAATCCCTTCGGGCTTCCTGTTTCAACGCAGCCTGCGGCTGCTGGCTCGATAGTCCTTAAACAATTAAGGAATTAGGAATGAGGAATTAGGAGTTGCCTTTCAATGAGGATGAACTCCTAATATTCTCTCCCAACTCCCAACTCACAATTCCTAATTCCTAATTCCTAATTCCTAATTCCTTATTTCCATGCCCCGTCATTCCCTGCGACACATTCTGCTGTTCTGGAGTGTCAATGTGGCCCGCCTCGTATTGGCCGCCACGTTTATATTCTCCGGATTTGTGAAGGCCGCCGACCCGATGGGCATGTTCCATAAACTCGGTGCCTACTTCGCCCATTGGGGCTATACGTTCCCGCTCGATTCGGTCGTACTGCGCGGGATGGTGGTCTGTCTGGCCGTTGTGGAGTTTGTGCTGGGCCTGCATTTCCTGCTCGGCATGCGTATGCGGCTAACAGCGTGGTGCTCCTCGCTATTCATGCTGGCCATGACGCTGCTCACCATATATATATATAGGTATGAACCAGTGGCGGATTGCGGTTGCTTTGGCGATGCCTATGTGTTGAGCAACGGTGCCACGTTGGCCAAAAATGTAGTGCTGCTCCTGCTCTGTGGCCTCTGCCTCTTCGCAGGTCGCTATACCAAACGCTTTATTAGCGAGCGCAACCAATGGCTGACCTCCATCTATACGTGGGTGTACGTCTTGGGACTCTGCCTCTACACACTCCACTATGTCCCCATCCTCGAATTTACCGACTATCGCAACGGCACACACTGGCGCGATGCTTGGGAGGGACGCTTCTCGGCCGATGCCCCCGAAAGCCTCAGCACCCTCTGCTTCACAGATGCCCGGACGGGCGACGACGTGACGGAGCAAATCCTGGATTCGGGCTATTGCTTCTTGCTGACTATGCCCGAAATCAGTACGGCCGATGCAGGCAACAACGACCGCATCAACGATATCTACGATGAATGCGTGGACAACGGTTACCGCTTCTTCCTGGCCGTGGGCGAACCGTGGCAGAAGGAAGACCTGCAACATTGGATGGACCAGACGGGAGCCGCCTATCCCGTGGTGAGTGCCGATGCCGTGCAGCTCAAGGCGATGGTGCGCTCCAACCCTGGCCTGCTCCTGCTCAGGGATGGCATTCAGATTCGCAAATGGAGTAACAACGACCTGCCCATCCTCAACGATGCCCTTGCACAACAGACCTACCGCAACAGCATTAGGGGAATCATCGGTCTGCCGAACGACAACGGCGATTGGCGCGCCCAGCCCGAAACGTCCAGATACTTCTGGAAGAGACCGCTCGGCCAACTTGTCCTCTGGTATATCATACCGCTGTTGGTCATCATGGCCCTGGACAATATATGGGTGGGCAGCAAATACTACCGCCGCTATACGCAGCGCCGCCGCCTGCGCCGACAGCAAAACGCACAGGCCACTCCCGCTCCTGAAATGAACCAGCAGGAGGAGGCTCCCGCGGAGGAAAATCAATGAATCGCACCTTGCAATAATAATTATCAACCCTAAAAAACATAAACCAATGAGAAAGAAAATCGTAGCAGGTAACTGGAAAATGAACCTCAACCTGCAGGAAGGCGTAGCTCTCGCCAAGGAACTCAACACAATGCTCGCCGCCGACAAACCCAACTGCGACGTAGTCATCTGCACCCCCTTCATTCACCTGGCTACCGTAGCCGGCGAACTGGATGCCAATGTCATCGGACTGGGTGCCGAAAACTGCGCCGACAAAGTGAGCGGTGCCTACACGGGTGAGGTTTCCGCAGCCATGGTCAAGAGCACGGGTGCACAGTATGTCATCCTCGGCCACAGCGAACGCCGCGCCTACTATGGCGAAACCGCCGAAATTCTCAAGGAAAAGACCAACCTGGCTCTGGAGAACGGCCTCAAGGTCATCTTCTGCATTGGCGAAGTGCTCGAAGAGCGCGAGAGCGGCAAGCAGAACGAAGTGGTGAAGGCACAGCTCGAAGGTTCGCTCTTCGACCTCACCGCCGAGCAGTTCAGCAACGTCATCCTGGCCTACGAACCCGTATGGGCAATCGGTACAGGTAAGACTGCCACCGCCGAGCAGGCCGAAGATATGCACGCCTTCATCCGCAGCGTCATCGCCGAAAAGTTTGGTGCAGAAGCTGCTGAGAACGTTTCCATCCTGTACGGCGGAAGCTGCAAGCCCAGCAACGCCAAGGAAATCTTTGCTAAGCCCAACGTTGACGGCGGCCTCATTGGTGGCGCTGCCCTCAAGGCTGCTGATTTCAAGGGTATCATCGACGCTTGGAAATAAGACGCAAGGGTAAACCGACAGGATGCCGTGGGACACACCGCCCTGCGACATTCACCCTGCATTACCCAAATAACCAATAAGGGATGGGGCATAGCCGCGGGCACGCTAACCTTCTGCCCAATTGCGTGCCCCATCCCCGTTTTTCTAGGTAGCTTCAGTGAACGCGTCTGCAATAACCGCAGGCACTCAAGTGGCCGAACAATTCCTTTCTCCATTCATCCATTGAAACTACCCCTATACCGATTTATTCTTTCAAACGCCCCTAATTCCGTGAGACAACTTTTAGCCCTCTTCATCTGCTCGCTGGTTTCTTATGCCATGCACGGCCAAACGTTTACAGACGACCTACGCGACAAAGAATACAATGGCGGAAGCCTCGAAGTAGTTCAGAGCACCACGCTTGACTCCATCGTCAACGAAAAGGAACTAGGTAAGGCCACAGCCGTTACGGTCAATAATAAGCAACAGACCTACCGACAGAGACGGCCCAAATATAAATCAGGCCAAACCCCAACCGAGCGCGTTTCTGGCTTTCGCATCCAGATTTACCAAGGTACGGGATCTGAAGGCCAAGCCAACGCAAAAAAGATGCAGGCCCGAGCACGCCAAGCTTTTCCGGGCTTCTCCACCTACGTTTCTCTCAACGGACCGCGTTGGGTATGCCGTATTGGTGATTTCCAAACCAACGAAGAGGCACAGGCTTTCCTGCGCCGTGTGCGCAGTTCGGGCATATCCAAAACGGTTAGCATTGTCCGCTCGCCTATCTTTGTTATCTACTAAATTTGATTCTTCACACTCCAATCCCCTAGTTTTGCATCCTTCTCCCGTAATGTTGCAAAACCAGGGGCTTGTATTATATACGCCAAGTAAACACGTTTCCTATGCAAGCATACAACCCTGAAACCATCGAAGAACTCAAGCAACAATACCACCGCATTCTCCAACTGCTGGGCGAGGATGCTGAGCGCGAGGGCCTGCTCAAGACGCCCGAGCGCGTGGCCAAGGCCATGCTCACCCTCACTCGCGGATACACGATGGACCCCGTGGCCGTGCTCAACTCCGCCAAGTTCAACGAGGACTACAACCAGATGGTTATCGTCAAGGACATCAACTTCTACTCCCTCTGCGAACACCACATGCTTCCCTTCTACGGAAAGGCCCACGTGGCCTACATTCCCAACGGGCAGATTACGGGCCTCTCCAAGATAGCCCGAGTTGTAGACATCTTCAGCCACCGCCTCCAAGTGCAGGAACGTATGACCATGCAAATCAAGGACTGCATTCAGGAGGCCCTCAATCCGCAGGGCGTGATGGTAGTCGTTGAGGCCAAACACATGTGTATGCAAATGCGCGGCGTGGAAAAGCAAAACTCCATCACCACCACGAGCGACTTCTGTGGCGTCTTCGAATCCTCCAAGACGCGAGAGGAATTCCTCAACCTGATTAGCAAGGACCGATTTATCTAAGGACGAATCTCTTCGTATATACCAGTCTTCAAAGATGAATACATTATGGAGCCTCCTTGCATAGGATTGCCGATGATCATCATGGTAAATGAGAAAGGGCTTGCCATGTCCATGAGGATAGTGGAGGCAATGACCAAGACACCATCTAGACGGTATCGTGCAGTTACAATATTTACATTAGATATGGCATATAGTAATGCGCGATTAGTTACTAAGCCTTCAAGTGATTGGCTTATTGCAGAGTCCATAAATTCATTGTGACTCATTGATAGAAGCATAGAAATGAAGAATGTTTTGAATATTACGGAGAAGATTGGTCTGCAGAAACTCACACAAAAATAGCTCATAAACATAAATATTATCCTTAGAAAGGATGATGTAGAATATAAACTAAGTGCAGAAGTTTGAAATCTAAAAAAATGACAACTCGTATCACTGATAGAAAAATGGATTGTTTAACAAAATACCAAATACAAGAATAATGGATAGCATAACATTAGAAGATTACCTGAAGAAGAATGGAAGTGCTCAGAGTGGAATCTTGGCAAAAAGTAATTTAATTGATAAACTTGAGGTATATGGTTTTGTCAATGCATGCCAGGATAAAGATATGTATAACGAAGTTTATGCAGGACTTTCTCTAAACGGCATTGTAAATAAAGAACCCAAAAGTCAGATTATCTTGTCCAATCATATTTACCAGGTTACAACTCACTATTGCGGTAAGGATATTACTCGTGAAGGTATGGCAATTCCAATATACCAAAAATTAGTTGTTTCAGAATCAGAAGGACGGTATAATGTTGAAGATATTAATATTCCATCCTTGGCTAGAAAACAATTATATCGCAAGATAAAGTCACGTCCCGGAAAAGGAGTTACAGTTCGTGACAATGATTTGAATAAAGCGGGTTTTCCTCCATGCATAAGTGCGATCGATGGTAAGGCTATACTTGCTGCTCCTGTAGGTCATGTTCAAATATTAGACAAAGACGGAGTGATCAAAAGTATTGGCGAGAATATTATGGCTATATGTCGCTATCTCCATGCAGAGACAGGGACGATGTGTTATACTCAGTACAATCTATACGAAGTATATGTTGATGACTTACATTGAGCATTTAGACGATAAATTCCGCTTTGGGAAATTTTCAGGATGTACATTTGCTGAAGTAGTAGAATTTAACCCAGGATATATTGTATGGGTATTAGAAAATGTCAGCGGAACAATGTGTGTCTTTTGCGATTCAGTTATAGAAGAACTTCGACAGATTTTCCCCAATTTTGAAATCTCTCCTTCCTTTGAAGCCATGCGAAATCGTCGGATTGCAGAATTTGAAAATTTTGAAGATGGGGATTACGAGGAGCAGGAAATCGATGACTATGGGTACTATGATGATAACGATCCTCCTACGTATGGCCAATATGCAGGGTCATATGCACAAGATGAAATGGGATATAGCGATGATGACATCGATACTATCTTTGACGGTGATCCCGATGCATATTGGAATATAGATTAATAAATAGGGTGTCCAGTTAACCGTTCCAAATTCTACGTTATTTCTAGAAACGCAATGTACCGCACGTTGACAATCAGCGTGCGGTACATTGCGTTTCTAGGAAAATTTTTGGAAGGGGGGACTTTGGGAAATAGGGGCGGCTCGTTTGGTTACGGATGCCTGCCCTTTCTATTTATTTCGCTTCCCCTTCAATTTTCAGGATAGCCCCTGTGGTGGGCGAGAGGAAAACGCGGGTGGTGAAACGTTTGTTGAAGAGTTCTCCTCCTAGGTGTTCTACGTAACCTAACTGGGAAAGGGGTGTGGTGAGCGAGGTCAGAATGTTTCCTTGGCGGTCGTGGAGGATGATTTGGGCGCTGCCAGGGACGATATACCGCAGGTCATCCTGCGGTTCTTTCGTTTTCTTGGGGGCTGCGGGCGATTCCTGTGCAGGAAGGTTTTGGAGCGATTTGATGGTAATATAGTATGGCTCGCCCGCAAGGTCGTCCTTGTCCACCAGACCATTGTGTTGAGAGAAGCGGAAAAGCAGGGAAGCGTCCGTGGCGCTGTTTGGCGTGAAATCAAGAGCTAAGGTGCGCACGTCTTTCGTTGTTGTGCCTGTGAAGAGCGAGAGGAGAGCTTGCTCCTGTTCGTCCAGACTCTTGAGCATGAGCTTGAGTTGTTCACCGTCCTTCGGCATAAAATCTGCCTGTCCCTTTGCTAGCAGTCCGCGGTTCTCGCGAATATCGAAAATCTCGGCAGCTGCGAGTTCCGCCATCTTGAGCGTGCTGCCCGCTGCGAGGATTTCTTGCGTCTTATACTCCGCTGCGTTGACGGCTGGGCCAGATACGACGCGCGGATTCGTAGGTTGGGTGAGGCGGGTCGTATCCCTGCGCTCCGCATTGACGGAGAGGAGGCGTCCATCGTCCGTCAGGCCCACGAGTGGGGCAGCCGATTTTGGATTCAGGCGGATGGTGTATGCCTGCTTCGGGTCGGGCTGTCCGTAGGTTTCGAGGCGGGCACTGGTGATGGTCCATTTATCCGTCGGTTGGATAGCCACGTCTTTCAGTCGCAGATAGCGTTCTGCGTAGCGGGCATATTCGCCTGGTTTGGTGCGGGTATGTTCCACCTCTAGCACGATGCGGACGGACGTTTTGGGAAGGAAATAGGTGATGCCCTCGGGGGTGAGGCCAGGGCGATAGGGAGCAACTTGGGTTTGGGCGCAGAGCGGGAGCAGGCTCAGGCTGCTTAGGGCGAGTGTGAGGATTTTGGGATATTTCATATTGTTTTACTGTCAAAGGGAATACGATAAATTAGCGGCGTTTGCCTTATTGTTGCAATGCTTGGAAGGCGCGGGGCAGGTAGTTGACGATGTCGGAGGCTGTCAGACTGATTTCGCCCAACTCCTGTGCCGCTATGTCGCCTGCCAGACCGTGAACATATACGCCGAGGAGGCAGGCGTGTTGGGCTACATAGCCTTGGGCGAGCAGCGCAAGGATGATGCCTGTCAGCACATCGCCACTGCCAGCTGTGGCCATGCCGCTGTTGCCTGTGGGATTGAAGAATACGCGACCCTCGGGCGTACAGATGGCGGTGTAGTGGCCCTTCAGCACCACGTTGCACTTGTATCGGGCAGCAATCTCCAACGATTCGAGGAGCGTTGAGTACGAGTCGGTGCTGCGTATGCCGAGGCGGCGCATTTCCAAGGGATGTGGCGTGAGGATGCAGCCAGCAGGCATTTGCTGCATCCAACCTTTGTGCTCGGCAAGGATATTCAGACCGTCGGCATCGATGATTAAGGGCACGCGGGTATGGCGCACCTGTTCAATGAAGGCAACGGCCGTGGTCTGTTCTGTGCCAATGCCAGGCCCGATGGCCACTGCCTGAAATGGCTCTGACGAGATGGACTGCGAGATGTGCTCGTCGCCAGCGCTGTTGGTCAGGATAGCTTCGGGCACGGCCAGTTGGAGAATGTCGTTGTTGCGCTGGGGCGTGTGAACCGTCACTTTGCCAATGCCGCTGCGCAGGCAGGCGCGGGCTGCCAACACGGCTGCTCCTGCCATCCCGTAGCTACCGGCCACGAGAAGGCCATGGCCGAACGTCCCCTTATGGGCAAAGGCATCACGGCGGCGGATGAGGCGGCTGATGTCCGCTTTCTCCAAAATCTGATAGGGTGTATCAATGCGCGCCATACCTTCTGCGGAGAGGCCAATGGGCAGAATCTTGAGTTCGCCCACGAAGGTTTGCAGGTCGGGCAGGATAAGGGCGAGTTTGGGCAGTTGGAAAGTCAGCGTGAGGTCGGCCTGAATGATGTGTGCACGGACATTGTAGGTGTTGTCTTCGCACATCAGGCCCGATGGCACGTCAATCGAAACGACCACAGCGTCCGAAGCGTTGATGAACTTCACGAGCGAGGCAAAGCCGCCCGTCAACGGTTTGTTGACGCCCGTTCCGAAGAGGCCATCGATTACCAGCGTGTTTTCGGTGAGTGCGGGCGGTTCAAACTGTGAAGTAATCTCGTGAAATTCCACCGTTTGTGCTTCTTCCTGCAAGCGTTCGCGGTTGCGGCGGCAGTCTTCGCTGAGGTGGCCGTCAATATTAAAGAGGTAGCACGTCACATGGTAGCCGCTGTGGGCCAAACGCCGTGCCACCACCAAGGCATCGCCGCCGTTGTTGCCTGGTCCCGCAAAGACAACGACAGGCATGGTGGCCGCGTAGCGGCTCATCAATTCGTCAGCCACGGCCATAGCTGCGCGCTCCATCAGGTCGATGGAGGCGATGCTCTCAGCTTGGATGGTATATTGGTCAAGCTCGCTCATTTGTCGAGCGGTGGGTATCTTCATTCTTTCTGACAATTTGGTTTGTACGACATACATCTATGAGTGCGGCAAGGCATACGGCCTCATCGCTTAGAACTTCCACCAAGGTTTCTTCTCCTTTTGGTACATGCTTTTATCGTTGAGCAGGTATTCCTCGTAGGTGATTTTTTGCGAGATGAGGTTGTAGATGATGCCCCAGTCGGGCAGGCCGCCCACATTGCGGTCGTCAATAAACAGGTCGGCCTTTACCTTGTGCGAATGGTGGTTGCTCGTCAGTTCGTCGTCCTCGTAGTCGCGGTTAACGGCAAAGAAGCGCACACCGCGCTCCTCACACCATTTCACGGCCTCGTCCAGTCGCGAACCTTCTCGCACGGTCCAGAGGATGAGGTGGTGTCCATCTTTAATGAGTTGCTTGAGTGTGGCAGTGGCAAAGGGACGTTCTTTCCCAATCTGTGGGTAGCGGTCTTCCACAATCGTTCCATCAAAATCTACGGCGATATTCATTTGGCTATAACTAGTATAAGGTAGGTTCTATAAATTAGTTTCTAAGGAAGGTAGGTTTTCTATGCTGATTGGATGCCTTCGCGCCTCTCGCACCGTATCTTTTTGTTTTTCACTGAAGTCACGTAGCACGCTACGCTCCTTTATGAAAATCAAAAAACTACGGCACGATAGCCGCAAATCCATCGCAAGTAATACCTTATTATATATAAGGAAATCTGACGCAGAACCTCCCAACTGGCAGTTTCAAGCACCTAGACCCGTTTGCCGTTTCCTAATGTACAAGCACCTTGCGGCCATTGCGGATGTACAGCCCTGTTTTCAGGGGAGCGCGGGTGGGAGACAGTCGGCGGCCATCCAAGGTGTAAACTGCGGACGGGCCAGCGGCTGGTGCGGTGGTCGCTGTGATGCCATCGGCTTCGTGGCGCAGTTGGAGCGGTTGGCTACCTGTGCCCACGAAGTAGGCGCGGAAGGGTGCCAGACGGCTACCAGCGGCAGCGCGCACAAAGGTTGTGCCGTCGGCGTTGAGCAGGAATACGTTTGCCGAGGTCGTTGTGCCCACCTCCATCCATTGGTAGTTGCCCAGCAGGCTGCCTGTCCATTCTGGTTCGGGTTGCAGGACGCCAGCTTGTGCCTTGAGGGCGATGGGTGAGGGGTTGTTTTCGCTGCGGGTGTCGCAGACGATGACGGGCGTATGGGCAGGAATCTCGCTGATGGGAGCAAAGTTGAGCACGTTGTCCACCTGACTGACCATTTGCTCGGCGTAGATTCCCTGCGGCAGGCTTATGGCGAAGGGGAGGCAGAGCGTTTCCCAACCGCCGTCTTGCAGGAACAGGCGTTCGTAGAGGAGTGCGTTTGCTTCCAACTGTATGTCGCGGTCAATGAGCAGCGGTTGCTTGTCACGAAGTGTGCCACCGCGGAGGATGCGCGCTGGTGTTTGGCTGCACCCAACGAGGATGCCGTCCACCTGTTGCAGGCTGGAGGCATCGGCATCGCGGATGTAGAAGAGGGTGTTGCTGCCTTGCGGTTGCAGGCGGAAGGGACGGACTTGCAGGGGGAGTTCGGCGGCACAAAGGTCCAGCGCAAGGGTGTTTGTCCAGTCGATGTCCGCTAGCCGTTCGGCGCTCCAGGCACCCGTCAACTGCTTCAGCCCTTTGCCTGCTTGCAATATTTGGGCCTCGGGGCCCAAGGGCGCGAAGTGGAGAACGGCCGCCGCTGGCACATTTTTGCCCTCGGCCACACTTACAAGCGCCAGTTGGCCGTTTTCAAGGACGAGGTGGCGCGCGGGCGTTTCGTTTGTCGTAATAAATCCATCGCGCAACGTCCATTCGGCTGGCCAACTGCTGTGTCGCAGCGTATAGTCCAGTCCCTCGTTGTCGTTGACGAGGAGGGCAAAGCGGTTGTCGCCCTTTCTCGTGAAAATCCAGGGTCGGATGCTCCCATCGTTGGCCACCGTTTCCTGTCGGTTCAGGTAGTCGGTAGCGGGGTATGTGGCCACGCCGCCGTCCGTGGTGGGCGCAATGAGACTGTTGCCTTGGCGCAGCGCGAGCAGTGTGCCGTCGGTCTGCATGGTGGCCTCTCCGATGGCGCTTCCTCCTTGCGCGTTTTTGGGGCAGAAGAGGCGTAGCCGGCAGGCCGAGGTGGATGAGGGGTTCATTTGCTTGTAGTAGCCCGAGTCGGTCTCTGCAAGATGGCTGAAACCGAGTTGGCGCCCCGCCGTTCCGCACAGGCGTAGGCTGCCATCGCTTTCCCACAGCCATTCCCACGCCATGGCCACGTCTGCATCAGCATTGAGAGCGAGGGTGGTGGACGTGGGTGCGCAGAGGTAGTTTCCCTTGACGAAGGAGCGCAGTCGCACGTGGTTGTTGTCAATCTGCTCAATGCGCCACAGCATTTTGCTTTGAAGGCCGCCGGTGAGTTCCTCATCGCCAGCGTTACCACAGCGCAGGCCCAGCATATTCCCTTTCTCTGTCAGCCTTGAAGTTGTCAGGGCATAGAGACCGCGCATATTGGAATCTTGTACGGAGTTTTCGGCTGCTATTATATAAGGAGTGTCCGCATTCACCCAACTCTTCTCCCTCACTGCAACAAACACCTGGTCTGCTTGCGCCCACGCCTCCCACGCTGTCAGACAGCACAGGATTAGGAGACAGAGAAGATGATGTGAACGCGGGGAATGGATCATGGGAGTTGGGAATTGGGAATGAGGAGCGTATTAGTTAGGAGTTAGGAGTCTTTTTCAATTAGGAATCTTATTCAATTAGGAATTAGGAATTAGGAATTAGAAATTGGGAATTGGGAATGAGGAATTAGAAATTGGGAGAGAATATTAGGAGTTCATCCTCATTGAAAGGCAATTCCTCATTCCTCATTCCTCATTCCTCATTCCTAATTCCTTAATTGTTTAAAGACTATCGAACTAGCAGCCGAAGGCAGCGTTGAAACCAAGAAGCCGCAGGCTCCCGTTGAAACTTGAAACTATGGTTGCTAGTCCTCAATCATTTTCAGGAGGTACTGGCCGTACTGGTTCTTGGCCATCGGCTGGGCAATCTCGCGCATTTTCTCCGCCGAAATCCAGCCCTGCTTGTAGGCGATGCCTTCGAGGCAGCCCACCTTGAGGCCCGTACGTTTTTCGATAACTTCGATGAAGGTAGATGCTTCGCTGAGGCTGTCGTGCGTGCCCGTGTCCAGCCATGCAAAACCGCGGCCCAAGGTCTGCACCTTCAATTCTCCGTCGTCGAGGAAACGCTGGTTGACCGTGGTGATTTCCAGTTCGCCGCGCTTGGAGGGCTTGATGGTCTTGGCCACATCCACCACCTTGTTCGGGTAGAAGTAGAGGCCCACTACGGCATAATTCGACTTGGGCTTCTCGGGTTTCTCTTCGATGCTGATGGCGTTGCCGCTCCCGTCAAATTCCACCACGCCGTAGCGTTCGGGGTCGTTGACGCGATAGCCAAAGACAGTGGCCTTGCCCTCCTCTTCGGCCGTGACCACGGCATTGCGGAGCATGGTGCGCCATCCGCTGCCGTGGAAGATGTTGTCGCCCAGAACGAGGCAGGCGCTATCGTTGCCGATAAACTCCTCGCCGATGATGAATGCCTGTGCCAGTCCGTCGGGAGAAGGTTGTTCGGCATAGGTGAACTCCACGCCGTAGTCCGATCCATCGCCCAGCAGACGCTTGAATCCGGGCAGGTCCTGCGGCGTGGAGATGATGAGAATCTCGCGGATGCCAGCAAGCATCAGCACCGAGATGGGGTAGTACACCATCGGTTTGTCGAATATGGGGATGAGTTGTTTGCTTACACCCTTTGTGATGGGGTAGAGGCGTGTGCCGCTACCGCCTGCCAGAACGATTCCTTTCATAATGGTATGTGTGTGTTTGTTGAAGATTAACAAGTGGAGGGCTATGCTTATCGGGAGTCTTGATTGCCCATTCATTGCAAAGGTAAACAAACACCCTTGAAAAACAAAGTCTTTCGCGGAGTTTTTTGCTTGCAGGGGGCGAGTGCCCAGTATAATGCAATGTACCGTACGTGGCTCGTGTGGCTCAGGTAAATTCAAGTGGCTACACCTTATATATAAATAGGCGTCTTTACCTTTGAGCCACACGCAAGCAACGTGCGGTACATTTTCAGTCCTCTTAGACTGACATAGGGGGATTAGCTACTAAATCTCTGTGTTCTCGTAGAGGTAGCGCTTGATGCTGCGCTTCGGGGTCTTCTCAAATTCTTCGGTGAAGAGTTTGATGCCCGAGAGCTGCTCGTAGTTGTTAACCATGGTGTTGAGGTCGCGGCGGTTTTGCTCCATTTGGGCTTGCAGGGCCTCGTTGTCCAGTCCCGCCTTTTGCGCTTCGTCGTAGTCGGGATAGATGAGGCCATAGAGTTTGTCGCCCTTTTGGATGACGATGCTCTCGCTGACGTAGGGCAGGGTGTTGAGTTTGTCCTCAATTTCCTCGGGATAGATGTTCTGTCCGCTCGAACCGAGGAGCATATTCTTGCAGCGGCCGCGGATGTAGAGGTAGCCGTCCTCGTCCATCACGCCCAGGTCGCCTGTGTGGTACCAGCCTTCGCTATCAATCGTCTGTGCCGTTACCTCGGGGTTCTTGTAGTAGCCCAGCATCACGTTGGCACCGCGAGCCCAGATTTCGCCCACTTCGTTGTGCGGGTCGTTGCTGTTGATTTTGATTTCCATGCGGGGGGCGGCCACGCCACAGGAACCAGGACGGTGCACTTCCCAGTCGGCATAGGAAATAATCGGGGCGCACTCTGTGGCACCATAACCAACGGTGAAATTGAAGCCAATCTTGTGGAGGAACTGCTCAATCTCGCTGTTGAAGGCTGCACCTCCGATGATGACTTCGTAGAAGCGGCCGCCAAAGGCTTCGACCAGTTGCTGACGCACCTTTTCCAGAATCTTCTGGTTGATAATCGGTGTGCGCAGGAGCACCTTCATACTGATGGTCGAGAGTTTCGGAAGTACAGATTTACGAATAATCTTCTCGATAATCAGGGGCACGGAGATGACGATGTGCGGACGAATTTCGGAGAAGGCCTTGAAGATGATTTTGGGCGAAGGCACACGTGTGAGGTAGTAGATGTGCATGCCATGGAGAAATTCAAAGATAAACTCAAAGGCCATGCCGTAGGTGTGGGCCATGGGGAGCATTGAGATGACAGCGTCGCCGCGCTTCACATGAGGGCCCAGTACCTCTACGGCAAATGCGTAGTTGGACCACATAGCGCGGTAGGGCACCATGACGCCCTTCGAGTTGCTCGTGGTGCCCGACGTGTAGTTAATCATAGCCAAGTCGTTGGCCTCAGGATGGTTGGGATAGGCCACGTGCTCCTTGCGGAAGAACTTGGGATACTTACGGCCGAAAAATTCGTTGAGATGCTCGCGGGCTTCGGTGAGTTGTTCGGTGCGCGAAACGAGGAGCGAGTAGTCGGGAATGTGAATGATGCCTTCCAAATGGGGCATTTCGTTGGCGTTGAGCGTGGGCCATACCACGTCGCCCGCAAAGAGGATTTTGGCCTCCGAGTGGTTGACAATGTTGTGTACTTGCTCAGCCTTGAACTCGTGGAGGATGGGCACGACCACCGCTCCGTAGGCAAGCGTAGCCATGAAGGCTACTGACCAGTTGGCACTATTGCGGCCGCAGAGGGCAATCTTGTCGCCCTTCTTCACGCCAGCGTTTTCAAAAAGGATGTGTAGTTTCTCAATCTTGCGCGCTACATCTTTATATTGTAGGGTGCTGCCTTCGTAGTCGGTCAGTGCATCTAAATCCCAGTTCTTCTTGATTGATTCCTCAATAAACGAGATAAAGTCCTTGTACTCTTCCATTTTCGTTGTGTGGTTTGTGGTGGAGATGATTCTTTTGCTGCGGACAAATTCCGCCTTCTTTTTTGCTCAAATTCTATCAAGCTGTGCAAAATTAAGAAAAATTCCACGATTCAAAGCTCCGCCCATAAGATTTTTTGTAATTTTGGCGAAAAAGAAGTAGATGATGAATAGAATACATGCTCTCCGATGGTCTGCGCTGGCCATTGTGCTGCTCTTGCTCTTGCTCTTGCTCGGTGGAGCATTTGGTTTGCCCATGCTGCGCACTGTTTCCTCCACGAACGAACCTGTCCTGATATATTTGGACCAGGACGACAATTTCGATTCGCTCACTGTTAAAATCAAGGCCACAGGCAAAGTCGAAATGAACCGTGGGATGCGACTGGCAGTTCAGTTGCTGCAGTATGAGGACCACGTGCGCCCCGGTTGCTACGATGTTGGCTCGGGCCAGTGCGCCTTGAACGTGATACGGCGATTGCGTGCGGGCGATCAGTTCCCCATTCGCCTAACCATCCCTCAGACATGGACCAAGGAGCAACTGGCAGCCCGACTCTCGCGCCAGTTGATGGCCGATTCTGCCTCGCTGGCCAGTCTCTTCAACGACCCCGAGGCCTTGAAGGCCTACGAAACGCGCCCCGAGATGTTGGTCAGCCTCTTTGTCCCCGACACCTACGAGGTGTATTGGACGATAACTCCCGAAGCCCTGCTCAAACGAATGGCCAAAGAGCACAAAGCTTATTGGACCGCAGAGCGCAAGGCATTGGCCGAGCAGCAGGGCCTGACTCCCGACGAGGTGGCCGTTTTGGCTTCGATTGTTGACAAGGAAACGACAAACGTGGACGAGATGCCGATGGTAGCTGGAATGTATCTCAATCGCTTGCGTACGAATATGCCGTTGCAGGCCGACCCTACGGTGAAATTCGCCCTTGGCAACTTTGCCCTGCGCCGTCTCTACAATTCTCATCTGGCTTGCGACAACCCATACAATACGTATAAATATACAGGACTGCCTCCTGGCCCCATCTGTGTGCCTTCGCCGCAGGCCATCAATGCCGTGCTGCATCCCGCCCAGCACAACTACCTGTATATGTGTGCCAAGGAGGACTTCTCGAGTGCCCATAATTTTGCCGCCACCTACGCCGAGCACCTTGCCAATGCCCGCCGCTATCAGCAGGCCCTCAATCAGCGCAACATCAAGTAGAGGGGATGATACGAGCGATACAGATCAGATTTCAGCGAATGCTGCCAGACGAGACGAAGCGGCCACCCATCATCCCCGACCTCCCCGCCGCGTGCTTCGAAACCTAGGCTGCCAGGCGCGCCTCGTAATATAACACATCGCGAACCCTCGGGTGTGCAAAACTCGTCTTTTAACATTTTATAGATTGTTGCGAAATGTTAAAGCGATTTGCATTTCGGCGGAAAATGTATTATCTTTGTACTAGCGAAGAGGAAAGAGCCCGAAACACAGGGTTCTTTCCTCTTTTTTTTGGCCAATATAAGGGAAGAAATACATCGGAAGTAGAAAATTCTATATGCTTTTGCGGATTTTCTAAATGCTTTTGCGGAAATTTTCTTGGCTTTATCGGTGCGCGAATTGAC
>SFID01000143.1 GCA_004555425.1 Bacteroidales bacterium
GCACCGATAAAGCCAAGAAAATTTCCGCTAAAGCATTTAGAAAATCCGCTAAAGCATATAGAATTTCCAACTTCCGATGTATTTCTTCCTTTATAATGGGGCAAAAAAAGAGGAAAGAACCCGGTGTTTAGGGCTCTTTCCTCTTCGCTAGTACAAAGATAATACATTTTCGTGCAAAATGCAAATCGATTTAACATTTCGCAACAATCCGAGAAATGTTAAAAGACGAGTTTTGCACAAGCGGGGGTTGGCGATGTGTTATATTACGAGGCGGTGCACAGCAGTGGGTAATGTACCGCACATTGCTGTGTGTGAGTACGGTGTTTGTTCTCATTGCAAGATTTTGCCATACGGATGGGGACTCCTTATTATATATAGAAATCGTTATTTCCAATTAGAACGAACTCCTTACTCCCTTTTTTCAATTCCTTTTTTTCAATGAGAACGTACTCCTTACTCACACCTTGCACAGCAAGGTGCGGTACATTACTTTCCGATGCGAACGCTTGCCTATGTTTGGGGAATCCCTTATCTTTGTTGCCTAACGCATAACGAATGACTATGAAAAGAATATATCCCCTTTTGGTTTTGCTCCTTGCCGCGCTCGCGCCATATCAAGTGCGCGCTCAGCATATTGACTGCGGTTGCACCGACCACCTAAGTGGTGAGGACTCCGTGCGCTATGCCCGATTCTGGGCTGGCGGCGAGGCTGCGCGCAGGGTGCGGGCCGCTGCTCCTGGTTTGCGCCAGGGCGTGGTGTACAATACGGGCGAGGTGTTTCAGTTTCGCGTGGCCATGCTCATCACGCCCATTGTGCTGGACGAGTTTATGACCGACGGCGAGCTGGACAAGCAGAAGGTGTACGACTTCTGGGACAATGCCGAGCGCACCATCAACGCTTACTACCGCAACGACGTGGGCATTGAGATAAAGGTGCTGCGCGACGACCGCCTCATCATGACCGAAAACACCACGGGGTTTGAGATTTACAGCGCAGGCATCCCCGATGCCAGTGTGGGTACGAAGATACTCGATGTCCTGCTGACCAACGAAGCATACGACGTGGGCATCATGATTACCAAGTCGGCGGGCGGACTGGCGGGCAAGGCTTCGCTGGGCGGTGCTTCCTCGCCCTACCGCAAGGGCGATGCTTTCGCCATGACCAACTATACGACCATTGCCCACGAGTTGGGTCACCTCTTCGGTGCGACCCACGCCCACGAAATCGGTGATGGCGACTTCACCGAGCCCGGCAAGGGGCAGAGCATCATGAGTTACGGCGCACCGCGCGACTTCTTCTCCGTGAGTAGCATTCGCCAGATGCGCAACCTCCTCAAGAACCTGAATATCTACACCAACGCAGACCGCACGGAGAAGGACCTATCGCGCAACAGCGACGTGGCGGGTACCAACATCGTCTATGCTTACAAGGAGACGGGCACGCAGCCACAGTTGGATGCCGACCTGATTCGCCAGGAGTACGTGGTCACCCTCGGTAGCAACTTCCAGTTTTACCTGCCCCTGACCAATGGCGAGGCTTACGATGACGGCGAGGTGATGTATTGCGTTCACGGCCACGACCTCGGCAGCGAACTCTCGGCCAACGCCTTGCGCTCCATCGTCAAGCCTACGGCCTCAAACAATGTCATGTTTCACAAGCGATGGGCCAACCCCGCCACGCTCACACCCGGCGTGCCCGAGAGCCAGTATGCCGAGCCCAATTCGGGCGATTCGCGTGTGGGTAAGTTTAAGTTTGCCCTGGCCGCCCACCACCATTCCCTCTACGACAGCCGCTATTGCAACATACGCATCGTTCCCGGCGAGGCCTTTACGGCAACGATACAGAGCCCGACGAACTTCAACCTGTTTCGTCCTGGCCGCGAACTGCAATTAGCATGGACACCGCAGACCGACATCTACGGCGAGAACAGCCGCGTGCGCATCCTCCTGAGCGACGACTTCGGCCAGACCTTCCCCTACGTGCTGGCCGACGACCTGCCCAATACGGGAACGTGGACGGGAACTCTTCCCTATATGGAGATAGGCAAGAAACCCTACTACAGTTATGCCGAACCCGTTGCGGGCGGTATTATCAAGGTAGAAATTATCGGCGAGGCCGTCTATGGACTGACCAACAACAATGCGCCGTTCTACAGTACGGGCTCCAGTTATACGATTGGCGGCGGAGGTTTCACGCTGGCGCTGACCGATGCCCGCTATCAGTTTCGCGAGGAGACCACAGGCGCAGCCGCCCCCACACCCTTCATTCGTGTGAGCAGTCGCGAGGAAGTGCCCGCCATGCCCACCCTGGAATGCTACCGAAACACCTCCACCTACGCCACCACGGCGAAGCAAATCGAAGAAGGCGACATCATTCGCCGCACCTGGACCGCCACCATCAGCGGCACGCCCTACACGTACACACAGGTCATCCAACTGCCCAGCGTGAAAGCCGCCGATGCTGGACTGGTGCGCCAACTGTGCGATGCCTCCAGCGAATTGGCCGACCTCGTGCGCCACGAGGGCGAGGTGGGTTATCCCCTGCTGAGCCTGCCCGCTATGCAGGCCGTCAAGCAGTACTACACGGACGTGTATGACGCCGATGGCTTCCTGCGCGCCGACTACGATGGCGAAGCCGCTGCCGAATTGTTGGCCGCCCTCGACGTGCTGCACAACCTGGCCGACGACCAGATACGCTATCCCGAAGAAGGTCGCTACCTCCTCCGCTCCTACCAGGCACCGCCCGCAGGTACACCTTATTATTTTTACGCGCGCGAGGACGGCGAAGAGGGCGAGGAGAGTTGGACGACGGACAATGGCGCGTCCGTTGTGCTCACCCTCACGCGCAGTGGCGACTACTACACGCTGCAGGACGACCAGGGACGTATGCCCTACCTCGGCGGACTGACCAATACGTATCGCGACTGCCGCCTAGAGCCAGGCTACACCTGGGGCTCGTTCACCCTGCTCAGCCACATCCGTTGGGCCGCACAACTGAGCCGCAGCGGCAGCACCTTCTCGCTCAACAACTACTATCCCGACAACCCCAGCTCGTATCGTTGCAACAACAACGATAACGTCATCGTATCGTCCGATTTCCAGTTCGTTCCCGTGGTGGAGAACACGCAGCCGAGCGATGGCCTCTACCGTTTGCGCTCGCGCGATGCAGGCCGCTATCTGACGCTGCCCGCCGACAAGGCAACGGGTAAGGCTATGCGCCTGGCTGCCACGCCCTCGGCCGAGAATATCTTCCACGTGGAGGGCGGTTGCCTCTTGAGTTACGCCACAGGCTACTACGTGCAGAACGCACAGCATGCGGCCTTGGGCAACGCCACCGCCTTCACCTTGAGCGCGCATCCCACCGAGCCCGACTGCTATGCCCTCGAGACGGGCGGCAGTTATCTGCGCGGACGCTCGCTCGGCGTGGAACTGGTGGCGTACAATACGGACGCGACCACGGCTTGGGAACTCGTGCCCGTCAGCACCCTGCCCGTGAGTGTCAGTGCGGCAGGCTATTCCACGCTCTACACACCGCAAACGCTAGCCCCCGCTGCGGACAGTGGATTTCAGGTATACACGGCCCGCTATGACGAGACGGCCCACGCCTTCCGCCTCGACGAGGTCACGGAGGTGCTGCCCGCCCGCCAAGGACTGGTTGTCAAAGCACCGCAGGGCGAATACCACCTGCCCGTGGTTGGCACGACAACCACCGCCACTAGCGACCTCAGCGGAACACTGGCTACAGTGGCCGCAACGGCCGACCTCTTCACCCTGCAGATGGGCACGGAAGGCATCGGTTTCTACCGCTATGCTAACGACAACTCGGGCAATCTGGACGGCCTCCTGCTGAAAGGCTTCAAGGCCTATTGGCAAGCGCCCACCGGATTCGCCACCGCAGGCATTTGCTTCATCTTTGACGAGGGCGACGTGACGAACCTGACGGGCGCACCAACGCAGTCGGCCACCAACGCCCCCATCTACGACCTCGCGGGTCGCCGCGTGGGTAAGATGCAGCGCGGATGCTATATTGTGGGCGGCCGCAAGGTGATTCGCTAGGCGCTTGACGGTCGCTTCGCTCCCTAGATTCAACGGTCGCTTCGCTCCCTAGTTTCAACGGAAGCCTGCGGCTTCCTAGTGTAACGTCTTAACGACATATAGAAATTAACATTCAACGATCTTCGGGTACAATGAAGCCAGCTTTACCCTTGCATCCTTTGTTAGGAACTGCCA
>SFID01000034.1 GCA_004555425.1 Bacteroidales bacterium
CATTTTGCATCAAGTGCAAGGGGTTTTTTAGGTTTTTGTTTTATCAGTGGCCACAGGATTTTTGTGACAACTCCTCACTACTTTGACCTGAGTAGTTACACAGCCCAAGCAATTCCTATTCCCAAATGCTTATTTGGAAGGATGCTCCTGAAGCGCGCGACACCATTTGCCGCCCAAGAGGCAGTAGAGACCGACAACGATGAAGGGGATGCTGAGCAGTTGCCCCTGGTCGAGACCAATCGTGGCGCGCATGGCCTGCTCCCACGGCTCTTGCACCTCCTTGCAATACTCCACGAGGAGGCGGAAGGTGAAGATGGTCGTCAGGCAGTAGCCGAAGAAGAAGCCTGTGCCGATGCGCTGGCTGTACTTCCTGTACAACCAGAGGCCCACGAGGAAAAAGACGAAGTAGGCAATGGCCTCGTACAACTGAGCCGGGTGGCGCGGGAGGGTTTCGTGCTGGCGGAGCACGGCATCCCAGTTGTTGGCAAAAACGAATCCCCAGTCCGTTCCCGTATATTTGCCGACAATCTCGGAGTTCATGAGGTTGCCGAGGCGGATGCAGCACGCCGTGATGGGCGTGGCGATGGCTATATTATCGACCACGCGCAGGATATTCAGTTTTGTGCGCCGCACGTAGAGCCAGAGCGCGAGGATGATGCCGAGCGTGCCGC
Organism: Bacteroidales bacterium; assembly: GCA_004555425.1. GTDB lineage: Bacteria > Bacteroidota > Bacteroidia > Bacteroidales > Bacteroidaceae > Alloprevotella. Next base: position 672 of record SFID01000034.1, read on the forward strand.
CATGGGAAGCCAAGCCCGCGTAGCCCACCAGTTTCCAGCCTTCGTCGGTCTGCTTGATGGGGAGCAGCATCTCAATGGGATGCGAGAGGAAATAGCCAGGCTCGTAGAGCAGGCAATGGCCCAGGCGCGCGCCGATGAGGATGCCGATGAAGCAATAGAGGAAGAGCGGATCGAACTTCTCGGCCGGAATCTGCTGCTTGCGGTAGAGGCGATAGACAATGAAATAGGCGAGCGCCAATCCCAGACACCACATCAGCGAATACCAACGTATTTCTATAGGGCCAAGCGTCAAGGCTATCTCAGAGGGAGACCAAATAATCATAACAAAAGAGGTTTGCTATCAGAGACGAGGCCGAAGCCCGTCCCGGTTAAACATTAAAGCGGAAGTGCATGATGTCGCCATCCTGCACGACGTATTCCTTGCCCTCCACGTGGAGAAGGCCCGCGTCGCGCACAGCGGCCTCGCTGCCGAGACGCACATAGTCGTCGTACTTGATGACTTCGGCGCGGATGAAGCCTTTCTCGAAGTCCGTATGTATGACACCTGCGCACTGGGGAGCCTTCCAGCCGCGGCGATAAGTCCACGCCTTGACCTCCATCTCGCCGGCGGTGATGAAGGTTTCGAGTTCGAGCATCTTGTAGGCGGCCTTGATGAGGCGGTTGCAGCCACTCTCTTCCAGCCCTACGTCTTGGAGGAACATCTGACGCTCTTCGTAGGTTTCGAGTTCGGCAATGTCGGCCTCGGTCTGGGCTGCCAGCACGAGTACTTCGGCACCTTCGTCGGCCACAGCCTCGCGCACGGCCTCGACATAGGCATTGCCTGTGGCGGCAGAAGCCTCATCGACGTTGCAGACGTAGAGCACGGGCTTGGAGGTGAGGAGGAAGAGGCCCTTGGCTATCTTGATTTCATCGGGGGTTTCGAAGACCACGCTGCGGGCGGAGCGTCCCTGCAAGAGGGCTTCGCGGTAGGCCAAGAGGATGTCGTATTCGATTTTTGCGTTCTTGTCGCCGCCCACCTTGGCAATCTTCTCCACGCGCTTGATGCGGTTCTCCACGGTTTCGAGGTCTTTCAGTTGGAGTTCGGTGTCGATGATTTCCTTGTCGCGAACGGGATTTACGCTGCCGTCAACGTGCACCACATTGCCATCGTCGAAGCAGCGGAGCACGTGGATGATGGCATCGGTCTCGCGGATATTTCCCAGGAACTGATTGCCCAGGCCTTCGCCCTTGGATGCGCCCTTCACGAGGCCCGCAATATCAACAATCTCCACCGTGGTGGGGACGATGCGGCCCGGATGGACGAGTTCGGCGAGCCGCGTCAGTCGCTCATCGGGCACGGTGATGACACCCACGTTGGGTTCTATGGTGCAGAAGGGGAAATTGGCGGACTGTGCCTTTGCATTGCTCAGGCAGTTGAATAGGGTTGATTTGCCCACGTTGGGCAAACCGACGATACCACATTGTAAACTCATTATATAATATTGTATTGTATGATTATTCGGTTGGTTGTTGCGCTGCTAGGGTTCGACCACGGCTTTGAGAATCCAGAGGTCGGCCAGCGGGCGGTCGAGGTCGTCGCAGTCGGCTATCTGGATGTTGTCTACAACGTCCAGTCCCTCGACCACCTCGCCAAAGACGGTATATTCGCCATCCAGATGGGGCGAGCCGCCGTTGAGGGCATAGGCTTCCTCCATCTCGGGCGTGATGGTGTAGCGGCCGTGGCTTCGTTCTTCAAGTCGCTTGCGGTATTTGTTGATAGCACCTTGCGAAAGCATTCGCCCCCATACGATGTAGAACTGCGAGCCACTGCTGGCGCGCTCGGGATTGACCTCGTCGGGCTCGCGGGCGGCGGCCACGGCTCCCCGCTTGTGGAAGAGCGCGGGCAGGCATATCTCGGCGGGAATCGTATAGCCTGGTCCGCCGTCGCCGAGTGTGTCGGTGGGAGCGGCATGGCGCGAATTGGGGTCGCCCGTCTGTATCATAAAGTCGGGGATGACGCGGTGGAAGAGCACGCTGTCATAGTAGTGCTCGCGCACCAGGCGCAGAAAATTGTCGCGGTGCCGAGGCGTGGAGTCCGAAAGGGCTATGACGATGTCGCCATAGGACGTGGTGAGCCGCACGCGCTGACGTGTGTCCACGGTTTGCGCTTGCAGACTTCCGGACAATAGCAGGACGAGCAGCAAAAGGAGGGTTCGCATAAACAATCAGGCAGGAACAAATGGGGGAGAACGATGGCGGAGGACGGCTGGCTATTTGGGACCTTGCAAACCGGGGCGCAACATATCGCCAGCCTCTTCCAGTTTATTCTTGCGCGCACCGCGGCTGATGCTGAGTATCATGCCGAAGTACATACTATTGACTATCGTGGCCGTACCGCCGCGGCTAATCATCGGAAGGGTCTGGCCCGTGATGGGGAAGAGGCCAACGGCCACAAACATATTGATGCAGGCCTGTATGGCCATAAGAAGGACGAGGCCCATGGCCAAGAAGGCGGGGAAATTTCGCTCGCAACGGCTGGCTATTCGCCCTGTCTGGAAGAGCAAGAACACATAGAGGGCAGCCACTCCTAGACCGCCGAAGAAGCCCATCTCCTCCAGGATGATGGCATAGATGAAGTCGCAATACGCCTGTTGCAGATAGTCGCGCGTAATGCTGTTGCCAGGACCTCGGCCTAGGACATTGCTGGACGCAATAGCCATATAACCGTAGTTGCGCTGGTCACTGCCCTCCATCGCAACGTCTCCTGCCGCCTGCTTCGTCTGTGGAATTTTGAAAGGCTTGCCCGTGAGGGAGTCGATGACCACAGAGTCTTCCTGCACCTGGGTGATACGGCCTTTCCAGGTGTCCATGCGGTGAAGAATCTTGTCCTCTAAGAAGTTGCCACTGGGCAAGGCGAAAGCCAGGAGGATGAGGAAAACTCCCACAAGCATCAATCCGCCAACGACCTTGAACAACTGAAGCCAAGGCACACGGGCAATGAACATCATCAAGAACACCGTGAGAAACAGAATGGCGGCTGTTGAAAGGTTCTCGGTGAAAATAAGGGCACAGATGGGCAGCGTCACACACATAACGTACTTGACCGCGCGGCGATCAACGCCATCGGGCTTCTGCAAGGAGGCCAAGATGAAGGCCACTGCCGTGACGACTACGCCCTTGGCCAACTCTGAGGGCTGGAAACGGAAACCGAAAAGCAGGGGAATCCAGCGCGCGCCATCATTCACCCTGCCGATGGCCAAGGCTGCCACCAGAAGGATGATACTAATAGGTATGCCGAAGATACCTACCAACTTGAAGTAGCGGCACGGGACATTCTGAATCAGCGAGCAGAGCAGAAAACCTACGCAGAGGAAACCTGCCTGCTTGATGAGCGGCGACATAAACTCGCCACTTTTGTACGTCAGCTGGCTGGAGGCGCTGTAAACCTCTACAAGCGAGACAACGCAGAGCAGGAAATAGATAATCCAAATGACTGTGCTGCCTTGGAAAATATTCTTGTACTTAAAATTTTCAGGAAATAAACGCATAGAGTGGCGAAAGAGGACTAGAATCTAAGAAATGGGGAACGGGATACATTGCAGGGAGCGGCCAAAGGGAGGCTCAGGCCATCGCGCGAACCAGCGCCTTGAACTGCTCGCCGCGGTCTTCCATATTGCGAAACAGGTCGAAACTGGCGCAACAGGGACTGAGCAATACGGTGTCGCCGGCTGCGGCAAAGAGGCGGCAGGCTTCGATACATTCCTGCATACTATGGGTGTCGGCAACGGGCAGGCCCAGGTGGTCGAAACTCTCGTGCAGTTTGGCATTGTCGGCACCGAGATAGACGAGGGCCTTGCACTTCTGGCGCACGATGTCGTAGAGGGTGGTGTAGTCGTTGCCCTTGTCAAGGCCACCAACGATGAGCACGGTCGGCGTGGTCATACTGTCGAGAGCGCAATAGCAGGCATCAACATTCGTAGCCTTGGAATCGTTGACATAGGTGACGCCTGCCACCACGCCGACACGCTCCAAGCGGTGCTCCACGCCGGGGAAATCCTCCAGGCCGGCCCGTACCACCTCATCGGGTACGCCAGCGGCGAGCGCAGCCATAGCAGCGGCCAGACAGTTGCGCAGGTTGTGGCGGCCAGGCAGGCTCAAATGGTCTTGCGCAAGGGAGAAGGCGCGCGGCTCTATGAGCGTGAAGACGCCATCGGCAGCATAGCCCAAGGAATCGGCCTCGGGCGCATCGCTGAATCCGAGGCAGCGGCACACGGGAGCGCGCTTGGCCATCTCGGCGGGGATGTACTCGTCGCCACGCCAATAGATAAAGGTGTCGGCCGGGCCTTGGTTTTGCAGGATGCGCATCTTGGAGTCTACGTAGTTCTGCATCTCGAAATTGTAGCGGTCAAGGTGGTCGGGCGTGATGTTGAGCAGGACGGCGATGTCGGCGCGGAAGTCGTACATATTGTCCAACTGGAAACTGCTGAGTTCTATCACGTACCACTGGTGCGGGCTCTCAGCCACCTGGAGCGCAAGGCTATGGCCAATGTTTCCCGCCAAGCCGACATCGTAGCCTGCCTTGCGGAGGATGTGATAGATGAGCGAGGTCGTGGTGGTCTTGCCGTTGCTGCCCGTGATGCAGATGGTGCGCGTGGCAGCGGGGAAGTAGCGGCCCGCAAACTCGATTTCGCTCAGGATGGGTGTGCCTTTCTCGCGCAGGGCACGGATGGGTGGTGCTGTGTCGGGGATACCTGGACTCTTGATGGCCTCATCGGCCTCGAGCAGGCGCTCCATCGTGTGTCCACCTTCCTCGTAGGAAATCTTGTGAAGGTCCAACTGGGCCTTGAATTTGTCCTTGATGGGACCATTGTCGGTCACGAAAACATCGTAACCCTTTTGCTGTGCCAGAATAGCGGCACCGATACCGCTCTCGGCGGCACCTAATATAACGAGTTTCACTTTTGAGTATATTTATCGGGGAAAAAGACTCCGGTCGTAGCCAATAGAACAATATGGATTTCGGAGAGACGAAAAAAAGTGCCGACTCCCCGTTTATTTACAGGGCTTTTCCGTTGCAAAATCCGACATCCCAACTGTTTCAAGCGTATGAAACAACTGTTTCAGGCGTATGAAACAACTGTTTCAAGCGTATGAAACAACTGTTTCAAGCGTATGAAACACCCGCTTCAAGCGTTGCTGCATCCGCTTCAAGGGTTAATGCAGTGGCACAAACACTGAAAGCACTGGGAATATCCTATCTGCTAAGGAGTGCGACTGGGGTAGGTACGATTTTTAGGACGAAGCCTACCTTATTTTGAGCGTAATAATCGCTGCGGCGGCCAACAGGATGGTGGAAATCCAGAAGCGCACGGTAATCTTGCTTTCGTGCCAGGCGCCTGCGGGCCACTTGCCGAGGAGATAGTCGCACCCTGGCACGAGTTGCGAAGGAAGGGTGCGGAAGGCATCGTGGATGGGCGTGCGCTTGAAGATGCGGCGCTGCTTGCCGCGGTGCTTCCAGAACTTGAAGTACTCCACCTGAAGGATAACACTGAGACTCTCCAGCAGGAAGATGCCGCAGAGGATGGGCAACAGCAATTCCTTGTGAATAATAATGGCCAGCACGGCAATGATGCCGCCGATGGTCAGGCTGCCCGTATCGCCCATAAATATCTGGGCGGGATAGGCGTTGTACCAGAGGAAACCAATGAGCGCGCCAATGGCGGCACAGATGAAGATGACCAACTCCTGCGAGCCGGGGATATACATAATGTTGAGGTAACTGGCATATTCGATGTGACTGCTTACGTACGCCAAAATGCCTAGGGCGATACAGATGATAGCACTATTACCCGCTGCCATTCCGTCCATACCATCGTTGAGATTCGCGCCATTCGAAACGGCTGCAATCACCAACACGGTCACCAATATCATCAAGAGAACGCCACCAATGCTTTTGTAGTCGCCCATAAAGGACATAATTTCGGTGTAGTCGAGGTTGTTGTTCTTGACAAAGGGGATGGTGGTTTTGGTAGACTTGACGGCCTCGCTCTTGTGGACCACTTCGATGTTGGGCTGGCTATTGCGGGCGATTTCCACGTTCTCGCGGACCACGGCATCGGGACTCAGATAAAGCGTCAGGCCAACGATGAGGCCGAGCCCGACTTGGCCAAGAATTTTGTAGCGGCCAGCGAGCCCATCTTTGTTCTTGCGGAATATCTTGATGTAATCGTCCAAGAAGCCCAAGGCTCCGAGCCAAACGGTCGTGACTATCATCAATATCATATATATATTGCGCAGACGACCCAACAGCAGACAGGGCACGAGGATGGCAACAATAATAATGACTCCGCCCATAGAGGGGACGCCAATCTTGTTGATACCGAAGGGGTCAATACTCGCATCGCGCTGCGTCTCGCTGATATTGCGGCGCTTCATAAACTTGATGAATTTCTCGCCAAACCATGCCGAGATGACAAGTGCCAGCATCAGTGCCAAGAGCGAGCGGAAGGAGATGTACGACCACATACCCGAGCCTGGGACGCCGAACTGTTCGAGAGCGCGGAAGAGGTAATAGAGCATAGTTAATACAGATTCTGATGATGAAGGATGAAGGATGAGTGATAGGGAAAGGGAGGGGGGGCGACCTAGACTGCGGTGCTAGAGGCCGAAAGCGGCTTTGACTTCTTCGTGGTCGTCGAAGTGGTGCTTCACACCCTTGATTTCCTGATAGGGTTCATGACCCTTGCCGGCGATAAGGATAACGTCGCCCTCCTGTGCCATCATTGCGGCAGCGCGGATAGCTTCGCGGCGGTCGACAATGCTGATGGTCTTGGCGCGCTGTGCTTCGTCCAATCCTGCCAGCATATCGTTGATGATGTCCTGCGGGTCTTCAAAGCGCGGATTGTCGCTGGTGATAATCACGCGGTCGCTGCGGTTGGCTGCTTCCTGTGCCATGAGGGGTCGCTTGCCCTTGTCGCGGTTGCCGCCAGCGCCACAAACGGTGATGACTTGGTGCTTGCCGCGCACAATCTCGTTGATGGCTGTCAGCACATTCTCCAAGGCGTCGGGCGTGTGGGCATAGTCGATGATGGCACTGCAACCCTTGGGTGCGCGGATGGCCTCGAAGCGTCCGTTGACGGGTTTCAGCCCCGACAGGACGCGGAGCACCTCGCTCTTTTCCTTGCCCAGCATGACGGCTGCGCCATATACGGCGAGGAGGTTGCTCACATTGAAGCGGCCTACGAAGCGCACGCTCACCTCCTGCCCGTCCATATTGAGGAGCATGCCTTCGATGCTTTCCTCGAGGATTTGTCCGCGATAGTCTGCCATGGCGCGGGTGGAGTAGGTGCGCACGGTGGCTTTGGTATTCTGTACCATGATGCTGCCGTTGCGGTCGTCGGCATTGGTAATGGCGAAGGCGTCGGCGGGCAGGTGGTCGAAGAAGAGTTTTTTGGCATCGCGGTAGTTCTCAAACGTCTTGTGGTAGTCGAGGTGGTCGCGCGTGAGGTTGGTGAAGATACCTCCCGCAAAGCGCAAGCCGCTGATGCGCTGCTGGTGGATGGCGTGGCTGCTGCATTCCATGAAGGCGTATTCGCAACCTGCATCTGCCATCTGCCCGAGCAGGCGGTTGAGCGTCACGGCATCGGGTGTGGTGTGCGTTGCTTCGATTTCCTGTCCGTCAATGTAGTTGCAGACGGTGGAGCAGAGGCCGCATTTGTGGCCGAACGCCCTGAACATATTGTACAATACGGTGGCGATGGTCGTCTTGCCGTTGGTACCTGTGACACCCACGAGGCGCAGACGCTTGGTGGGTTCGCCGTAGAACTTATGGGCTACTGCGCCCGCGGCCCACTCCGTATCGGCCGTCTGAATGCGGGTGACGCCGTCGGCTGGGAGTTGTTCGGGGAGTGGATTGCTTTGCAGGATAGCGGCTGCGCCAGCGGCGATGGCCTTATCTATATAGGCGTGGCCATCGGTTTGGGTGCCCTTCACGGCAATGAAGAGGTCGCCTGCTTTCACCTGGCGCGAGTCTATGCAAATGCCTGTTATGGAGAGATCCGCATTGCCAAGAATCTGGAACGCGGGAAGGGATTGGAGGAGTTCGTTCAATTGCATATATAATATATATTAGGAGGTACTGAATGTTTTTCCCAGAGAGTCGGGAGAATCTGGCGGGCACGTTGCCAAAAGCGGTGGGCGCGTTGTCGTTTTGCGCCGTGCGACACGGCTTCTCCTAGACTGCCGAGCCTGCAGACTTGGCGGCACTGGGCGTGCTCGGTGCAGCAGCCGGGGCTTTGGGAGCGGCGGGAGCAACGGGCTTGTTTTTCTTCTTGCGCTCGTTGGACAGGGTGAGGGTGATGCGTGTGCCTTTCTTGATGGTCGTGCCTGCTGCCAGGCTTTGCAGAACAACCGTTCCTTGTCCCTTCACCTGTACGCGCAGTCCCAAACTTTCAAGGCGATATACCGCATCGCGCAGGCCGTAGCCCGTCACGTCGGGCACCACACTATCCGTTGCTTCTGTCTTCATCAGGTGCGGCTGTGTGGCATCCATCTGTGGGCGTCCCCATACGGGAACATTGTTGGCGGTTTTCTGTACTTCGCAGATAAAGGGGATGCCCAGGCTCTGGAGCGAGCGGCTGGTGGCCATGATATTGCCTGCTTGCAGATAGGGCACTTGGCTGCTGCCTTCGGGCATTTCAAGTTTGTTGTGTTGTCCTTGGTTGCGCGCCATAATGCGTTCGGCTATGATGCGGAAGGCGTGTGCGCACATATTTCCATAGGCAGGCGAGGGTTTCTGCATATTGACGATGAGGGCGTAGCGCGGTTGGTAACTGGGGAAGTAGCCCACGAAGGTCACGTTGTTGTATCTGATGCCTTGTATCCTCATATTTGCCGTACCTGTCTTACCCGAGAAAGGCACATATTTGGAGGCGGCACCATGGGCCGTACCTGTCTGGACGACTGCCCGCAGTGCGTCTTGCATGTAGGCTATCACTTCGGGCTTGGCCATTTGCTTGCGAAGCACCTGCGGCGGAAATTCCTGCACCATCTGGCCGTTTTTCATGTAGCCCTTGATGAATCGCGGGTAGAACAGCTTGCCGTTATTGGCAATGCCTGCATAGAAGTTGACAATATTGATGGGCGGAATCTGCGAGGAATAGCCAATGGACAGACGCGGCAAGTCCCAGACATTCGCCCAATGGCGCCTCTTGTCCTTCGGGCTGGCAACGTAGGGCTTGTGATAGGCGCGGAGGGGCAGTTTGAGGTCGGCCGACATACCTACTCGCTCCACACCATCAATAAAGGCTTGCGGGTCGTCCTTGTAGTGATTCCATATCATGATGGAGGTACCTGTGTTGAGCGACCCTTCAATAATCTGGAGTACGTTTTGCCATTTCGCGCCTTTGATTGCGTGGTCATCCTTGATGCTGTTGCCGGGGCTGAAGGTATGCACCGTGCTTTGAATCGTGACGCCGTCGGTCATTTTGATGCGTCCATCGTCCATAGCCACCATGAAACTACACGGTTTGAACACAGAGCCAGGCATCTGCATTCCGCAAAGCGAATAGTTCACGCCTTCCTCATATCCTTGGCCGTTCTTCCGCTTGCGCAAACTGACGATAGCCTTCACATCGCCGTTGGTCACGTCCATAAGGATGCAGTTGCCCGAATCGGCATTGAGGCGCATCATTTCGTCCACGAGGGTCTGGTGGCAAATGTCCTGCATATCTATGTCGAGCGTGGTCATAACGTCCAGTCCGTTTTCCACGGGTTGGTCCACGACGGACATGATTCTATTGCGCACCTTTTCGTTGTGGCATCTACCAGGTTTACCTGCCAGGATGCTGTCATAGGTTTTCTCGATTCCGTAGCGTGCGCTGTCTTTGAAGAGGCCGATGGTCAGACCTGCCAAGCGGCCGTGCGGCATATTGCGTACTTTCACCTCGTGAGCACCCACACTGCTCCTGTACTTGAAGAGGGGGAGTTTGCGCAACTCGCACAACTGCATGTAGGTTACCAAGCGGTTGCGTTTTTGGCCTCTGGGATAGGAAATGGTGCTTACCTGCTGGGGAAAAGCGGGACAACCGCGACCGCGAGCGTAGAAGCAGGAGTCGAGGTATTTATTGTATTTGACCGTATCTATGTCGGGGAAGATTTGGTGCACGCCTGCCACGATTTCGTCTTTGTGATTGAGATAGGCTGTATCGCGGCGGTGCTGGTCGTCAAGGATGGTCTTGCGTGTCCGCTCGTAAGTGCAGAAGTCGATGGTCACATCGTATTGCGGCATCATGGTGGCAAGGATGCGTCCGTCGGAAGCCAATATATCTCCGCGCAAGGGGCTGATGCTGTATTCGCGATAGGTATGTGCCTTGCGCTTCTCGTTCCATTCTTTGCGCTCTATGGTCATGACGCAAAAGGCCTTGACTACTACGGCAGCGCAGGCCAAGATGAACAAGATGCTAATCAGCGAGAACCGCGGCATTATTTTTTTACTGGGAAAGTTCATCGGGTTCCAGTTGGAGTTAGGAATTGGGATTGGGGAATTGGGAATGAGGGATTGGGGCGGGTTATCGGGCGGCGGTGGCGTTTCTGGAGTTTCCGGAATTTACAAATTGACGGAGTGCCCAGAGTTTCGGGAGTTTCCAGTGCGCTCCCCCCTACCCTAAACGCGGCCGCTATGCTTACTGCGAGACGGAGTCGCTACTTAGGTCGAGGTAATAGCATGGCTCGGTGCTGACACGCAGGGTTGAATCTTTGAGGTTGGATTCGATATTCTTTCTTCGGCAGAACTCGATGAGGTTACACTCGGCCACGATGGCGCGCTTGCGACGGTCCTCTAGTTCGTGCGTCAATTTTTTGCGCTCTATCTTTTCTTGCTGGTAAGCATAGCGGTTCGAGATATAGAGCACGGAGAGGATGGTCAGCACGAATACGAAGAACAACTGCCGCTTGAACCAACGGGTGGCCAAGATGTCGCCGCCAATGATGGTTGTCAAGGAAATATCTACGGAGTCTTCCTCGGAAGCCAACTGCTCAATAGCCTTGACTGCGGTGGCATTGTCTGCTTTCTCCTTGTCCTCTGCCTGTTTTTCGACAGCGGCTTTGTCGGCGTCCTTTCCAGCTTCCTTGTCCGCGCCATTATCTCCCGTTTCTTGTACTGACTGTTCTTCTGCGGCTTCCTCCGGATTCGTGGATTCGGCATCGCCTGCCTGCTCCTTTTCTTCGGGAGTGGTCGTAGTGGGCTCGGGCTGGCAGTCGTCAGGAGCTGTCTCTTGAGGTATATGTTTGGGGTTTTCGGTTTCGGACATGGAGAGAACTTAGTTAGGAGTTAGGAGTTAGGAGTGGTTCGCGGCTATCGGATTGTTCAGAACAGGTTCGAATGAATCGTGGAGTTTGAAGCACGCCCTGAAAGGGCAACCTGCACTTAGCCCAGGGCAGAGCGAAGCGGCGCCCTGGGTGAAGGCGTTCGTTTCAGGTTGCGCCCTGAAAGGGCAAAAGCGTAACATACGCTACACAACCATCCACCCTGTCATTACACCATATTATATATGCTTTTGCCCTTGCAGGGCGATACCCTTCATTGGCTCATATCACCCAGGGCGCCGCTTCGCTTTGCCCTGGGCTACGTGCGGCCTGCCCTTTCAGGGCGTACACGTCCGCCTTATTCCCAGTCTTTATGATTGGATAAAACAGGGCGTTATACAGAAGGCGTAAGGAGTTGCGGGCCACCTACCGCTAGGGAGCAATGTTGCCGATGCGTTCAGCAATGCGCAGCTTCGCACTGCGCGACCGGGGATTCTCCTCCTGCTCTTCCGCGGAGGGAACTATCACCTTATTGTTCACAGGTCGCAGAGGTGCCAGGCGGTTGCCGTAGAAGTCCTGTTCCACCTTGCCTTCTGCATTGCCAGCTCGCATGAAGTTTTTCACCAGTCGGTCTTCCAGGGAATGGTAGGTAAGGACGACCAGTCGGCCTTCGGGTGCCAGCAACTGGGTGGCGGCTGTCAGCATTTCCTCCAAGGCTTCCATTTCGCGGTTGACGGCAATGCGTAGTGCCTGAAACACTTTGGCCATGTCCTTCTTTTCGCGGGCGGCACCGAGGAGCGGACGCACGCAGTCGGCCAGGTCGCCTGTGGTGGAGAAGGGTCGCTCGCGGCGGCGGCTTACCAGCATCATGGCCAGGCGGTGCGGATTCTTCATTTCGCCATAGAGGCGCAGGATGCGCGTGAGTTCTTCTTCGTCGGCGGTATTGAGGAGTTGGGCGGCCGTCATACCTGCGCGACTATTCATGCGCATATCGAGCGGTGCGTCATAGCGGAAGGAGAAACCGCGCTGCTCGTCGTCGAAATGGTGGCTCGAAACGCCGAGGTCGGCCAGCAGCCCGTCTATCTTCTCCACGCCGTAGTAGCGCATCCAGTTGCGCAGGTAGCGGAAATTGCTCCGCACGAAGGTGAAGCGGTCATCGCCCTGGGGAATGTTGCGCTCGGCATCAGCATCTTGGTCGAAACTGTAAAGGTGGGCATCGGCGGGCATTTGGCGAAGTATCTCGCGACTATGGCCTCCGCCGCCGAATGTCACATCTACATAGCAACCACCTGGGCGTAACTGCAAGGCTTCTACGCATTCGCGGAGCAGTACGGGGATGTGGTATGTAGGGCAATCTGGCATAATATCAACGACTTACGGCACAGCCGAAACCGTGCCTATCTGTTCAATGTACAAAGGTAGAAAAAAATTTTTGGAATTAGGAATTAGGAATTAGGAATTAGTTCAATGAGGAATTTAATCAATTAGGAATGAGGAATGAGGAATGAGGAATGAGGAATGAGAATTGGGAGTTGGGAGAGAATATTAGGAGTTCATTCTCATTAAAAGGAACTCCTAACTCCTAACTCCTAACTCCTAACTAAAAGTCTATCGAGCTAGCAGCCGCAGGCTGCGTTGAATCTAGGGAGCAAAGCGACCATTGAAACTAGGGGACGCAGTCCCCGACTGAAACTAGGGAGCAAAGCGACCGTTGAAACTAAAAAGAAGGGCCGCGCAACCGCGCGGCCCTTCTTTTATTTATACGGAGTGAATTACTTCACAACCTTCTTGCCACCGATGATGTAAACACCCTTCGGGAGGTTCTTGAGGTCGCTCACCGTGTTGGCTACCTTCACACCGTTGATGGTGTAAACAGCCTGGTTGTTGCGAACGATAACGGCGTTGTGGATGCCGTTGGCAAGACCTTCGGGAAGTGCTACAGCATGGGTACCAGTTTCTTCCGTAGTGGGCACTTCGGCTACTACGTAACCAGTACCAGGAGCAACGTATTCTTCTTCGTCGGAGAGAACAATCTTGTGCTCAGAGAAGATACCAATGTTAGCGGGGAGCGTCTTACCGAGGACAGCAGCCCAGAGGCCGTTCTGCTCCTTAGACTCGTAGCTGTAGTCAATCATAGTGAAGTCGCCTGCCCATGCGGGGAAGGCAGCAGCGCTTGCTTCTTCTGCGCCAGTCTCAACGATGAACGGAGTACCAGCGGGGATTACTTCGGCGTCATCATAGGGCTGGAGCTGGAGCATACCGTCCTTCTGACCGAGCACCTTCATGGCATTAAGTTCACCAACCATTACGCCAGCAACGTCAACGGGCAGAGATACAACCTGAAGCATATTGGGCTGAACGTCGAAGGTGTACTGACCAGGAGCTTCAACTTCGGTGAACTGGAAGCGAGCGTTGATGTCGTCCACGTCGTACCAAGTAGCGATGTTACCAGCGGGGTCGGTGTTGAAGTAGTGACCATCAGCAAATTCGAGGTTGAACATACCTTCTACCTTAGCGTAAGAGAAGGTCAGGGCCTCGGGCGTCGTGCTGAAGTTAATCTGAGTAGCCTCGGGCACATCATCTTCCTCTGCGTGGAGGTAGGGGTTGTAGATGTAGCGACCAGTAGCCACATTCTTCAGAGCGAACTTGCCTTCGCCAGCGTCAACTACTTCCCACATGGTGTTAGCGCGGTAGTCAACATCACCGTCACCCACGTAACCCCAGTAAGCAGTTTCTTCTACATCAGCGTTGGCAGCATATACGTATGCACCGTTGATGTTTTCGTTGTCAGAACCAGAGGTAATCTGATAGTACTTACCAGCCTCAGGCTTGTGGAGCTTGTCGAAGAATGCGTTGACAGCATCGCGTACTTGCTCTTCGTACTTCTTCAGGTCGTCAGCACTCATGGGCTTCACAACGAGTTCCTCTTCCGTGCTTTCGGGAGCAAGAACTTCAGCCTCAACGGCAGCAAGAGCAGTTTCGAGGGCATCGGCTGCGCCGGCTTCGAAGTAACCGAGGTCGTCGCCTTCAACGGCAGTACCAGCATAGGCGTGAGCCTGCTCGAGTGCCCAAGCGAGCGCATCGGGGTTAGGATAAGCTTCGTTGTAAGCTTCGATAGCGTCTTCGAGGGCGGTGTAGGTAGCCTCGTTGAACTTGCCTGCTTCGATTTCAGCCTGAGCAGCAGCGATAGCATTCACGAGAGCGGTCTTCACTTTTTCGGGAATGAAGGTAGCGAACTGGTCAGGACCAAGGTTCTCATATACGCGGAACTCGGAAGCATTCCACCAAGGTGTACCGCTAGCACGACGCTGGATGGTCGTATCCTTAGAAGCAACGGTGTTCAACACTTCAAAGCGGATGTACTGAACGGGCTCTTCGAGGTCAACCTTGTAGATGGCTACGTGTGCTGCCTTTTCGGCACCGCTGAGGGTGTAGGAGTAATCCCAAGACAACGTAGCACTATCAATAAGCACCTTATCCCATGCGATATTGTGCTCCGTAAATTCTTGCAACCCAGGTTCGGGAGCAGAGAGTTTGAAATCCAGCGGAGCGCAGTTGAAGGAAGTATTGGGACGACGAGCGATCTTGATGAAGAAGTGCTGTACTTCCTTACCGAGGTCAAGGTCAATCCAGTCGTTCAGACCATCTTCAAAGTCAGCAGACCATGATGTGTGATAGAACGAATTCAAGTCTTTGTCGAAAAGGTTGGTAAGTGGACCTTCAGAAGTTTCACCGTGGTTGTCGAAAGCCTCAGAAACGAGACCTTCAGCAGCGAAGTTGCCATCGAAGGAGCAATCGGTCTGGAACTCAGAAGCAGCGAGGATGTTCTGGCCTTCCTTCACGAGGGCAGCCCACTTGGCAGCGTTCTGGAGAGAGTCAACCTTACCCTGGAGGGTATCGAGGATAGCGGGGTCAACCTTGTTGATGATGTGCTGGTTACCAGAAGCGGCGCGGTCGTTCCAGGTCACAGCCTTGTAGCCACCATCGCAGTGCATGAGTTTACCGTTCTGGTTGATGACGAAGAGCTTACCCTGAACCTGCTCGAAGGTGTACTTAGCCACCGTGTCAGTAGCGAGGGGGAACTGAGCGGAAGTGCCAGGGCCAGCGCCGAGGTACTTACCCGTCACGAAGTTCTTCACGTAGAACTTGCCTTCTTCAGCAGAAGGAATCACCTGCCAGATAACGTTAGCATTGGCAAGGGTCCAAGACTCGGGAGCAGTCCATTCGCGAGCGTAGGTCACGCTACCACTGTCGCGGAGAGCGTCCTGAGAGCGCTGAGCGATGAACATGTAGTAACCTGCGCCTACCTGTACGAGGTGCTCGTTGAGACCTTCGAAGGCTTTAACGAGAGCGTCGGTCACTCTGTTGTACTCATCGTCGCTCAGGCCAGTATTGGCGTAAGCAGCAACAGCTGCATCGTAAGCGGCTTTCAGCGTGTTGTAGTACTCCTGAGAATCAAGATAACCAGGGTTGGTACCAATGGGGTAGTTCTCCTCGTTCACCTCGTTCTGGCAATACATTTCATAGTAGTAGCCCAAACGCTCGTAAGCGGTCATCTGGTGCTCAGTAGCCTCGTAGATGAGCCAGTCGCGGGTATCGTGATAGCCAGAGTTACCACCGTTGCCGATATAAGCGATAGCGGCGTCCTCATCGGGAGAGCAGAATACCCAGCAACCTGCCTCGACTGCACCGCGGCAGTTCTGACGGTCGTTCTGGCCTTCATCAAGTTCTTCCTGGTCGATGACCTGAGTAGAGTACTCGTACCAGTCTTCGCTAGCACCACCAGCGAAGGTCATGGCAGTAGCCTTACGGGCAGTGAAGCGGAAGGCTTCGGACTTCTTGGTGGTGTACTCGCTACCTTTGTAATACTGTCCGTTGCCAAGGTTCTTGAGGATGTAAACGGGGAACTTTTCACCGTTGGCTTCCTTCTCCGACACCTTGATAAACTCAAAGATGTAGGCGCTTGTGAATGTGGAGGGAACGTTCATGGCACCGCCTGCGGTGTGCATGTAACCGTTGTTACCATAACCGGGGTTGAAACCGCAGTGGAAAGCGTACTTCTTGCCTTCCTCAATGGTGGCAACCGAACCGTTCTGGTCGTCCACATCCCAGCTGGTCTGCGCCTGTGCATTACCTACGAAAAGGAGCAGCATCAGGGCAATGAAACTGTAGATTTTTTTCATTGAACTTAGGTATTTAATTAAACATGTGAATAGAATTTGGCGGTAAAGTTAGAGAGTTTTTTCATTCCCACCAAATTGCCTCCCTGTTTTTTTGTTAAAAGGGGGATTTATTCGATTCGATGAGGTCTTCAATTAGGAATAAGGAATTGGGAAGTGGGAATTCAAGTTTCGCAAGTTGAATCAGAGAACAAGCGCAAGCGTTCAAGGCACGCCCCGAAGGGGCAACGAGCACATAGCCCAGGGCATCGCCCTGGGGATGATGAAGCGATGAAGTGCGCCCTGAAAGGGCAAAAGCATTAGCGTCCAAGCGTTTATAGAGACGCTTTTGCCCTTTCAGGGCGCAATAGCGGCGGCTAATCTACCCAGGGCGTTGCCCTGGGCTATGCGCTTGCTGGACCTTCAGCCCGCTCCTTAAACGCTTGTCAGCTACAAGTGAACACTTGCGAAACTTGAATTGAGAATTCGGAATTGGAGATTAGCAAAGCGCGCTTCGTAATATAACACATCGCGAACCCTCGCGTGTGCAAAACTCGTCTTTTAACATTTCATAGATTGTTGCGAAATGTTAAAACGATTTGCATTTCGCGGAAAAATGTATTATCTTTGTACTAGCGAAGAGGAAAGAGCCCTAAACACGGGGTTCTTTCCTCTTTTTTTTGGCCATTATAAAGGAAGAAATACATCGGAAGTTGGAAATTCTATATGCTTTTGCGGATTTTCTACTGGCTTTATCGGAAATTTTCTTGGCTTTATCGGTGCGCGAATTGACGATGTAGAGATTTTTTTGCGGCCGAAAATATAAAAGATATTAAAGTTTTTCGCGCGAAAAATTTTGGATTTAACATTTCGGGTAACTACTCAGGTCAAAGTAGTGAGGACTTGTCACAAAAGTCCTGTGGCCACTGATAAAACAAAAACCTAAAAAACCCCTTGCACTTGATGCAAAATGTCTCTGGCGAGACATTGATGCTATGGCTGTCAGTAAATCCCTGAGCAAGCTCAGCGA
>SFID01000035.1 GCA_004555425.1 Bacteroidales bacterium
ACGAGAGTTAGCTGATGTCATATTATATATAAGGTGTTCTCCTTCCACTGAGTCACACGCCCTCGAGCAACGTGCGGTACATTGCGTTTTCAATGAAAAACGACCTGAGTAGTTAACGCTCCGTCTCCCTACTTCGGCAAATGTCGCCATTATTTATCCAAGAAATTTCCCAACTTCCGTTGTTTCCGTTTCTCTTAGGCATATAGTCAGCGACCCGCGGGCGCAGGTCGCGTGACCCGCGGGCGCAGGTCGTGTGACCCGCGGGCGCAGGTCGCGTGACCCGCGGGCGCAGGTCGCTGGGAATCTCAGAGATAAAAACGGCGACCTCGGACGTAGAAACGCCAAGGTCGCCTTTATCATACTTTATTGTGAACAGGATTACTGTGCTTCGAGGGCGGCTAGCAACTGCTCCCACTGCTCGGCCAAGGCCTTCATGGAGGGAAAGACGAGGTGGGCGCCTTCGTCCGTGAGGGTCTGAGGCTGGAGCGGGCCCGTATTGACCGCAACGGTGAAGATGCGGGCCGCCACGGCCGAGCGGACACCTAGGGGCGCGTTCTCTACGACGAGCGCCTCCCAGGGTTGGAGACCAGCGCGGTCGAGGGCCATCAGGTAGGGCTCGGGATGGGGCTTGCCGTGGCGCACGTCGCGACTGGAGATGAGGCGGTCGGGGCTGAAATAGCCGGGATAGTTCGTCTGGAGGCGGTTGAGTAGGGAGAGTTGGCCGCTGCCCGTCACCACGTAGATGCCAAGGCCCGCTTGCTTCACACATCGCAGCACTTCGGCCGCGCCGGGCATGGGCGGTGCCTCCTCGCATTGGTTGAAGAGGGCGCACTTGCGGGCATAGAGTTCCTCCACCTCGCGGGCCGTGGCGGCGCGTCCCCACTGGCGTTGCGTGAGCATATTGATGGTGGATTCGCCCGTGCGGCCCTCGTTCATATATACCTCTTCGGGCGATAGGTCGAGGCCATATTCGCGGGCCACGACGGCCCACGTTTTCGCATGATTGGGCATGGAGTCGAAGAGGACGCCGTCCATGTCAAAAAAGACGGCTTTGAGGCGTAGCGCCTCGAAGCCGTTCTTCTGTAAATAAGTGTTGATTGCTTGTTTCATCGTAAGATATTTCGCCTAGATTCTTTCGCGGATAGCGGCTGTTTCGGCCTCATAGCCAGGCTTGCCGAGGAGGGCAAACATGTTCTTCTTGTAGGCTTCCACACCGGGTTGGTCGAAAGGATTCACGCCAAGTACGAGGCCCGAGATGCCGCAGGCGCGCTCGAAGAAGTAGATGAGTTGGCCGAGATAGTAGGCATTGAGTTCGGGCATAACGATGCGGAGGTTGGGCACGCCGCCATCGACGTGGGCCAACTGCGTGCCGAGTTCGGCCATCTTGTTCACCTCGTCCACACGGCGACCTTCGAGGAAGTTGAGGCCGTCGAGGTTTTCCTCGTCGTGGGGGAAGAGCACGGTGTGGCGGGGCTGTGCCACAGAGATAACCGTCTCGAAGATGGTGCGCTCGCCGTCCTGAATCCACTGGCCCATGGAGTGGAGGTCGGTGGTGAGGTCAACGGCGGCGGGGAAGATGCCCTTGCCACCCTTGCCTTCGCTCTCGCCGTAGAGCTGCTTCCACCATTCGTTCATAGAGTGGAGTTTGGGCTGATAGTTAGCCAGGATTTCGATCTTCTTGCCAGCGTTGTAGAGGGCATTGCGGAGGGCAGCATAGCGTGCGGCGAGGTTTTCGGCGAAAGGCACTTCGGGAGCCGTGGCCTTCTCCATGTCGGCAGCACCCTTGACGAGGGCTTCGATGTCGAAACCAGCGCAGGCGATGGGCAGCAGGCCGACGGGCGTGAGAACGGAGAAGCGACCGCCCACGTTGTCGGGGATGATGAAACTCTTGTAACCTTCCTTGTCGGCCGTGACGCGGGCAGCACCCTTCTTGGCATCGGTCACAGCAACGATAACCTTGCGGGCCATCTCGAGGCCGCGCTGGTCCTCGCACTGCTTCTTGAGGAGGCGGAAGGCGAGGGCGGTTTCCGTGGTAGTGCCCGACTTGGAGATGTTGATGACACCGAAGCGGCGACCCTTGAGGTATTCGCAGAGTTCGGCCAGATAGTCTTCGCCGATATTGTTGCCCGCGAACAGCATCACGGGATTCTCACCGTTGTTGGTGAGCCATTCAAACTGGTTGCCGAGGGCCTCGATGACGGCGCGCGCACCGAGATAACTGCCGCCGATACCCGCCACGACGATGGTGTCGCAGTTGGCGCGCAGCACCTCAGCGGTGGCCTTGAGGTCGGCGAGGTGTTCAGCAGTAATGGAAGAGGGCAGGTGCATCCAGCCCAAGAAATCGTTGCCGGCACAAGTGCCGTCTTCAAGCGCACGATTGGCGGCTTCTACCTGGGGCAGAAGAGCCTCAATGGCACCAGCCGCCAAAAATTGTTCGGCCTTGCCACTTTCGAGAGAGATAGTGTTCATGGATTTTATTTGATTGGGTTTATTTGCTTAGGGATGGGGAAATATGAATCAACACAATCTGATTCCTTCGTTCATAACATTTATATAAAAAGGCGTCTTGAAAGGGCGGTTTTCCCAGGCTTTTCTGAGGAGAATCATCGGACTTATGAGAACGCCTGTTTCCAATTCAAGTTCGTAGAGCGCACCCGAGATAGCGTCCTCCAAAGCAAAATCTCGCTGCTCGCCTTCGAGGAGAACAAGGACGTCTATGTCGCTGTCGGGACGCGCATCGCCACGTGCCTCCGAACCATAAAGGATGGCGGTGGCGGTGGGGGAGATGCGATGAATCGTTTCTTGGATTCTGCGAACTATGTGTGGCCGTTTCATGATAGTAATAGGTATCTATCCGCCTGCAAAGGTAGTAAATCATTCACATACGTGCCTTCGCGGGGTTGTATTTTCTTGGTGGGCGCAGGGTTTTGGCTCTTGAGCAAGATGGGCAAGATGGGGATTTTCAGGAAAAACTATAGAGTCAACAAGCAAGTACGATATTTAGAATAATGTTTGTAGAACTCTTTCACTGGCTTTGAGCAATATCTGACCACAATTTATAGTCCTCTGCGTAAATATACTTCGGGCGCTATTTTAATTGATGCGCCTGGAAATAGTCCGTGCGAAGCATGACGGTAGGATGTGCTATGAAGTTACCCAGCAAAAGGATATGGGCAAATGGATTGATTTTTCCTTTCAAACCAGAATTGTACACATCCTCTCCTCCCATCCGCTGCATATATGAAGCACAAATCATGATGTTTTTGTCTGCTTCAAGCACAGCTACTTGTTCCTCTAACCGAGTCGGAAGCATTTTATCATCTGCATCCATCCGAGCTATATACCGCCCACTGGCAATGGAGAGACCATAATTGAGTGTGGCAATATAATTATGATTCCGTTTAACCAAGTGAATACGTTCGTCTATAATATGATTTAAGAAATCGACACATCCGTCAGTTGAGCCATCATCAAGGACAAGCAGCTCAAACACGGTGTAGGCCTGTCTAAGAATACTCTCTACAGATTCTTGCAGATACTTCCCGGCGTTATAGACTGGAAGAAGCACGCTTACTATAGGATTCTTATCTTTTTTATGTTTCATTTCTTGGATGCTTTTTTGTTAAACTTCCATATGATATGGAGCATGATGTTCCTCGTAATCGTATTGTTTACGGTTTCCACCCGTCCTTGTGCGTTAAGCGTTCTGCGTACGGCACTGAGCTGGCCGAGCAAATCATGAGCGGATAGTTTCAACAGCCATGCCTTTCGCTTATCAATACAACGGCTCAAATTCACATTCCACACCCATTCGTCCGTATTCATTGCCCGATTACTATAACCACGGCGCATAAACAGATTCATATCTGTATTTAAGTCAATGCTAAACAGTAGCGGTGCATTGAGGCTAATAGTGTACAGGAAATCCACTTGACTGAGTGTTTCAAATCCTTCTTGTGCGGAAGTGAGGCGTTCCCAATCGGCTGACGCCTTGAATGAAGCGTGCCACTTAGAATAACGGTAGTCAATACCGGCATTGGGGGAAACGTGTAAATTGTGTACGATGCTTTTGTAAAAATCGGCGGTTGTCTTTGTGTTGGCGAAATCGACACTGCGGTTCAGGCTGACATTGGTACCTATATTAAGAAACCAATGCTTTCCCTTATCAACGGATTGGCTTATAATCCCCGTAACTCGCAATCCCCGGTTTCCGTCTATATTCCAAGGTATATAAATATAACCACCATTTTGTGGATTAAATTGGCGCAACCGGCCTATGGCATTATCAATAGTATGCAGATAGAGTCCCAAATTCCATTGACGCATTTTTTCCTGTTTAAATCCACGCCACTGTACCGAACAATAGTATTCGTAGGAAGACTTTAAAGAAGGGTTACCAAGGAAGACAGACAAAGGATTACTGTCATCGCATACATCAAGCATTAATGTTTGTGACGGTGACTTCTAAATTGTCATGAGGGTTTCATTCATCATTTTTTAGGTTCCTTGTTTAGACGAAACGAAATGTTGAACATCACATATCGTCTCAGCACATTTCTGTAGCTCTCGGTCTGCATCTGCGCGTTCAGGCTGTAGCTGCGGCTCGACATCTGGTTCAGCAGGTCGAAGGCCTCCACTTCCACGCCCAGACGGCCGTTCAGGAAGAAACGCTTGAGGCGGGCGCTCCAGATGAGTTGCGCCGTGTTGAAGTTGTCATCGTCATAGCCATAGCGCGTGGTCAGCAGCAGCGAGGTGTTCACCTGCAGTTTCCACGGCAAGGGCATGCCGCCGCTCACGCGATAGTTGATGTTGAACACGTTCTGATTGGCGAAGCGGGAGGAGATGGCATGTATCCATTCGCCGTTCACCTCGCCCGAGAGACTGTAGTAGTTGCGGGAATAGTACACGTTGAACCGCTGCTTGGTTAGCACACGATCGGTGCCCACACGCTGGGACGATGCGCTCTGGGCCAAATTAGCATAGTCCTCGCTGTGGCGATAGTTGACATTGGTGGTTAGCTGGTAGTTCCATTGGTTGTGCTTGCCCATGGTGCTACCGAAATAGGCTTGTGCCGTCAGCGCGCGGTTTCCGTTGATGTTCTCGGGGCGGTAGGTCCTCACGCCCGTCTTCAGGTCGTAGAGCATGGACTGGGCCACGAGGTTGTTCCACTGGTCATACGTCACATTCCAGTTAAAGGTGTACACGCGCTTGGTGATGTATCTGTTCTCCACCGACAGCTCCGCGCGGTGATGCGCGCTCGCCTTCAAGCCGGGATTGCCCGTCCGCACCACCAGCGGGGTCGCATCATCGCGATAGTCCGTCAGATACTCGCTGTAGGGGCTGGCATGCGACAGGTTATAGGTCAAGGTGGTGTGCCGCTCCAGGTTGTAGGTATGCTTTTTCCCGTTGTGGTCGATGCGGTACCGCACATTCGGCTCAAAATAATAGTAATTGCGGTGCAGCCGTGTGTCTATCCGGCCACGTTGGTAGTCATAGCTCAACTGCTCCATGCGCACGGGCAGGGATAGGTTCACGGTGTTCGACCTGCGGTGCTTGTCGTTCCACCAATACATATAGAGGCCTAGCTCTGGTTTGTGCGTGCGCTTCCATTCATCGGCGTATGCCGAGTTGGTGAGGTCGATGTACTGCGTCAGCACATCCTTTATGGAGGCCAGACGGTCGAAGGGCTCGCCGGCATATTCCGTATCTTCCAGCCGGTAGTAGTCCTTGTTGCTCGACTGATATTGCTGGCGGTAGCTGTAGCCCGGGCTGATGTCCAGTGAAATCTTCTTGAAATGGTAGGAGATATTATAGCCCACATTCCCGCTGAGGTCATAGCTGTGCGCGTCGTTGTCCGAATAACGGTTTTGCATTGATGTCAGGTCGTAGGCCGCACTCTCAAACAGATTGCGGTTGGCCGACAGGCTGTAATAGCCCGCCCCCCCCACATAGAGGGTGCCGTTGCCGTTCAGGCCCCACGAGGTTCCCAGGTCGCCCTTGGTATAGAAGAGGTGTCCGTCGTTCTGCTGCGTCTGGCGCAGGCTGCTGATCAGGTTCTGGCGGTAGATGTCGCCGCTGCCCTCGGCAAACAAACTGTCCAGGGCCTCGCCCATATACCGCTCCGTCATGCGCTGCTCCCACTCGGCCCGGCGCGAGAACGAGGTTCCTCGGTAGTTGTTGTACCAAATCTCGGGTTTCAGGTTGATAGAGTAGTTCTTCTCGTTCTCATTCATCTGATAGTCAAATTCGCCCATATCGCGTATATACCAATCGCGATGCTCCGTGTGCGAGCGGCTGATGCCGTTGATGTCTTTTGTGTCCAGATAGTTTGTGGTGTGTTGGTACTCGTCGTTCTTCTGCTCCTTCCACTTGAAGCTGGCCAGGTTCCTGATCTTGTACCGTTTGTTCTTGTCGTTCACCAGCAGGTCCGAGGAGAGTTCGTGCGTGGTCTGGTTATCGCTGCCCCCGGGACTTTGCCAGTTTCCGTTGGCATCATAGTATGAATTACCATATACATTATTGGAATACCCCATGAAGGCCAGGCGGCTGTGGGGCGTGAAGCGCAGGGCAAAACCCTTGGCGGCGTAGTGCTTGCCCGTGCCGTAGCCCGCACTGCCGTTGGCAATCCACCCGATGCTGTATTTCTTCTTCAGGTTGACATCCATCACCGTGGTCTGCGACCCACCGGCCCACATTCCATCGCGCACGTTGATGTTCTTGTCCACCATCTTGTTCAGGTCGGGCTTCAGGTCGTAGACCTTGATGTTCTCCACCATGTAGCCCGGCAGGTTCTCCAACGCTATGCGCGGATTGCCCCGGAAGAAGTCCTCGCCGTTAACCAGCAGGTTGGAGATCCGCTTGCCGTTCACGTAAATTACGCCGCCCTCGCGCAGCTCGGCACCGGGCAGCATGGCTATTAGCTGGTCCAGCATTGACCCCTCGCGAAGTTGAAACGCATCGGCATTATACTGTATTGTATCTCCCTTCATCACCATTTTTATTCTGGTGGCAGTTACGACAGCTTCATCAAGTCTGCGCTCCGTCAGAGAAGGTTTCTTTTTCATCAGTACACGACCAAAAGTACCTCCTGTTATACGGTATTTTTGGTAGCGAAAGTTTACTGTTTTATACGTATCTTCATAACCTCGTTTAGAAAAATGCAGGATATATTTTCCTGGGGCACTAATACTCTCACCAAAACTGCGGTTGTTTCTTTTTGTTTCATCTTTACTGACAAAACGTTCGACTTCTGTGCTGTCGGTACGGAGAAATCTTACTGTTACGGAATCTATAGGGTCATAAGTGAAATCATCTACTATTTGACCCATTACCCAGTATTTTTGTGCATTCGCGTTCAAACAGCATACACAAAGAAAAATGATGATGTTTAGTACTTTCATTACTTTCATTACTTTGCTTATTTTATGGATTTACGACTACAAAGATTGTGCAAACCGAGAACAGAAGAACGTGTTCTTATGCCGAGGTGCAGCCAATCTTCGCAACCATTCGATTGCAAAACAACAAAAAACAGCATAAAAAACGACTCGGCGAATCCCGGAAACAGGTCGCCGAGGGTGCAACTCTAAAACTAGTTAAAGAAAAATCTGAAAATAAAGGCTCAAACCGCAATGATTTGAGCCAAAAACGTGTGTTATTTCTCTTTGCCGAAGGTGAGTTGACTGCGTCTTATTCCTTCTTACGAGGCATAGTGCAAGCACGCTTGCCCTCTGCTCTCGTTTCGTACGTCATTTCCTTGCGGAGTGTGCTCAGATAGCTGGGTGTGATGTTGAGGAACGAGGCGATGTCCTTCAGCGAGAGCATCTGCACCACCTGCGGACAGCGGTCGATGAGCCGACGGTAGCGGCTGCGGGCGGTGTAGCGGTAGTGGTCGAGGTCGCGCCCATAGACCATCTTGAACAGGTTCTTCAGTATCCGCACGTTGTGGAGCATCATCTTCGGGTCGCTGTCGAACAGTGCTTGCAGCTCGCGTCCGCTGATGATGCGCACCTCGCAGGGCATGTCCGCCATAATGCTCACCTCCGACACGTCGCCGTCGAGGCAATAGGGGAAGTCGGCCACGAACTCGCCCTCGAAGGCGAAGCCCGTGCAGTATTCCTTGCCCTCCTCGTTGTTGTGCACCATGTACTTGAAGCAGCCCCGCTCCACGAAGGCCACCCACTGTGCCGGCTCTCCCGCCTCCTCCAGCGTCTCGCCCCGCAGGAACGTTCGCCGTTCCCCATGCTCCATGCAGTACTCTCGCAGGAACTCCAAATCGAGTCCATCCTTGTATGTGTTGAATTGCTTGTTTGGTTGATGGGTCATAATGATAATTCCCTTTTGTAAGTGCAAAAATACAAACAATATACCGAATGGGCCAACTCGGCATTGGCAATATAGCTCTGTGTATGCTGTGGCTTCAGGGCCACATCCAGCACCCAGGGGTCATCCATGCGCGGTCCCTTTTCGTCGGGTGAGCGCGTCAGGTAAGCATCATCCGGCGTTTTTTGATAAGTCTTTACCTTGTTTACCATATAGGCAGGAAGGTTTTGCAGGGCTACTTTGGGGTCACCGTTGAAGAAGTCCTTTCCATTAACCAACAGGCTGCTGACGAAGTGCCCGTTTACCGTGATGCGCCCGCCCGATTCCAGGCGCACACCGGGAAGTTGCCTGATGAGTTCGTCAAGCATGGAGCCTTCTGCCAGTTGGAAAGCATTGGCATCATAGACGAGCGTATCACCTTTCATCACCATCATGATTCGCGAGGCTGTCACTGTCGCTTCATTTAAATTATGATTCCTTTCTCTATGTCATCGTATATCCCCAATATTGTGAGCCACTTCACCGTGTTTCGCTTCCGAAGGGAGTATGTTCAAGTCATAATATAATGTTTCATATCCTTCACTTTCTACGCGAACGATACGCTTGAATGGCAATGTTGCGTGACTATTGTCGTAAACATATGTATACCGTTTTATCACATCGCCTAAAATCGTGATACGCCTAAACGTATCGACTTCGGTACTGTCGATTGTAGAAATGAGAGACACACGGGCCTGTGTGAGTGTGGATTCCGTAATTGCGTCAATAGGATTTACCGTCACAGACAAATAAGCCTTTTGAGCAAAGGCCATGACGGAAGATCAAAGCATGATTAGAAATGAGACTTGACGTATATACATAATTTGTTTTTTTGAAATGGGAATGTCCCGGAAGATGGGGAATTTGAGCTTCCACAAGCAAATGGCTCTTGAACGGCGGCTGGAGGCTTTGGGATATTCAGAGATGCTGGTGATTCCTTCATCCTTATGTGCGGAAGCCCAAGGCCCTTATTATCCGCGGATGCCCAGTGCCTGAAGTTCCTCGGCCTTTTTCGTTTCTAGAAATTCGTAGATGCCGCAGAGGTGTTCGCGGACGCGGCCATGGCCAAATTCATAGACCTTCGTGACGAGGCCATCGAGGAAGTCGCGGTCGTGGCTGACGCAGATGAGCGTGCCGTCGAAGTCCTGGAGCGCCTGTTTGAGGATGTCCTTCGTCTTGAGGTCAAGATGGTTGGTCGGTTCGTCAAGGATGAGGAAATTGACGGGCTCGAGCAGGAGTTTCATCAGGGCCAGGCGGGTGCGCTCGCCGCCCGAGAGCACCTTCACCTTCTTCGTGCTGGCCTCGCCGCCAAACATAAACGCGCCGAGCAGGTCGCGAATCTTATTGCGAATCTCGCCCTTGGCCACATCGTCTATGGTCTGATAAACGGTCAGGTTCTCGTCGAGCAGCGAGGCCTGATTCTGTGCGAAATAGCCTATCTGCACGTTGTGGCCGAGCGTCAGCGTGCCCTCGTGCTCCAGTTGGCCCATAATACATTTGACGAGCGTGGACTTGCCTTCGCCGTTGCGGCCCACGAAGGCCACTTTGTCGCCGCGCTCGATGGTCAAGCCGACGTTGGAGAAGATACGCTTGTCATCGAAAGCCTTGCCCACGCCGTCCATCATCACGGGGTATTGGCCCGAGCGCGGAGAGGGCGGAAACTTCAGGCGCAGGGCCGAGGTGTCCTCCTCATCTACCTCGACGAGTTCCAGTTTCTCGAGCATCTTGACACGGCTCTGCACCTGGAAAGTCTTGGAGTAAGTTCCCTTGAAGCGTTCGATAAAGTCCTTCGTCTCCTGAATCATCTTCTGTTGCTCCTCCCATTGCTTCATCTGTTGTTCGCGGCGCTCGGCGCGCAGTTGCAGGTAGTGGGAATAGTTGACCTTGTAGTCGTAGATACGGCCCATCGTCACCTCGATGGTGCGCGTAGTGATATTGTCCACGAATTTGCGGTCGTGGCTAATGACGACCACGGCCTTGCCATTGCTGACGAGGAAATCCTCAAGCCAGCCGATGCTCTCGATGTCCAGGTGGTTGGTCGGCTCGTCAAGGAGCAGCACATCGGGATTCTGCAACAGCATCTTGGCTAACTCAATGCGCATTCGCCATCCGCCAGAAAACTCGGACGTTTGGCGATTGAAATCCGTGCGCTCAAAGCCTAGGCCGAGCAGGGTCTTCTCCACGTCTTCCTCAAAGTGCGTCATATCAATGGCATAGAACTTCTCGCTCTTCGTGGCCACCTCTTCGATGAGTGCCATATATTCATCGCTCTCGTAGTCCGTGCGCTCGGCAAGTTGGCGATTGAGTTCCTCTATCTCGCCCTCCATCTCGCGCAGATGGGCGAAGGCTTGCGAGGCCTCCTCAAACACGGTGCGCCCGTCCTCGGTCATCAGGTGCTGCGGCAGATAGGCCACAACAGTGCCCTTGGGGGCCGAGACAGTGCCGCGTGTGGGCTGGCGCACGCCAGCGAGAATTTTGAGGAGCGTGCTCTTGCCCGCACCATTCTTGCCCATCAGGGCGATGCGGTCTTTCTCGTTGATGACGAAGGAAATATTACTGAAAAGGGTAGTGCCGGAGAACTCTACGGTCAGGTTGTCTGCGGTTAGCATAAAGAATGTGGATGATAAATAGTATAGTTTAGAAGACGAGCGGAGTATGGTAGCGGAGGGTCTGGAACGGGCGCGGTTATCTGCTGCCAGTTGGCGTTGCCTGTGCCCGGTGTGCTTGCTCTAATAAATAATTTCCACGCGGGCGGCTTCGCTCTCGTTGTTGAAGGCGTCGAAAGTCGTGATGAAGAATTTCTGGTGAAGGTTGGCGGGGAGCGCGGGGGTGTAGATAAACTCCGTGCCTTCGATGTTCGTGGCAATGCGGCGGGCTTCCGCGATGCGGAAGGTGTCCGACGGACAGGCATAGAGGTGGTAGCGGGCGGCGCGGGCGTATTCAGTAGAGCGGGCTGGGGCTACGGCTGTCCAGTGGAAGCGAAGCGAGTGTTTTTCGCGCTGGGCTGTGCAGTTGGTGGGCGGAGTGGGCAAGGCCGTTGCCCCTTCTACGGCGGGCGTGAGGGCGGGATGGCGATAGAACTGGCGGGCGAGGAAGTCGTAGAGGCCTTTCGTATTGTCCGTGAACGATTCCGAGCGGAACATACATTGCCCGCCGCTGCCCACTTGGCGGCTGACGTTCATCTGTCGGCGAATGACGTTGAGCGACCAGCCGCGCTCCTTATTCGAGAGCAGGTAAGCACCGAGGCCAGGCACGATGGGGCGGCCACCGCTCTCCTCGTTCCAATCCACCACGAAGGGATAGAAATGCCGCCCATCGAAGTACATCATCGGGAAGACCATATCCATCAGCCCCTCGCGCAACCACAGTTTGGCATCCTGCGAGACGGCATCGCGGGCATTCCATCCCGAACTGCTCTGGCGCGGCAGGTCGGCATACTTGCCTACGGGGCTGCAACTTAGTCGCACCCAGGGCTTGATGGCCTTGACCGTGTCGTGAATCAGACGCACGCAGCGGGTCACATTGTCGCGTCGCCATTGCGCCTTGGGTTGCCCGTTGCCATATTTTGCGTAGGTCTTGTCGTCCCTGAATCCCCAGGATTTTTCAGGGTAACGGATATAGTCGAAGTGCAGGCCGTCAATGTCGTATTTGCGCGTCACCTCCGCACAGAAACGAGCGAGATATTCACCCGTCTCGGGCACACCTGGGTCCATCACCCACTTGTCACCGCACAGTTGACAGAGTTCGGGACGCTGGCGGGGCAGGGCGCGGCTGCCCAACTTCTTGCAGACGTCAGCCTTGCAGATGGGGAAGGCCACAATCCAGGCGTGAATCTCGAGCCCGCGCTTGTGGCATTCGTCAATGGCGAATTGTAAAGGGTCGTACGAGGGAGCGCGGCCAGGTTCTCCCGTGAGGATGCCGTCCCAAGGCTCCATATCGGAAGGGAACATCGTGGTGCTGCGCACGCGGGTTTGGAAGAGCACGGTGTTGATTCCTGCCTCCACGTACTTGTCAAGTATATCGGTGAGTGCTTTGCGCTGTTGGGCCGATTCGCTTTCGGTGCGAGCGGGTCGTTGTGGCCAGTCGAGGCCCATAATAGTGGTCAGCCAGACAGCGCGAATCTCTCGCGAGCCTGCGGGCAACTGCGTGTCGTAGAACAAGTTCTCAAACTCGCTGGCGCAGTCTTGGGCGCGAAGGGTCGGCGTGGCGGCGGCAACGAGCAGGAGAAGGAACGGGAGGACGTATTTCATGGTTTGGGAGTGTGGTCTGTCGGTTGGGAAAACGGGGTGAAGGAAAGGGTGGACGGGGCAGCGACAAAGTTATTCGCCTTTTGCCGCTTCGCGGTCGCGCTTGGCCAAGGTTTTCAGACCGAGGCGTTCGAGCACATTAGCACGGGCCAACAGCAGGGCAGTGTCGCCAGGGCGGAGGCGGAGGGCTTCGTCGTAGTCGGCGCGGGCGGCTTGCCACATTTCCTGCTTCACCTCCAGTTCGGCGCGGGCAGCATAGCCATCGGCATCATCGCGGTGGGCGGAGACGTAGAGGTTGTAGCGGTTCATCGCTTCCGCCGTCTGTCCCTTCTCTGCAAGGAGTGTGGCTTGCAGGAGCGTAGCACTTTTGTTGGTAGGGTCCAGTTGGAGAATGGTTTGAACATCCGCCAGCGCCTTGTCCGTTTCGCGCAGGAGGTGGTAGGCTGCAATGCGCAGGAAGAGGGCATGCGTGTGCTCGGCCTCCGTGGGCGGACTGACAAGGAGTACATTGCAGTCTTCGAGGGCTGCCTGCGGGTTGCTGCTTTCGATATAGCAGGAGGCGCGCTCGCTCCTCACCTCGCGGTCTTCGGGACGCTCGCGCAGCAGGGCCGTCAGCCTCTGAACGGCATCGGCATATCGGCCGCGCGCCATGCTGATGCGGGCCAAGTAGTGGCGGACGATGTAGTTGCTCGGTGCTGCGGGACGAAGCGAGAGGGCGTTGTTGAGCAATTCTTCTGCCTGATCGAGCGAATCGCGATAGAGGGCATTGAAGGCGCGCGTCAGACAATCGTTGTAGGCAATGGAATCCTCGCGTACGCGGCGGCTCATATCGGAATCGTTGCGCCGATAGTCATCCACCGTCTTGGCGCGCACACCACCGCCTCGCTTGAGGTCAATCACCGTTTGGCCCGACAGGCAAGCGGCAAGGAGAAACAGGAGAAGGGAAGTCAGCAGACGAATCATGGGAATAGCAGGGGGAAAGCGTCAAGCGGCAGAAGAATGCTTGGCGCGGGTGAAGATGATGATAATCACCGAAGGAATAATCAGGCAGATGCCCAGCACTACGTTGAGCGTAATATCCTCGCCCATCAATAAACAACCGAGGGCTACGGCCGTCAGAGGTTCGAGTGCGCCGAGTACGGCTGTCATCGTCGAGCCGATACGCTGGACGGCCATCACCAGACAGAGATTCGTCACCACCGTACAGACGATGCCGAGCAACAGGAGATGGCTGACTTGCACGCCAGTCGTAATCATCTGAAACTCATCCTGACGCAAGGCTTCGGCACCAAAGATGAGCGCGCCGATACCCATGACGTAGAAGGTCAGTTTCATACCGTCCATATTGCGGACGCGGCTGCGATTGACGCGTATCAGGTAGAAGGCGTAGCAGCACGCGCTGATGAGTTCGATAATAACGCCGTGCAGGCTCGTTTCTTCGTTGCTCTGCCACGACAATACGCCCACGCCGACCACGGCCAGCAAGACGGCCAACAGGGTGCTCCCCTTGCGCGCCTCGTTGTAGAAGACCATCATCATAATGGTCGTCACCACAGGATACATAAAGTGAATCGTCGTGGCCACACCGCTTGACAGATAGTTGTAACCGTCAATTAGGAACAGGGCACTGCCGTCCGAGAGAAAGGCTAGGTAGGTGAGTGTGACGAGTTCGCCGCGCGTAATCTTGAAACTCCGCCGAGTGATAAGCATAAGCACGGCGATAATCACCGTGGCCAGTGCGAAACGATAGAACATGATGGAACAATCGCTCAACTGGTGGACTGCTTCGCCATTCTTGAGGGGAATGGTGAAGAGGGGGATGAGGCCGTAGCAGATGGCGGCAACGAGGCCGGCTATTGTGCCTTTGAGTGTGGGAGACATAGACGATGGAGTTAGCGTTTTAATGAAAACCCTGCAAGTTTTCTGGTTTCATCAAAGCCTTGCGGCTTCTAGTTTCAGAGAATCCCTTTGGGTTTCCTGTTTTATTGCAGCCTGCGGCTGTGGGCTCGATAGCCAGCCTTGGGGCTGGCCTTATCATAGGATTTTAGAGGAGACTATAGGATTTTAGAGGAGACTATAGGATTTTAGAGGAGACTAGAGGATTTTAGAGGAGACTAGAGGATTTTAGAGGAGAGGAGAACAATCTTCCTAATTCCTAATTCCTAATTCCTAATTCCTAATTCCTAATTCCTAATTCCTAATTCCTAATTCCTCTACCCTTCGCGCAGGAAGTCGAGCGCCTCGCAAATCTGCTCGCGGCTGGCGTGGCAGTCCAGGCGGATTTGGCCGATGTCGGCGAGGAGGGTGAAGTTTACTTGGCCGCCCACGTTCTTCTTGTCGTGGCGGATGTAGTCGAGCAGGCGATCGTAGTCCTTGCAGGTGAAGGAGAGGTGGCCGTAGGTCTCGCGGATGAAGCGCACCGTCTGATGGAGATGCGCCGTGGGGAACCCGAGGAGCACCGCGCTCAGGTAGAGTTCGCAGACAATGCCCCAGGCCACAGCGTAACCGTGGAGTACGGGGCGGCCTTGGCTGAGGGCCAGACTCTCGAAGGCATGGCCGAAGGTGTGCCCGAGGTTGAGGGCCTTGCGCAACCCCTTCTCGTGCGGGTCTTGGCTGACGATGCGCTCCTTGACGTCAATGCTTTGTTGCACCAGGCGGCCGAGGGCCTCGTAGTCGGGATGTTGCAAATCCTGCTGGAGATGGTCGGCCCACATTTCGGCGTTGTGGAGCAGCGCGTGCTTGAGCATTTCGGCATAGCCCGAGCAGATATTCGCGTTGTCGAGTGTGCGGAGAAACACTGTGTCAATGACAACGTGGGCGGCAGGGCAGAACGCACCGATTTCGTTCTTCAGCCCGGCAAAGTTAATGCCCGTCTTGCCACCGACAGCGGCATCGACCATGCTGAGAAGGGTGGTGGGAATATTGATAAACTCAATGCCGCGCTTGAACGTGGCTGCCGCGAATCCGCCCAAGTCTGTCACTACGCCGCCGCCCAGATTGACGAGCAGCGAGTGGCGACTAGCCCCTTTCTCCGTGAGCTGTTGCCAGATGCGGGCGAGGGTGTCAAGGTTCTTGGCTACATCGCCCGCCTCCATGGTGAGCACCTCCGCATCGTTGGCAGCCACCCAGTCCGCCAGCAAGGGCAGGCAGTGCTTGTGGGTCTGCGTATCGTCGAGGAGGAATATGCGGTCGTATCGTTCTTTCAGCACGCAGCCGCCAATGGAATCGGATATGTGGTTTGTATATAGGATGGACATGATACTCCTTATATAATGATACTCCTTATATAATGATACTCCTTATATAATAGTCAACGGAAACGGATAGGGGAGCGGTGCAGCGACATTAGTCGTTCGCCTGAGCCTGCTCGGCCAGGAAGGCTGCGCGATAGGTGGCGGGGATTTCCACAGAGCACTGCTGGCTCATGGAGATACACACCATCACCGTCTTGCAACGGCAAACTGTGCGGCCCGTGCGTTCGTTGACAGCCTGCTGCTCGAGCGTGAAACTCTTCTGTCCGACATGACAGACGCGGGTTTCGACCACAATTTCGTCGCCATAGAAGATGGGCTCAATGAAGTCGGCATTGATATTCGCAATGACGGGGGCCACGTCCTGCGTGTGGTAGTCCACCTTCAGGATGTTGTTGAGATACTCCTCCTTGCCGAGGTCGTAGTAAGAGAAATAGGAATTGTTGTTGACGTGCCCCAAGCGGTCCACGTCGTTGAACCGAATCTGAATGGGCAGACGTCGCCAAGGTTGTGCCATAGATCGAGGAAGGAATGAAAGGGTGGGGAAGAGAAAATCCCAGAAGTTCCGAACGGGCTGGCAAGTGGCAATGGTGCTTGCCTAGTCTCCTCGGAACTTCTGGGATTTAAGAATAGGAATTATTTCTTAGGCGTGCGCTCCAGTATGGCGAGCACAAACTGATAGTACTTCTCTACGCTGGGGATGAAGCAACGCTCGTTGGGCGTGTGGGGGCTGCGCAGCGTGGGGCCGAAGCTAACCATGTCCATTCCGGGCATCTTGCTGCCGATGACGCCGCACTCCAGGCCAGCGTGGATGACCTGTACGTGGTTTTCCGCACCGAAGAGGTCGCGATACACATCCTTCATCAGGGCCACAATCTCGCTCTGCGGGTTGGGCTGCCAAGCGGGATAGTCACCGCTGAACTCTACCTTCATACCAGCCATGGCAAATGCGCTCTCGAGAGTTTCGCCGAGGGCTTCGCGCATACTGTCGCGAGAAGAGCGGATGAGCACCTTGAAGAAGGTCTGACCGCCAGCAATCTCCACGATGGCCAGGTTGGACGATGTCTCAACGATGCTGGGCACCTCGGGAATGAAGCGGAACACGCCGTTGTGGCAGGCGCAAAGCGCATTGACCAGGTTGTCCTGCACCTCTTCGGGCACTTCCATGGCGGGAAGTTCTGTGTCGAACACCTCCAGGCTGAGCGACTTCTCGATGCTGCCGTATTCGCCCACGAAGGTGTCGCGCCATTCGGCCACCACTTCCTTGAAGGCATCCACGTTCTCCTTCGGCAGCGTCAGCACCACCTCGGCGTCGCGCGGGATTGCGTTGCGCATGTTGCCGCCCTTCCATGTGGCCAGGCGGGCTTCGAAGTTGGCGATGGCATCCTGCACGAGGCGTGCCATGAGTTTGTTGGCGTTGGCGCGGCCCTCGTTGATTTCCAGTCCGCTGTGGCCACCGAGCAGTTGGCCCAGCACCACGCGCACGGCAGCATCTTCGGCATCGGTCTCCACCTCCTTGTATTCAAGTGTGGCGGTCAGATTTACGCCACCGGCCGAACCGATAATCATTTCGCCCTCGGTCTCGTTGTCGAGGTTGAGCAGGATTTCGCCCTTCAGGCTGCCTGCTTCCATATCGTTCACACCGCTCATCGTGGATTCTTCATCAGCAGTGATGAATCCTTCCAGCGGTCCGTGCTTCAGCGTATTGTCCTCCATGATGGCCATAATCGTGGCCACGGCCATACCATCGTCTGCGCCGAGCGTTGTATTGCGTGCGCGCACCCATTCGCCGTCGATGTAGGTTTCGATGGGGTCGGTCTCGAAGTTGTGGGGCGAGTCAGCGGTTTTCTGGGGCACCATATCCATGTGGCCTTGCAGGGTCACGACCTTGCAATCTTCCATGCCAGGGCTGGCGGCCTTGTACATACGCACGTTGCCCGCGTTGTCCAGGTGGGCTTCAATGCCTTTCTGCTTGGCCCAGTCGAGCAGGAACTGCTGTATCTTCTGGAGGTGGCCCGACGGACGGGGTACTTGTGTCAAGAGGTAGAAGTTTTCCCAAATGGCTTGGGGCTGAAGATTTCTGATTTCACTCATATCTTTTATTTATTAGGAATTATTTTCAATTAGGAATTAGGAATTAGGAATTAGGAATTAGGAATTAGGAATTAGGAATTAGGAATTAGGAATTAGGAATTAGGAATTAGGAATTAGGAATTAGGATAGGAATTAGGAATTAGGAATTAGGAATTAGGAATTAGGAATTTGTTCTCCTCTAATCTCCTCTAAAATCCTCTAGTTTCCTCTAAAATCCTCAAGCAGATGCCGTGTCCCAAGACTATCGAGCCGGCAGGCTGCAAGGCGACCGCGTGTTACTTCCGCCGCAGCGCAAGGTCGGCCCAGGCATACACGCCCAGCAGGGCCACCTCGGACGTCTGTATCGTATGAACAACGAGGGCGAAGAGGATGGCGGGCGCTTCGGCCACACCATAGATGACGAGCATCGTCTTCACCGCGAAATGCCACGAGCCTGCGCCATTGGGCGTAGGCACCAGCACCGCAAACGAACCAATGCAGAATATCAAGAATGCCGCTATTGGCGAGATGCCGGCGGTGAAGTCGAAGCAGAAAAAGGCGAGGTAGAAATGCAGGAAATAACAAATCCAAATGGCAAAGGAATAGAAAACGTACAGCCACAACTGCTCCACATAGCGCAAGGAGAGAATGCCCTCCCACACGCCACGCAGCATATCCTTCCCCTTATTGAAGAGCGAGAATTTGTGCATCAGACCCCACAACAATAGGCCGATGGCCACGATGCAGGCAATGGTGACAAGGTAGCCTGCGCCAGTGAATTGTCCCAGTACGTGCTCCAAATCTGTGCCCGAGGCTGTGAGGAAATCAAACAGCACGCCCATCTGGCTGAAGATGGCCACCGCCGTCAGCAATACGATGACCACGGAGTCCACCAAGCGCTCGGTGACCACAGTTCCGATACTTTTCGTAAAGGAGGTGCCATCGCAACGCTTCAACGTGCCGCAGCGCGTCACCTCGCCGATGCGCGGGATGACAAGGCTCGTGGCATAACTGAGGAATATCGCATCAATGCAGGTACGCCGCCTCGGCAGTTCGCCCAGCGGGGCCAGTGCCATCTGCCAGCGCAGGGCGCGCAATACCTGTGGCAATATGCCGAAGATGAGCGACACGCCCATCCACCACCAGTTCATCTCGTGGCAAACGGCATAGAGAAAACTGCTCCAGTCCGTGCCGCGATACATCCACCACATAATGCCCACGCCAAAGACGAAGGGCAGGAGGATTTTTATCGTATTTTTCAGAAAATCATTCAATGGAACAACGATTAGAGTTTGCGCATACAAGGAGAAATGGCCCGAAATCAGCCTTCTGCATCCCCTTGCTACGAGCAAAATTCGTACCTTTGCAAAGGATAGGCAAGGCTCCCCGAACATTGTGCCCCCTTTTGGGCGCATCGCAAGAGCCACCTGCCAACCGCAAAAGTAAAAAAAAACTCTAGGATATGAAGCCCGTACGCCCCAAAAAATTTCTTGGACAACACTTTCTCACCGACCTGCCCACGGCCCGTGCCATTGCCGATACCGTGGATGCCTGCCCCGACCTGCCCATTCTCGAAGTAGGCCCTGGTATGGGCGTGATGACGCAATACCTCATCCCCAAGGAGCGCCCCTTCCGCGTCGTGGAGATTGACTTTGAGAGTGTGGCCTATCTTCGCAAGACTTATCCGCAACTGGAGGACAACATCATCGAGGACGATTTCCTCAAGATGCACCTCGACCGCACCTTCGGCGGCCAGCCCTTCGTACTGACGGGCAACTACCCCTATAATATCAGCAGCCAAATCTTCTTCAAGATGCTGGACAACCGCCACCTCATCCCCTGCTGCACGGGTATGATTCAGAAGGAAGTGGCCGAGCGACTGGCTGCCGCACCAGGCTGCAAGGCATACGGCATTCTGAGTGTGCTGGTCCAACTCTGGTACGACGTGGAATACCTCTTCACCGTAGAGCCCGGCGTATTCAATCCCCCGCCCAAGGTTCAGAGTGCCGTTATCCGCATGACGCGCAACGGCCGCACCTCATTGCCCTGCGACGAACGGCTGATGAAGCAAATCGTGAAGGGCACATTCAACCAGCGCCGCAAGATGATGCGTGGCAGTCTCCGACCCGTCCTTGGCAGTATCACAACCGAGCGCGGCCTGCAACACGACTGGACCTCCTTCCTCGCCCAGCCACTCCTCACCCGCCGCCCCGAACAACTCTCCGTGGAGGAGTTCATCGACCTGACGAACGCCGTCAGCGCAGAGTTGGGGTAGTGCGCATGCAAGAAGTATGTGCCACACCTTGCTTGCGCAGAATTGGCCGTGAGTAAGGTGTTTGTTCTCATAGAAAAAGCAATGTACCGCACGTTGCTTGTGGGCGTGTGGCTCAGCGGAAATGTTGGCTCATTGATAACTACGTCAAAGAGTACAAACATCTGAAAACCGCTGAGCCACACGCGAGCAACGTGCGGTACATTTCTTTCCAGTGCAATTTGCGATTAAAAATCCACCTGAGTAGTTACGTTAGGAGTTAGGAGTTAGAAATCAGCGGAAATGCAATGTACCGCACGTTGCTAGCAACGTGTGGCTCAGCGGAAATGTTGGCTCATTGATAACTACTTCAAAGAGTACAAACATCTGAAAACCGCTGAGCC
>SFID01000036.1 GCA_004555425.1 Bacteroidales bacterium
CTCTTCGCTAGTACAAAGATACAACATTTTCGCGCGAAATGCAAATCGCTTTAACATTTCGCAACATTCCATGAAATGTTAAAAGACGAGTTTTGCACATGCGAGCCTCTGGCGTGTGTTATATTACGAGGCCAGGGTCGCTGCTCGC
Source organism: Bacteroidales bacterium (assembly GCA_004555425.1). Taxonomy (GTDB): domain Bacteria; phylum Bacteroidota; class Bacteroidia; order Bacteroidales; family Bacteroidaceae; genus Alloprevotella. The sequence continues at coordinate 149 of SFID01000036.1, forward strand.
CCTTAGTTTCAACGGTCGCTGCGCGCCCTGGTTTCAACGAAGCTTTCAGCTTCTAGTTTAAGTCGGGGACTGCGTCCCCTGGTTTCAACGCAGCCTTACGGCTGCTGGCTCGATAGCGTTGATTCGCTATAGGTAGGTTCTATAACGGTAATTCTATTACAGATCGGCGCCATTTTACCGAACAAAATAACGCCAAATTACCGCAAAAGGAGTAGGGGGAAATCCAAATTACTGAATAATAGAAAAGGGAAAAATTATTTTTTTTCAAAAAAAGTTCCCGTTTTGTTTGGTGGTTATCAAATAAAGCTATACCTTTGCACTCGCAATTCGGGGTGTAGCTCAGCCCGGTTAGAGTACGCGTCTGGGGGGCGTGTGGTCGCTGGTTCGAATCCAGTCACCCCGACTGGTAAAAGCGTTGAACAAGAATCTTTGTTCAACGCTTTTTTGTGGTTCGTCTCTTTTCAGTCGGAAGCCTGCGGCTTCCTTGTTTCAGGGAGTCCCTTTGTGCTTCCTGTTTCATCGCAGCCTGCGGCTGCTAGTTTGATAGTCGAAATACGATTATTGGAAAGGCGATTCCTTATTCCTCGTTCCTCCTTCCCAATTTCCAATTCCTCATTTCTCTCCCCAACTTTTCCCACGCACCCGCCAGCCGACACCCGAAAAATGGCTACCTTTGCAAGCAATGAAAATGACAATTCCTAAACTTTGGGGCTTGCCTCGTGGTGGCCGTCATCTGACAGCCTATGCCCAGGGGCTTCGCTATCTTGTGTGCATTCACCTTGTAGCACTGGGGATGATGACAGTGCTGCGCGGGGTCTTCTTTGCGTCCGTGCGGTCGCAGTTGAGCGATGGTGTGCGGGGCGATGTGGGCCTTGCGGCCATGGCATTCTTGCGCGGCCTTTGGTTTGACAACGTGACGGCCTGCTATATCCTGCTGCTGCCGCTGGTGGTGGTGACGGCGGGAGCCTTCTCTGCTGTGGTGCGCCGCTGGGTGGTGGGCGCGATGGGCTGGTTCTTTGGCCTGCTTTACACCCTCGTTTGGGCAGCAACGGCAGCCAACATCCCCTACTTTGCGTATTTCACCAAGATTCTCAACTCCTCCATTTGGAATTGGGCCGAATATGGCGGTACGACGGTAGGCATGATGCTGGGCGAGGCTTCTTATTATATATATATAGGCGTGTGGGTGGTCTGCACGGCGACCTTTGCCCTCGTTCTGCGATGGGCGGGAAGGCAGTTGCGCAAAGCTTGGGGCCAGTTGCCCCCTGCGCAGAAGGACGGACGCTGGGCACAGTGCGCAGCCACACTGGCCTTGGCGGCAGCGATGGTGGGGGCCTGCTTCTTCGGCATTCGCGGACGCATGGGCTATAATCCCATTAAGGTGAGCGCCGCCTATTTCTGCAACGACCCCATCCTCAACCAGCTGGGCATCAATCCTATGTTTGCTCTCCTGCAAAGCACCCTCGACGACCTGCGACCCGAAAACCGCCGCCTCCACCTCATGGACGATGCCGCGGCTGTGCAGGCGGCGCAACGGCTGCTTGGGCGCACGGGCCTTCCCGATGTATCGCCATTGGCGCGCCGCATTCAGCCCGCCAAAGCTCCTGCGAACCACAACGTGGTGCTGGTGCTCATGGAATCTATGTCGGCCGAACTCACGGGCGCGCTGGGCGGCACTTCGCTCACGCCCAACCTCGACAGCCTGGCGCAGCAGGGTCGTCTGTTCACCAACTGCTACTCCGCCGGCAATCACACGAACCACGGCCTGTATGCCACGCTCTATTCCTTCCCCTCCATCCTCAAACGCAACGCGATGAAGGGCAGCAATATCCCGCGCTACGACGGGTTGGCCACCGTGCTTCGCGCTGCTGGCTACCGCACACTCTTCTTTATGACCCACGAGACGCAGTACGACAATATGAACGCCTTCCTGCGCACCAACGGCTATGACGAAGTGTATGGACAGGAAAACTATCCGCGCGAGGAGGTGGTTAATCATTTCGGCGTGCCCGACGACTACCTCTTCCGCTATGCCCTGCCCGTTATCAGCGAAAGGGCAAAGACAGGCCGCCCCTTCTTCGCCACACTCCTGACCATCAGCAACCATCCGCCCTATGTGCTGCCCGACAAGAGGCAGTTCAGACCGCGGTCGGCAGACATGGAACAGACCATCGTGGAATACGCCGACTGGGCCATCGGACGGTTTATGCGGGCAGCGGCGAAGGAGCCCTGGTTTGCAAACACCGTGTTCGTATTCCTGGGCGACCACGGCAAGATGGTGGGCCAAGCCAACTGCGAATTGCCCAGTTCGTACAACCACATCCCGCTGCTCATCAGCGGCCCAGGTATAGAGGCCGGACAGGACACGGCCTGGGCGGGACAGGTAGATGTGGCCCCGACGCTGCTCGGCCTGCTGCGCGTGGCGTATGTGCAGAACAACTTCGGCATTGACCTCCTGCGCGAACAACGCCCTTGCATCTTCTACTCCGCCGACAATACCCTGGCGGCCCGCGATGCCCAGCACCTCTACGTATATAGCCCAGATGCCGAGCGCGAATTCTGCTACCGCCTTGATCCCGCAAACCCCAAGGCCGCGCCCCAGCCTGTGGCAATGAACGAGAGCCACCGCCGCCTCCGCAACTACCTCTTCTCAATGCTCCAGACCACCGAATATATGGTCGGGAAAGGCATGACGCTGGGGGGAAGTGTGGAGAAAAATGCCTCTCTTCCATAATATTAACGGCAGAAAAGCGTGCTACCTCCGATATTTTGGATATTTTTGCACGTGAAACCCCCTATCAGATATTCAGAATAGTAATTAAACGCATTCAGATAATATGAAAAAGTTTCTCTTAACCGCTCTCCTTTTGCTCGGTGTCGCCACCGCCTTTGCACAGTTGCCCGCCGTACAACTCAAGACGCTTGATGGCAAGGTAATCAACACGGCAAATCTCCACAACGATGGGAAGCCCTTCATCATTAGTTTCTTTGCTACTTGGTGCAAACCCTGCAACCGCGAACTGTCCGCCATTCAGGAAGTTTATCCCGACTGGCAGGAAGAAACGGGCGTGAAGGTCTATGCCGTTTCTATCGACCAAGCACAAAACATCCACAAGGTGAAGCCCCTCGTGGACGGCAAGGGCTGGGAGTTTGACATCCTGCTTGACCCCAACAGCGAATTCAAGCGCGCGATGGGCGTGAACATGATTCCCCACGTATTTATCGTGGACGGCAAGGGCAAGATCGTGGAGAGCCGCAGCGGATATACCGAAGGCGGCGAGGCACACCTCATTGAGAAAGTCAAGGAACTGGAAGAGAAGTCGGAGAAGTAAACGCTCGTTTCTGCTCCACGCAACAAACAGTATCGCATGAAAAAATATCTCCCCCTGCTCGCCGCAGCCGTTCTTACGGCACTGCCTGCCGCAGCACAGGAAGAGGATGGCGGTGTCAGCCTCAAGGGTAGCATCCAGAGCGATGTGCTCATCCCGCAAGAGGACCAGAAGATTGGCACCGGCACCTACAAAGACTGGGGTCTGACGAATACGTACGTAGACCTCCAGTTGCTCAACAAATATGTCTCCGCTGGTGCTCGCTTTGAGTACCTGGACCATCCCCTGCCCGGATTCGAAAAGGATTTTCAGGGCTGGGGCGTTCCGCATATCTATGTGACAGGACGACTGAAGCATGCCGAACTCACGCTCGGCGACTACTACGAGCAGTTTGGTTCGGGCTTCATCCTCCGCACCTACGAGGAGCGCTCGCTCGGCATTGACAACAGCCTGCGCGGTGCCCGCCTGACCCTAAAGCCCGTGAAGGGCGTTACGCTGAAAGCCCTGGCCGGACAACAGCGCGTGTATTGGCACAACCGCTCGTGGGACAAAGACTTCACCTACCTCAACGGCACGGACCCCTGGATATACGGCGCAGACCTCGAACTCAACGTGGACCAATGGTTCAAGCGTATGGACCAAAACGGCAGCCGCCTGACGCTCGGCGTGAGTGCCGTGACGAAGCACGAACGGGCGGAAGACATCGTCAACCTCCGCCCCACGGGTGCAAAGGACGAGTTTGGCACGGACATCCTCGGTGCCTACAAACTCAATCTGCCGACAGACGTGGGTGCCATTGACGTGCGCGCACAATTTCAGAAAGGCAACTACAGTCTGATGGCCGAATATGCACTCAAGAGCCAAGACCCATCGTTTGACAATGGCTATATCTATCGTCGCGGCAACGCGCTGATGCTCTCGGGCTCGTACTCCAAGCGCGGCATGAGCCTCCTGTTGCAAGCCAAACGCAGCGAAGATATGGCCTTTCGCAGCGAGCGTTCGCGCACAGGTACGGCAGCATTTATCAACCACCTGCCAGCCTTCTCCCAACAACAGACCTACGCCCTCGCGGCCCTCTATCCCTACGCCACGCAAAACGCTTTGGGCGAATGGGCCTTCCAGGGTGAGTTCAGTTATACCTTCAAGCGCAAGACGGCCCTCGGCGGCAAGTATGGCACAACCGTGAAACTCAACGCCTCGCATATCCGCGGCATCGACCGTCAGCCGTTGATGGCGGCTGGTCAGCCTGTGGAGGACCTGCAAGGCACGAAGGGCTACACCACTAAGTTCTTCCGAATGGGCCACGATACGTATTATCAAGACATCAACGTGCAGTTGGACAAAAAGGTGACGAAGGATTTCAAACTGAACCTGATGTACATGCACCAGCGCTACAACAAAACCATCGTTGAAGGCCACGGTGGCACCATCAATTCGCACATTGCCATCGCCGAAGGCAAATATACCATCAACAAAAAGCTCACCCTGCGCGGCGAAGCCCAATATCTGCACACCAAGCAGGACCAGGGCGACTGGTGGTACGGCCTGCTGGAACTCTCGGTGCTTCCGCATTTCATGTTTACCGTATCCGACATGTACAATGCCAAAGTGCCCAACACCGACGAAACGGCTACGAGTAAGCAGCACTTCTATATGGTGTCGGGATGCTACACCCACGGTGCCCATCGCCTCCAACTCTCCTACGGCAAGACCCGCGCGGGCTACAACTGCACGGGAGGCGTTTGCCGCTATGTGCCCGCCAGCAAGGGCCTTCAGGTATCTTACAATTTCAACTTCTAACCTAGCCTCCTATGCAAACACTCTATAAATGGTTGCTCCTTATCTTGGTCCTCCTCGGCTTCTGCGCTTGCGAAGAGGTGGATGAAGCCGACCGCTTCACGGGTCCCGTGGAGTTTGTTCCCAAGAAGAATGTGCTCATCGAGGACTTCACGGGCCAGCGCTGCCTCAACTGTCCGCTGGCAGCTGATGCCGTTCACGCGATGCAGGCCACCTATGGCGCAGAACACGTCATTGCCGTGGCCATCCACGGCGGTTCGCTCTCCCTGCCCGCCAGTTCGGGCGCGGGTCTGGCCCTTCCCGAAGGCGAAACCTACCACACGTTTTGGGGCGTGAGTTCCTGGCCGAAAGGTCTCGTTGACCGCGGCGGCGGATGGAGCACTCCGAGCGAAGCACTCCTGGAATACACCTCTTGGTCGGCCGCTGCCGTGAAGCGATTGCAGGTAGCCCCCGCCGTAGATATGACCCTGAACAATACCTACGAGGCAGAAACGGGCCAACTGACCATGCAGGTGGACATAAAGGCCAACCAGCCCATTGCGGATGGCTATCTGCAAGTGTGGCTCACTGAGAGCGGCATCAAGGCCTACCAGACCATGCCCGACGGCAGCCACAACCGCGAATACGTCCACGACCACGTGCTGCGCGCCATTGTCAACGGACAGTGGGGCGAACCCGTTGCACTGAATGCCACCGATGCCACGCATACCATCTCCTATACCTATGCTCTCGGCGACCATCCCACGTGGAAGGCCAGCAAGATGGCCGTTGTCGCCTTCGTCTATAGCAAAACGGGCGGTGTGCTGCAGGTCATTGACAGCCCTGTGGTGCAATAACCTTCCGCTTCTCTGATGCAGATCTCCCCCTTTTTGAATATCAACCTCTCTTTTCCGAATACCAACTTCCCCTTTCCGAATATAAACCTCAAAAACATACACGTATGAAAAGAATCTTTACCCTCCTATCTACTATCCTGGTGGCCCTGACCTCCTATGCCCAATTGGAAATCACCGATGAAGCAGGAAAGGTCATTGAGAATGGTGGCACCATTGAGTTCAAGGCTGAAGAGACAGACCTTGGCGGTGGCTTCGTTCTTCTATTATGTGAACCCAAAGCCCCCTATCTGACGAATAAGAGCGCTTCTGCAGCCAGTCTGATGGTCACTATCAAGCGCACCGAAGCCGACAGCCTTACTTGGTGTGGCATCACCAATAATTGCGAAATATTGAAGAATGAAGAGGTCGTACGTAGCGCCAGTCTAGGTGCAGGTCAAACAACTGGACTCCAACTGCATGCCAATTTTAAGAGTGGTGAATATACCACTTACACCGCCAACGTGACCGCCCGTCTCGGCAACGATACGAAAAACTTCACCATTAAATTCATTTATGCCGACCCCAACGGCATCCAGAGCGCACAGGCTAACCAGACTATCCGTTACAGCGGAAAGGCTCTCCAATATCACGCCACCCGTCCCGCCATTCTCAACGTGTATTCCACGGCTGGCCGCCTCGTCAAGAGCGAGCGCATCAATGGTGACGGCAATCTGAACCTCAACGACCTCAATCAGGGCGTGTTTATGTACGAAGTAGTGAGCGGCGGCGTGCGTACAGCTAGCGGCAAAGTACTTGTGAAATAAACCTCCCCTGCTCCATGAATATATAATAGGTACCTAGCAGCCAACTCTAGGTACCTATTTTTGTAGGCAGGTTCCATAAACCCTTACGTATGAAACACTTGATTCCCCTCCTTTCCCTCGTGCTCCTCTGTGCTTGCCACACTACGCGTACGTGGCAAGTAGCCTCCGTGGAGCGCACGCGCCTCGTGGTGGACAACCATTACGAAGCAAGCATTCCCGAAGAAGCCAAACAGTATCTGGCACCCTACGCACGGCAGGTGGACAGCATCTCGAGCCCTATCGTGGGACTCACGAAGCACACACTGCGCCGCGCACAGCCCGAGAGCGAACTCTCCAACCTCTTGGCCGATATTATGGTGTGGGCAGGCAAGCAGTATGGCGAGCAGCCCGACCTAGGCATTTATAATATGGGCGGCATTCGCGCTTCATTGCCTGCGGGCGATGTCACCTACGGCAACGTGGTCGATGTGGCCCCGTTCGACAATCGCATCTCCTTCTCCACGCTCACGGGAGCCGACCTGATGGACCTCTTCCGCCAGATAGCCGCTCGCGGTGGCGAGGGTGTGAGCCATGGTGTGGCCCTGGAGATTACGGCCAACGGAGAGTTGATTTCGGCGCGGCTCAATGGCAAGGAGATTGTGCCCGAAGCCCTATATCGCGTGGCCACGATTGACTACTTGGCAGCAGGCAACGACGGCTTGATTGCCTTCAAGAAAAAGACGAACTTCCGCATTCCCGAAGGCGCAGGTACGGAAGCCCGCTATATTATTACGGAGTATCTACGCGCAGAACGGGCAGCGGGTCGCCCCGTGGAGCGTCCCGTTGAAGGACGAATCCGCATTGTTCGCTGATTGCCGTCGTACGATTTCCCGCATGGGCTGGGGATGATTCGCTCTCCCCTTGCCTTTCCTTCATTCCTGTTTTCATGTATTCAATCCCCTTCCTATGAAACGTTTTCACTTCATTCTGCTCGTGTGGCTGGTCTTCAGTGCCACCGCCCTGGCCGATGGCGACAAGCGTCTCGTCATCCTGCACACCAACGACACACATAGCACCATCCTTCCCGTCAGTCCCTTTGTCGAAGACACGATGAAGGCCGACCGCGGTGGTTTTCTGCGCCGCATTGCTCTCATTGAGGAACAGCGCAAGAGCGACCCCGAACTCCTACTCTTCGACAGCGGCGATTTCAGTCAGGGGTCGTCGTTCTTCACCCTCTTCAACGGCGAGGTCGAGGTAAGCCTGATGAACCGCATGCACTACGATGCTGGCACGCTGGGCAACCACGAATTCGACTTCGGCATTGAAAACCTGGCCACCCAACTGCGGCGCGCCAACTTCCCCATCGTCTGCGCCAACTACGACTTTGGTACAACGCCGCTGGCCACTCTCGTCCGCCCCTACGTGGTGCTGAAGCGCAAGGGTCTGCGTATCGGTGTCTTCGGCCTTTCTCCGCAGCCCGAGGGACTGATTGCCACGGAAAACTATGCGGGCATCACCTTCCGCGACCCCGTGGAGGTCACCCGCGAGGTGGTCCACACGCTCCGCACGAAGGAGAAGTGCGACCTCGTCATCTGCCTGAGCCACCTGGGATGGCCTGCCAAGGATGCCCTGTCCGATTCCAATGTCTTCACACAAACCGAAGGCGTGGACCTCGTGCTGGGCGGCCACTCCCACACGTTTATGCAAGAGTTGGAATGGCTCACCGATGCGCAAGGCAAGCGCGTTCCCGTTGACCAGAACGGCAAGCACGCCATCTACGTGGGTCGCATCGTGCTGAACCTCTCCCGCTAGTGCATCCAGACCAAAAATAGCGACGACTATCTAGCCCAAAAAAACGGTCAACTCGTGCGCACCATCTCTCGAAAAGCCAAGAATGTGGCCCGATAAGGTGGGAAAATAAAAAATAAAAGCCCTCCCCATCGCAGAAAACTATTAACTTTGCCGCGGCAACAAAGGAGCCGCGGCTTTTTTTGTCCCTTGTATTTCACCTAAAAACAATAATAAATTCCATTATGAGAAAGACAATCCACCTTCTCCTTGCCTGCTTCTTGCTGACGGCACTCACGCTGTCCGCACAGGTAGGTACAACCACGAAAGTGCCAGCCTCGCTGCTGCCTGCACAATCTGGATTCAAAAAACTGGCCCCCGCGCAAATGGCCACCGCACCTATGTTGGAGCCCTCGGCAAGCAATCCCGAGTTGTCCTACTGCGTGGCAGCCTATTGCACGAACCTCGGCAATGGCGTGACCAATTATTACATCATCCTGACCTCTGCGCCAGGCTCTTTCGATGCCTCCTCGGGCACCGTCATCTTTGAGAACGACGAAAAGGCTTGGCTCACCGCCTTCGACATCTATGCACCGACCGTGGAGAACGGTTTCAAGTTGTCTGATGGCGAATACGCTTCAAAGAAAGACTCCACCGCCTTCTCCTTCCATCCCTCCTACAGTGGTACGAGTTATATCAACAATGCTGGCGAGGGCACAGGCTATCGCATCACCTCCGCCCCCATTCAAATCACGAACCTCGAAAACGGCGATGTGCAAATCGAATGGACCATCACCTCGGGCCTCGTGACGAAGGAGGCCGTCTTCAGAGGTCCTATTGAACTGCGCCGCCAGCCGACCATTCAGAGCCCTTGGCCCCTCATTGGCGAAGATATGGACTTGGCCTTTACGGGTTCGCTCGCTCTCTATCAGGGAAATTTCTTCAACTCCAAGACGGGCAATATCCTGCTCAACCTCTACGATACTGACTTTGACCCCGAGACGGGAGCCCACACGGGCGTGGGCAACTGCCTCCAGATTTGCCTGTTTAATACGCTCTTTGGCGAGGCCAAGGACATCTGCATCAAACCGGGTACGTACAAGATGGCCCGCAACTTCCAGCGCCTCACCTGGTATCCCGGCCTCGTCATCGACTATATGGGCCAGAGTGTTGTGATGGGCTCGTTCTGCCAGCGCCGTCTGGAGGATAAGAGCATCGCTGTGGCCTTCATGTCCGAGGGCGAGTTTACCGTGGCGATGGATAGCGACAGCGTCTATACCATCAACGTACAGATGACCACCGACGATGGCTACAAGGTGAAGGGCCAGTACGTGGGCAAAATCACTATCTTCGATGAGAGCCAGGACAACCCCGGCGCCATCATCTCTACCCTCAAGCAGGACTACGAACTCAATCTGGACCAGATTCCCGTGGCCCGCGCTTGGAAGGAAGACATTCAGGAGGGTTGCAGCCGCTACTACCTGGACATCGGTTCGCCCTCGGGCCGCGATAGCGTGCTCGTGAAGAACGGCGGCGACATCTTCCGCATTGATATGCTTTTGGAGATGGGCGCCAAATCCTTCACTTCGGGCCTCTACACCGTGATGGAGCGCGAATACCCCTCCGACTACAAACCCTTCGCTCTGCGTCGCGGTCACTTCGAAAACGGCGGCGACCTCTGCGGCACGCGCTGGTTCCACTTCCGCGAGGGTAGCGATATGGTGGCCGACGGCCTCGCGCCCGCCTACTACGGCACCGTGGACCTCCGCTTTATCTCCTCGGATTCGGTGAAGGTAATCATCGATGTGATTGACGATGGCGGCTATGCCATCACGGGCGAATGGCAAGGCCCCGTGGAGTATATGTACGACCTGCCCGTAGGCATCGAAGAGCAGTTGGCCGCTCCCGAGTTCACCTGGAAGGACAAGCAGACCGTACTGCTTGGCGGCGTTCGACCCACAGACCGCGTGGTTGTCTATACGGCAGGCGGCGAGGAGGTGATGAGCCGCACGGGTGCCAGCAGCCTTGACCTTGGCCACCTCAACCCGGGTATGTATATCATTAAGGTGGGCTCGCGCCCCGCGATTAAGGTCGCACGATAAATTAGTGAGGAGTTAGGAGTGAGGAGTTAGGAGTCGTTTCTTTCAATGAGGACGAACGTATAACTCTTCACTCCTAACTCCTTCCATATAACATACGGACGTGAATGCCCCAGCGGAGCGCACAGACGGCCACGCCCCACAAGTAATGAACCTCCGCTAAACCCATATTTTCGGGTAAACAACCCACTTGACTAGTTCCCCGAAATGAAAAAAATGCAGGTTTGAAAATAAATATCTTTTAACTTTTCAGGTCGCTACATCGTCAATTCGTGCACCAACTTGGCCCGAAAAAAATCCGCAAAAGCAGGTAGAAATTTTTCTTCGGCATATAAAATTTCCTAGATGCTTTGTAAAACAATGGTTTTTTGCCCTTTTTCCGCAAAAAAAAGAGGAGAAAACCCCAGTGTTTAGGGCCTTCTCCTCTTCGCTAGGACAAAGATAATACATTTCCCGCCGAAATCCAAATCTCTTTAACATATCGCAACAGTCTTCGAAATGTTAAAAGACGAGTTTTGCACACGCGAGGGTTCGCCATGTATTATATTACGAGGGACGAGCATCGGTCGCTTCGCTCCCTAGTTTCAGTCGGTCGCTTTGCTCCCTAGATTCAACGGTCGCTTTGCTCCCTCGTTTCAAGTTTCAACGGAAGCCTTGGGCTTCCTAGATTCAACGCAGCCTTCGGCTGCTGGCTCGATAGTCGCGCTGTTGCTTTGCTTCCTAGTTTCAACGCAGCCCTAATTCCTCATTCAATAAAATTCCTAATTCCTAATTCCTAATTCCTAATTCCTAATTCCTAATTGAATAAAATTCCTAATTCCTAATTGAATAAAACTCCAAACTAAAAATGATTCCTTTCAAACAAATAGCGACCTTGGCCGTTGCCCTTCTTTGCGCGGCCTCGGCTCAGGCGCAAGCCTACAAGGTGATGCAAATTCACCGCACCGATGGTACGGTGCAAACCATCCCTACGGCCGAAATCGACAGCGTGACCTTTGCCACCGTTCAGCCCGTTGAACTCTTCAACCAGTGCGAACTCGGCGGCAACGTCTGGAATATCGCCAGCCTGACGGAGGTTACCAGCACGCAGGGGCTGACCATTCAAATATATGGCAACGGCGAAGGCGAAGCCGTCAGCATTGATTTGCCGCTCAATGCCATGGGCCGCACTTACGACCTCGCCACGGCTGACGATGTAGCCCTCAGCGTCAATGGTAAGGCGGTGACGCCTACCAGCGGCAGCCTCGAAATCAGCAAGGACCGCACGGGCCGCAACCTCATCCTCGTGATGACGGCCAAGTGGCAAGGCGGTAGCCTCCGCGCCGACTACAACGGCACGTACAGCAAGTCCTTCAACGCCACGGGCCGTTTCACCGCGGCGATTGCAGGCGGCGCTACTTACAGCGGCCGCATGGCCACCGTCCTGAGCATGACCGAAGAGAGCGGCACGCGCCACATCGCTTTCGGACCTGCCGATACAACTACGCCCTCGGAGATGCAAAACGGCGACTGCGTTGTCTGGTTCAACCTCTCGGCCCTCAAATGGGGCACGGGCACCGTTGACCTTGCACAATCCGCAGGCAGTTACACCCTCCGCCTCATTGACTACCGCACTCAGCGCACCATCGAAGCCGGCGCGGGAACCACGGGCACCATCACTACGTACAACGACCCTATGGGCAATCCCAACGTCTGCTACGTAGCCATCGACGTGACCCTCGACGATGGCACGCATATCGTGGCCGACTACTACGGCAGCGTGACTACCGTGCAAAATCTGGACGACCTCTACGTGAAGCCCTCCGCCGAGAACGGGCTGACAATCATTGATGCTTCGGGCAACGTGACCAGCGAAGCCGCACTCACCGCGCTGAAGGTGGAAACCAGCGGGCAGTTCACCAAATTCTATTTGCTGAAAAACAAGGACGACAGCACCAGCGACAGTTTCCTCACTCCGATGATCAAGATACAGACGGCCCTCATCGGCACGGGCGAACTGGACCTCGCCAATGCGGAAGCCCGCACCTGGGAAGTGAAGTACCAAGGATTCCAACTCTCCTCGCAGGACAACGATTATATGAACAAGGCATCGGGCGGCACGCTCTCCGTTGAATACGACGAAGCCACGAAGCAGTACAGCATCCGCCTCTCCCTGCTCAACCTCTACGAATCCCCCTGGGGCACATCGGGCGGCGATGGCAGCACGCTCACCATCAACTACGACGGTCCCGCACTGTAAGGCGAAGAATCGGAGACACTTTTTTGCAGAAAACCGCTGAACTACACGTTGCTCGTGTGGCTCAGCGGTTTTCTGTTTTTTTTCGGTTTTCTGTTTTTTTGAAACACGAATCTATCAAGGTAGGTTGCTCCTATCGCACGCAGGCTTCATCGGCTCCTCTCCTAATCAAACAGCGAAGGGAGGTGCTCTTCAGCCGTTTCTGCGGGGTCTTCCTCGGGTGCTTCGGGCTTGGGCTCTGGCTGTCGCAGCGGTTCAAGTTCTTCGATAGAGGCAAGGGTGAGGGTGGTGATGCGCTTGCCCTTGGCGCGGAAACCTTTCACGCCTACGAACGTCTCTACGTCAATTTCGGTGGGTTCGCGGAAAGCATCGTTGCCGCCAAAGGTTACGCGGAAGCGGGGATAGAACACGTCGGTGATGAGGAGGAGTTGCGACTTCGGGTTCTCGCTGAGGAAATTCTGGCGGCGCATGGCCGAAGTGGCCTCCAACTTGAAGCGTTTGATGTAGGGGAATCCCTGCTGGTCGGCATCGTAGAGGGCCACGCTCCACACCTTGTCGGGGTCGAATTTCTCAATGCGCAGGAGGTCGGGCTCGTAGTGATTGTTCACGTCGAAGTTCGTTGTGTAGTATTCTCCGTTCTTGAGCAAAACGAGGATGCTGTCGTTCGGTTGGAACTCGCCGAGGAACTGGCCGCGCTCGTCGTAGTTGAGGCGCGAGACGTCGTGGTCGAACCACACGTTGCGGCCGCCGAGCGTTGAGGCGCCGTGCGATTTGAGCGTAATCTTGTGCACGTCAAGTCGCGTGAGCAGGTTGCCCTTGCTGCCGCGGCCCTTGACCATGATTTCGCCGAAGTCCTTATCGAAGGAGAGGCGACGCAGGCGCGGGTTGGGCTTGAGCACCACCTTGATGACCTCGGCCTCGCCGTTGGGATTGGCAGTGAAATAGGTCACGCGGCTGCCCGGAGTGCCAGCCGTCAAGTCGTATTCGCGGTCGGGCACAATGGTTGTTATGTTGAAGCGTTTGATATGCGAGGGACCGCCTTTGCCGTCGCGATATACGACGTTGTAGATGGTGCGGCTGTCGTTCTTTTTGAATACGGCGATGTGGATGATTTCCGCTTTGCGTTTCTCGGCTTTCGAGCGTTCGGTTTCGCCGATAAACACCTTCTCCTGCACGCGCACGGCTTTGTACGTTCCATCGCGATAGAAGATGATGACGTTGTCAATGGGCGAGCAGTTCTCCACGAACTCATCCTTCTTCAGGCCCGTGCCCATGAAACCTTCGGCTCGGTTGATATAGAGTTTTTCGTTGGCTTCGATGACCTTGGTGGCTTCGATGGTGTCGAAGGAGCGGAGTTCGGTGCGGCGGGGATGGTCGGCGGCATATTTGTCGTAGAGCAGGCGGTACCAGTTGCACGTCACCTCCGTCATGTTTGCCAGGTCGGCATCGATGCGTGCGATTTCCTCCTTCATACGTGCGATGAGTTCGTCGGCTTTTTCCTTATTGAATTTGAGGATGCGGGCCATCTTGATTTCCATCAGGCGGAGGATGTCGTCGCGCGTCACTTCGCGAATCATTTGCGGGTAGAAGGGCGTCAGGCGCTCGTCGATGTGGGCGCAGGCGGCCTCCATATCTTTGGCGTTCTCAAAGCCGCGGTCCTTGTAGATGCGCTCCTCGATAAATATCTTCTCGAGCGAGGCAAAGTGGAGCGACTCCATGAGTTCGCCGCGGCGGATTTCCAGTTCGCGGCGCAGGAGGTCGCGGGTGTTGTCCACGGAGGCGCGGAGCACATCGCTGACACTGAGGAAGCAGGGCTTCTTGTTGTCGATAACGCAGCAGTTGGGCGAGATGGAGACCTCGCAATCCGTGAATGCGTAAAGCGCATCGATGGCTTTGTCGCTGCTGGTGCCTGGCGTGAGGTGGACAACGACTTCCACGTTGGCCGCTGTCATATTCTCCACCTTGCGAATTTTGATTTTACCCTTCTCGCTGGCGCGGATGATGCTGTCAACGAGGGTCATGACGTTCTTGCCGAAGGGAATTTCGGAGATGACCAGCGTCTTGTTGTCCAGTTTCTGAATCTTCGCACGCACCTTGACCGAACCGCCGCGCATACCGTCGTTGTATTTCGACACATCAATGGAGCCGCCCGTCTGGAAATCGGGATAGAGGCGGAAGTCCTCGCCCTGCAGATAGGCAATGGCGGCCTGGCAGAGTTCGCCAAAGTTGTGGGGAAGAATCTTTGCGCTCAGACCCACGGCAATGCCTTCTGCGCCTTGGGCCAGCAGGAGCGGGAACTTCACGGGCAGGGCCACGGGTTCGCGGTTGCGGCCATCGTAGGAGAGTTTCCACTCCGTGGTCTTGGGATTGAAGAGTACGTCGAGGGCAAATTTCGACAAGCGGGCCTCGATGTAACGCGGGGCAGCGGCCGACGCGCCCGTCAGGATATTTCCCCAGTTTCCCTGACAGTCAATGAGCAAATCCTTCTGGCCCAACTGCACGAGGGCATCGCCGATGGAGGCATCGCCGTGGGGGTGAAACTGCATGGTATGGCCCACGATGTTGGCCACCTTATTATAGCGGCCATCGTCCAGGCGCTTCATGGAATGGAGAATGCGGCGCTGTACGGGCTTCAGGCCATCGCCGATATGCGGCACGGCACGTTCGAGGATGACATACGAGGCGTAGTCGAGAAACCACGTCTGAAACATTCCCGTCAACTGATGCTGACGGTCCTCGCCGCCTGCTGTGGGGCTATAGTCCGAATGCAGTTCTTCGGCCTCGGCATTTGCGTCTGCGGCCTCGGCATTGCCTGCCGTGTTTTCGGCATCCCAGATTTCTTCGCTGGTATCTGTGTATTCGTTTTCTTTGCTCATGCAGTTGGATTTGCGGGGGCGCGGGCTGGTGTGTCTTCCTAAACTTCTTCTATTCCTATTATATATATAATGAATAGCCAAAGCCGCACGCCAAATGGACTTTTGGGCAAAATTACTAATTTTTTACGGGATACTTGGAAGAATATCGCTATTTTTGCCCTTGTAATCAATCATCTAACACACTATTTATGAAACTCAGAACCCTATTGCTGGCACTCGCCTGCGTTTGTGTGGCTCTTGTGCAAGCCGCCAGTCCCCTGTCTCTCATTCCCCTGCCTGCCTCTGTCCAACAGGGCAGCGGCCAGTTCACTTTCCCTGCGAAGGTGCAACTCTGTGTGCCCTCCTATACGGGCGACAGCGTGAAGGCGGTGGTCAAGCGGTGGGCCGGCAACTTCACAAAATCTACGGGTATCAAGGTTTCCGTGGGCAAGAAGGCCAACGCTGCCATCCAGTTGCGCCTCAACAGCGGTCTGGCCCCCGAAGCCTACGACCTGCAAGTGACCCGCGAGCGCATAGTCATCGAAGCGGCGCGCCCCGCTGGCTTCTTCTATGCCCTGCAAACCCTCAACCAACTCCTCCCTTCGCGCGCCGTCATGGCAGGTGTGAAGGCCACCGACGTGCAGGCTTGGACCCTGCCCGTGGTAACCATCAAGGACCACCCGCGCTTCGAGTGGCGCGGTTTCATGCTTGATGAGGGCCGCCACTTCTACGGCAAGGAAGAAATCAAGAAGTTGCTCGACGTTATGGCAGCCTACAAACTCAACCGCTTCCATTGGCACCTCACCGAGGACCAGGGCTGGCGCATCGAAATCAAGAAGTACCCGCTCTTGACCGAGGTTGGCGCGTGGCGCAATAGCAAGGTGCTCGGCTGGGGCGAGGTGAAGCCCGACGGCCAACGCTATGGCGGATACTACACGCAGAAGGATGCGCGCGAAATCGTGCGCTACGCCCAAGAGCGCTTCATCGAAATCGTTCCCGAAGTGGACATCCCCGGCCACTCCCAGGCAGCCGTAGCCGCCTATCCCGAGTTCCTCAGTTGCGACCCGCAGAATCAGCACGAGGTGTGGCTCTGGCAAGGCGTATCGCCCGATGTCATCAACGTGAGCCATCCGCAGGCCGTCCAGTTTGCCAAGGACGTCATCGACGAACTGACAGCCATCTTCCCCTTCCGCTATATCCACCTCGGCGGCGACGAATGTCCCACCAACAAGTGGGAAGCCAACGAAGCCTGTCGCCAGCAGTTGGCCAGCATCGGCTCGAAGAATTTCCGCGATCTGCAAATCAACTTCTATCGCCAATTACAGGACCACATTGCCCAAAAGCCAGCCAGCGAGCAGCGCCAACTCATCTTCTGGAACGAGGTGCTCCACGGCAACACCCGCCCCTTGGGCACCGACATCACCATCATGGCATGGGTAGGTGCCGATGGTGCTGCCAAGGATGCTGCCCAGCGTGGTATGAAGACCATCCTCTCGCCCCAGATTCCCTACTACATCAACCGCCGCCAGAGCAACCTGCCCACCGAACCGCGCTCGCAGGGCCACGGCACGGAGACGGTCGAAGCCGTCTATAACTACGTGCCTATGGCGGGCATCCCCGCCGACCTGCAACAGCAGTATATGGGTGTGCAGGCCAACTTCTGGACCGAATGGGTGGAGGAGGCCAGCGTGGTGCAGTACCTGATGTTCCCCCGCTTGGCAGCCGTGGCCGAGGCAGGCTGGACACCGCAGCAACTGCGCAAATATCCTGACTTCCTCGAGCGCTTGCAGGCCGAGGCCAAGTACTACGAACTGCGCGGCGTGGACTACGGCAAGCACGTATTCCGATAATCGTCTTGGCTGAGAGAATTTCGCGCCGCGGAAAACCACCCCGCAAGCGCTCCTCGTAATATAACACATCCGCAACCCTCGCGTGTGCAAAACTCGTCTTTTAACATTTCATAGATTGTTGCGAAATGTTAAATGGATTTGCATTTCGCGCGAAAATATATTATCTTTGTACTAGCGAAGAGGAGAGAGCCCTAAACACGGGGTTCTTTCCTCTTTTTTTTGGCCCATATAAAGGAAAAAATACATCGGAAGTTGGAAATTCTATATGCTTTAGCGGATTTTCTAAATGCTTTAGCGGAAATTTTCTTGGCTTTATCGGTGCGCGAGATGACGATAT
>SFID01000037.1 GCA_004555425.1 Bacteroidales bacterium
GCTAGTACAAAGATACAACATTTTCGCGCGAAATGCAAATCGCTTTAACATTTCGCAACATTCTATGAAATGTTAAAAGACGAGTTTTGCACACGCGAGGGGTTGCGATGTATTATATTACGAGGGAGATTCTTGAAGGTAAAATTCCTGCTTTTGTTCTCGCGGGAAATGGATGTATCGCACGTTGCATTTCGCCCGTTTCTTACTTCTTGCAGAGTTCCCAGAAGGCCACGGCCGAGGCGGCGGCCACGTTGAGGCTGTCGACGCCGTGGTACATGGGGATGCGCACCACGTAGTCGGCCGACTGGATGGCTTGGGCCGAGAGGCCGTCGCCCTCGGTGCCCATGATGATGGCCAGTCGTTCTTCGCTGCGCAGGATGGGGGCGTCGAGCGGGATGGAGCGGTCGGTCAGGGCCATGGCAGCCGTGCGGAAACCTTGGGCGCGGAGTTCCTGCAAGTCGCTATCCACGTAGGTCCAGGGCAGCAGGAATATGGAGCCCATGGACACGCGGACGGCGCGGCGGTTGAGGGGGTCGCAGGAGGTGGGCGTGACCAATACGGCGTCTATGCCGAGGGCTGCGGCACTGCGGAAGATGGCGCCAATGTTGGTCGTATCGACCACGGAGTCAATGACCACCACGCGACGCGCACCGCGGCAAACGTCCTCCACGCTGCGGGGCTGCGGGCGGCGCATTGCACAGAGTACGCCGCGGGTGAGCGTGTAGCCCGTCAGGCTAGCCAGCAGTTCGCGGCTGCCCGTATAAATAGGGATGTCGCCGCAGCGGGCAATGAGGTCGGCCGCATCGCCCGCCAGATGCTTGCGCTCGCAGAGGAGCGACAGGGGGGTGAGGCCCGCATTGAGCGCTACGCGGATGACCTTCGGACTCTCGGCGATGAAGATGCCTTGCGCGGGGTCAAGACGGTTGCGCAGTTGGGCCTCGGTGAGCGAGGCGAAGACCTGTGCGCCTGGGTCGTTTAGGGATTGGAGTTCTTGGATTGGCATGGTTTTTGGCGGGCGCCTTGCGCCCTGGTTTCTATGGAAGCCTGCGGCTTCCTAGTTTCAACGGTCGCTTCGCGACCTAGTTTCAGTCGGGGACTGCGTCCCCTAGTTTCAGGGAATCCCTTCGGGCTTCCTGTTTCATCGCAGCCTTTCGGCTGCTAGCTCGAATGTCTATGGCGACCTGAAACTAGAAAGTCAAGCTGCTGCTGAATCCGTAATGTCTTTCACCGCAGCCTAGCAGTCTATGTTGCAATGATACATCGCGCCTCTGACTATTGAGCTAGCAGCCAAAGGCTGCGATGAAACCAGGAAGCCGCAGGCTTCCGTTGAAACTAGGTCGCGAAGGCGACCATACCAACTAAAAAAGGGGCTGCACCGAGGAGGTACAGCCCCTTTTTGTTGAAAGACGTTAGATTCCGAAGCCGAAATAACTCAGGAAGTTGAAGGGCGCGCTGAATACGCCGAAGAACATCGTCAGGATGACACAGAGGACAATCGCTACGGTGCTGCTGATGTTGGCGTTGAAGCGGGCAATGGGCTGCTCGTTCTTGTTGATGTACATAGCCTTGACAATAAGCAGATAGTAGTAGAGCGAAATGACCGTGTTGACAAGGGCGATGAAGACTGTCACCTCGAAACCAGCCTTGAAGGCGGCCATGAAGATGAAGAACTTCGAGAAGAATCCGGCGAAAGGAGGAATACCTGCGAGGGAGAAGAGGCAGATAGTCATGCAGAACGCCATGTAGGGATTCGTGGTGTAGAGCCCGTTGTAGTCGCTGATGCCCACCTTGCCACTGTGGTGCTCCACTTCGTGGATGATGGCGAAGGCACCGAGGTTGGCAAAGGTATAGACGGCAAGGTAGAACACGAGGGCCTCCATGCCTTCGGCTGTGCCACCGAGGATGCCCAGCACGAGATAGCCCGCCTGCGAGATGGCAGAGAAGGCCATGAAGCGCTTGAGGTTGTTCTGGCGGATGGCGAAGAGGTTGGCCACGGTGATGCTCAACACGATGAGAAGTTGCAGGGCGGTGTCCCAGTATTCAACGAAGGGACCTACGGAGAACACCTTCGTGAGGATGACCATCAGCGTGAAGGCTGCAGCACCCTTGGAGAGGACGCTGAGGAAGGCCGTCACGGGAGTGGGAGCACCTTCGTAGGTGTCGGCAGTCCAGAGGTGGAAGGGCACCATCGAAATCTTGAAGCCCAGACCCGAGATGACGAGCACAAGACCCAAGATGCTGATGAGATTGGGCGCGGAGAGGGCAGCGGCCATCTGGCCGAAATAGAGCGTGCCGCAAGCACCGTAGAGCAGGCTGATACCATAGAGCATCAGACCGCTGGAGAAGAGGGCCAAGAGAATGAACTTGGCACCCGCCTCGCCGCTCTTCTGGCATCCCTTGTTGAAGGAGATGAGGGCGGCCATGGGGATGGAAGCGAGTTCAAGGCCGATGAAGAACATCAGGAAATGGCCCGCAGAAATCATGAAGTACATACCCAAGAGGGTGAAGAGCAGGAGAGAGTGGAACTCGCCAGCCTTGATGTGGTTCTCCTTGCGCATGAGGTAGGGCGTGGCCATAACCATCACGATGAGCGCACCCACGTTGAGCACACTCTTGATGAGCGTCATCATCTCCGTGTGGAGATACATGCCGCCAAAGAGGGAAGTCCAAGTGGCTTCGTTGGCTGCGCCGCAGGGCAGGAGATTGAACACGGTATGTACGAGCATCAGAACGATGGGCACACGGGTGAGCCACATCATTCGCGCACAGGGACGGCCCTCAAGACTACATTCGTTGCCGCAGTTCTCGGCCTTCTTCTCGCTCGACACGAAGAGGTCGATGAGGAAGGTCAGGAGAATCACTGCCAAGAGAGACAGTTCCTCGCGCATGCCTAGAAATTGTGAATAGTCCATATTGTGGAATTAACTTTGAAGGGGTTTACATAAAAGGATTGCACGTGGAAACATGATGAGCAGCGGCCTGAATGTGGTCCACGATGGGAGCCACACCGTCCGTAATGACATTGCTCACCCAAAGCGGAGCCATACCGAGACCAGCCACAGCCAGAATCAGACAGATAACGGCGAAACGCTCGTCCCAAGTGGCATCGGTAAGTTCGAGGTGGTGCTTGTTGGTGCAGGTGCCGTAGAGAATCTTGCCCACCAGGCGGAGGATATAGACCGCGGTGATGACAATACTCGTACAAGCGGCAATGGTGAGCACGCGGTGGAAGGTGTCGGTATTCTCAAACGAACCTACGAAGATGGTCATCTCGGCCACGAAGCCCGAAAGGCCCGGCAGACCGAGGTTGGCCAAACCGGCAATGACATAGCACACTGCCAGGAAGGGCATGATGCGCATCAGACCGCTCAGTTCGCGGATGTCGCGGGTGTGGGTGCGACCGTAGATCATACCGATGAGGGCAAAGAAGAGGGCGGTCATCAAACCGTGGCTCAACATCTGGAGGACAGCACCCGTGCAGGAAGTCTTGGTGAGCATCAGGATGGCGAAGAGCACCAGACCACAGTGCGAAACGGACGAGTAGGCATTGATGTACTTCAAGTCGGTTTGTACGCAAGCGCTGAACGCACCATAGACAACGGAGATGCCCGTGAGGATGAGGAATATCCAGCCCAGTTCCTGCGCTGCATCGGGCAGGAGGTACATGGCAATGCGGAAGCAACCATAGCCACCGAGTTTCATCAACACACCAGCGTGGAGCATAGACACGGCAGTAGGTGCGGAGGCGTGACCGTCGGGACTCCAAGTATGGAAGGGGAAGAGGGCACCGAGGACACCGAAGCCAACAAAGGCCATGGGGAACCAGATGCACTGCTGGGCCAAGGGAATGGCCGTGGCACCGCCCGTGTGGTTGGCAATGTGGAGGATGTTCATCGTATTGCCGCCTGCACCGAAGAAGATACCAAAGATACCCATCATCAGGAAGGCAGAACCACCCATGAGCATAAGTGTCAGTTTCATGGCCGAGTATTCCTTGCGACCGCTACCCCAGACACCGATAAGGAGGTACATGGGAATGAGCGCAATCTCGTAGAACATGAACATGGCAAACATGTCGATGGTGATGAAGAAACCGAACACACCCATCGAAAGAAGGGTGAACCAGAGGAAATATTCCTTGGTGAGCGGCTGGAGTTTCCAAGAGGCAAACGTACCAGTGAATACGATGACGGCGGAGAGCAACAACATGACAACGCTAATGCCGTCGACGCCTACCTCATAGTTGATATGGAGAGCGGGGAACCATTCCACGCAGTCGTGGAAGAGCATGACGTCGGTGTTGCCGCCTTCGCGGGCTGCCAAGAAGGCAAAGGTCAGATAGACAGCGTGTATCAGCAGTGCCGTACTACCTGCTACCATCACACCCCTGACTTGGTTGAGCGTGCGTGCGGCCCACAGGCCAAGAAGCATCACCAAGGGGATGAGCACGAATATGGATAATAATAATAAATTACTCATAGCAGAATATATATCTTAAAAGAACAGAACACTGAAGACCACAAGGAGAATACCCAGGAAGAATACGAGGGCGTACTGCTGTACGCTGCCGCTCTGCAGATTGCGAATCTGGTAGGACAGCGAGTGCGTTCCCCAAGCCAGGAAATCGAAGAAACCATCCACAATGTGGCGGTCGAACCAAGCGATGGGCTTGCTCACGCGGGCAAAGATGATGCGGTGCGTGATGAACTGATAGACTTCGTCCATATAGAAACGCTTGTAGGCCCAGCGGTGCAGGCGGGGGAAGGCTGCGTACATGCGGTCGGCCACGGGCTGCTTCTCTCCTTTATATATATAGGTGGCAAGGGCGATGGCAAGGATAGCCATCACCGTGCTGGTGATGGCCACCTGCTTCTCAAAGTGGATGGTGTAGTCCTCGCCGTTGGCCGTTACGAAGCTACCGAAGCTGCCGCCCCATTCGAGGAAGCCGCCCAGCGTGGTATAGACACCAACGCCCACGGTGATAACGGTGAGCACGATGAGGGGAAGGGTCATCGTCAGCGGAGCCTCGTGGGGAGTGTGGTGAGCGTGGAGTTCCTTGTTCTCAGTGCCCCAGAAGATACCGAAGTAGAGGCGGAACATATAGAAGGCAGTCATAGCAGCTACACCCGTCATCCACCAACCCACAACGGGGCTGTAGTTGAAGCAGGCGGTGATAATCTCGTCCTTCGAGCTGAAGCCCGAGAAGAAGGGAATACCGGCAATGGCCAGACAGGAAATCAGGAAGGTGATATGCGTGATGGGCATATACTTGCGCAGGCCACCCATTGCGCTCATCTCGTTGCTGTGAACGGCATGAATGATACAGCCAGCACCGAGGAAGAGGCAAGCCTTGAACATGGCGTGGGTGAAGAGGTGGAACATAGAGGCCATGTAGCCCAGCGAGCCGTGGGCGTCAATCACAGCCTCGTGGCCAGGCATGCAAACGCCGAGGGCCACCATCATGAAGGCTATCTGCGAAATTGTGGAGAAGGCGAGCACGCGCTTGATGTCGCTCTGCGCACAAGCCACAGCCGCAGCATAGAACGCGGTGAACGCACCGACCCAAACAACAATGCTCAGGCTCTCGGGCGCATACTGAATCCAGAGCGGGAAGAGGCGGGCAATCTGATAGACACCAGCCACAACCATCGTGGCAGCGTGAATCAGGGCACTGACAGGCGTAGGACCTTCCATGGCATCGGGCAACCAAATGTGCAAGGGGAACATGGCACTCTTACCAGCACCACCGATAAACATCAGCACCAGCGCGGTGGGAAGCATGAAACTGCCCTCGGCAAAGCCTGCCGCATCAAAATCGAAGCCGAAGCTCTTGCAGTAGTAGCCGTAGATGAGGATGCCCACCAAAAAGAACATATCGGCAAAGCGGGTGACGATGAACGCCTTCTTGGAAGCCGCGATGGCAGCAGGCGTGGTGAAATAGAAACCGATGAGGAGGTAGGACGACACGCCGACAAGTTCCCAGAAAAGATACATCTGGAAGATGTTGGTGGCGACAACCAGTCCCAGCATCGACATGGTGAAGAGGCTCAGGAAGGCATAGTAGCGCTGGAAACCGCGCTCGCCGTGCATATAGCCGAAGGAGTAGATGTGGACCATCAGCGATACGGTGCTGATGACGATGAGCATCATCACAGAGATGGGGTCGAGCATGATTCCCATATCAAAGTGAAGCGAGCCCATGGGCAACCACTCGAAATTGTAGGGAACCAACGTCTCGTAGATTCCTCCCACGCGGTCGGCAGTGAAGTAGGTCCATGCAGTCATGTAGGACAACACCGTCACTGCGGCCAGGCTCAACGTACCGATGAGGCCGGCCACCTTGTGGCTTAACCATTTACCCCAAACGCCCAGGAGGAGGAACGAGAGGAATGGCAGCAACAGAATGAATAATGTATATTCCATAAAAAATGAATCAACTAGGTTAGTAGATGAGATACTGGCGAGCGATTACCATTTCATGTTCTTCAATTTCTCCACGCCAATGCTGGTGAACATACGGTAGAGGTTAATCATGATGGCAATGGCCACGGCACTTTCAGCAGCTGCTATCGCGATGGTGAAGAGGGAGAACAGATAACCCTCGTGTCCTTCGGGGAAGAGCATGCGGTTGAACACTGCGAAATTGATGTCGGCAGAGTTGAGCATCAATTCGATGGACAGCAGAATGGCCAAGGTGCTGCGGCGGGTCAGAAACCCGTAGATGCCGGCAAACATCATCACGGCCGAGATAATCAGGATATATTCAATGTGTATCATGTGGGTATCTGATTATGGTTAGTGTTTACGCGCAATCAGCAGACCGGCAACGATACAAGCCAAGAGCAGGAGGCTGACTGCCTCGAAGGGCAAGAGGTAGCCCTGTTCGCCCGAGGCGAGGAGCACATGGCCGATGGAGGCAATGGAATTGGTAGTTTCGCCCACGGGCTCGCTGGGAGCACCGAGCACGGCTACCTGCTCGAAGAGGTTCTGCTTGAACAGCATCAAGAGGAATACGCCAAGACCCACCACGGAAAGGGCGGCGCTAGCCAGCACTTTGCCCACGGTGTTGCGGCTCAGTTGTTCCTGGCGGCCACTGGTCAGAAGGATGGAGAATACGTACAGCACAATGATGCCGCCGGCATATACCATCACCTGCACCGCACCCAGGAAGGTGTAGCCCATCAGGAAGTACAGACCTGCTGTGCCCAGGAGGACGAACAGCAAGTAGGTGGCAGCACGCACAATGCTCTTCGTCAGCACGGTGGCCAACGAACTGAGCACGATAAATACTGCCAGGATGACAAACATGATATTTTGTGAATTCATAAAATCTTGTGTTTTATTGTACGGGAGGGCTAGCCCCCGTGCCAAGTTTTATTTTTCTACGACGCTGCTGCCTTCGTTGTTGAGCACCTTGATGAGTTTCGAGCGGTCGAAGACGGCGTTTTCGTAGCTCTGGTCAAACTCAATGGCACCGTGGGGGCAAGCACGCGTACAAAGTTGGCAGAACATGCACGAGCCCAGGTTGTATTCGTACTTCACGAGGCGTTTTTTCTTCTTGCCGTCCTCGGTCGTGACAAATTCGCTGGTCACCTTAATCGTATCGTTGGGGCAGGCCATTTGGCAGATACCGCAACCTACGCATTTGTGCTGGTTGTTCTCGTTGTGAGGCATTGAGAGCGATCCGCGGAAGCGGTCGAACATCTCGAGTGTCTCGCGGTTCTCGGGATATTGCTCGGTAATCTTCTTGGTGAAGAACTCGCGCATCGTGGTCTTCAGACCTGTGGCGAGAGACTTGACACCCGAAGCCAGACCGGCAAAGTAGTTTTCGTTGTTCATGGTGTTATTCTTAGAATGTCAGTCCCAGCGACACGAGCAGTGCCATGAGGACGAGGTTGAACATAGTGATGGGCACGAGATACTTCCACTCGAGCGACAGAATCTGGTCAATACGCAGACGGGGGAAGGTCCAGCGCAGCCACATCAGCAGGAATACCACAAAGAAGGCCTTGCCGAGGAACCATACAGCACCGGGGATGAGGTCCATGATATGGTTGAAGCCCTCCAACCCTGCAATGTGGAGCGGAGCCCAGCCACCCAAGAAGATGGTCGAGGCCATACCGGCACAGATGAAGAGGTTGAGGTACTCGGCCAGGTAGTAGTAGCCAAAGTGCATACCAGAATATTCGGTGTGGTAGCCAGCGGTCAACTCGCTCTCGGATTCGGGAAGGTCGAACGGGCCACGGTTACACTCGGCATTGCCTGCAATGAGGTAGATGATGAAAGCCAGAACGGCGGGCACGTGGCCGCGGAAGATGTTCCAGCCTTCAACGGCCTGCTGCTCGCAGATTTCGCTGAATGACATCGTGCCCGTCAGACAGATCATAGCGAGCATGGTCATACCGATGGACAGTTCGTAACTGATAATCTGTGCACCCGAACGCATGGCGCCGATGAGCGAATACTTGTTGTTGGAAGACCAACCGGCCAACAGGATGCCCACCACGCCAACACTGGAGATGGCCAAGAAGAAGAACACGCCGACGTTGAAGTCAATCATGTGCGCGCCCTTGTTCCAAGGCAGGCAGGCAAAGGTCACCATCGAGGCCGACACCACAAGGAAGGGGGCCAGGTTGTGCAGGAACATATCGGTCTTGCGCAGGTTGATGATTTCCTTCGTCAACATTTTGAATACATCGCTGAACACCTGCAGCGTTCCCCAGGGGCCGACACGCATCGGGCCAAGGCGACACTGGAAGGCGGCGCAGATTTTGCGCTCCATGTAAATCAGGACGATGGCAAATACGGCATAGAGTGTGATAATGGCCAGGGCCACCAGCACAGACTCTGTCAGAATGGCTGCCCACTCGGGGATATATCCCGTCAGGAAGCCATGGAGCCAACTTGATATTTTTGAAAAGTCAAACATTTTATTTCGGATTTGTGTGAACGGGGATTGCCCAACGCAGGTTGTGGCCTGCATCGGCCCGTCCCTTGGTGATTATCTATCAATATCAGGTACGACATAATCGAGCGTACCGCCGATGGTGATGAGGTCGGCAATCATATTGTTGCGACAAGCATGGTCCATCACGGCTACCAAGGGCAGGCCCGTCGAGCGGTAGTGCAGACGATAGGGGCTCTTGTCACCTTTGCTCACGAGCAGTGCGCCAAATTCGCCACGGCTACCTTCAACAGCGCTGTAATAGATACCTTCGGGCACCTTGATGATGGGCTTCATCTTCTCCTGGAAGTTGCCTTCGGGGATGTTGTCAATGAGTTGCTCAATGATGTTGAGGCTCTCCATAATTTCCTCCAGACGCACCAGCGTGCGGGCGTAACTGTCGCCCTCGGTGTGAAGCACTTCGTTGAACTCCACGCGGTCGTAGGCGGCATAGGGCATACGCTTGCGCACGTCGTTGCTCCAACCTGCGGCACGGCCCGTACCTCCCGTACAACCGAAGGAGATGCACTCTTCCTTGCTGAGCACACCTACGCCGATGGCGCGGTTGCGGAAGATGACGTTGTTCACGAAGATGTCGTAGTACTCCTTAATATTCTTGCGCATGTAAGGGATAAATTCGCTCACGCGCTTCTGGAAGTTGGGATGGATGTCGGCCATCACACCGCCAATGGTGTTGTAGTTGAGGATGAGGCGGCCACCGCAAGTTTCTTCGAAGATGTCGAGAATCTTCTCGCGGTCGCGGAATCCATAGAGGAAGGCTGTGGTCGCGCCGAGGTCCTGAGCCAGACAGCTGAAGAAGAGGATGTGCGAATCAATACGCTGAAGTTCGTCCATGATGGTGCGAATCACCTTCACGCGGTCGCTCACGTTGATGCGCATAGCCTTTTCAATGACCATACAGGTGGCATGGCGGTTTTGCATGGCACCGAGGTAGTCAAGGCGGTCCGTCAGGGCGAGCGTCTGGGGATAGGTCAGCTGTTCGTTGAGTTTCTCCACGCCGCGGTGGATATAGCCCAGCACGGGGTCTATCTTCTTGATGCGTTCACCTTCAAGGCTCACGCGAAAGTGTAGCACGCCGTGGGTGGAGGGGTGCTGCGGGCCGATGTTCACCACGTACTCTTCGGGCTGGAAGATGCGGTGCTTCTGTTCGCTGTACGCCAGCGTCTTCATCGCTTCGTCGGCGGGCTTGAGGCCCACGGTTTCGTCGGCGAGGGGTTCGTTGGTCATGCGCAGGGGGTTGAACTTTTCGGTCTCGTCGTCCTTACGCATAGGGTAGCCAATCCAGTCTTCGCGCAGGTAGATGCGGCGCATATCGTTGTGGCCCACAAAGCGGATGCCGTAGAAGTCGTACACCTCGCGCTCGTAGATATTGGCAATGTCGTAGAAACTAGTGATTGAGGCCAGCACGGGATTTTCGCGGTCGTGCGTGAGGGTCTGGAAGACAGCCTTCTCGCCGTTCTCGGGATTCTCCAGCTGGTAGATGACGCCCAGGCCGCCGGTCTCGGCATCTGTGCCCCAGTCCATACCTGTCAGACACTCCAGAAAGGTGAATCCCTTCTCGTAGAGGTCGGCCACGTGGGTATATACCTCTTCGGGCTTGAGCATGACGGGTTTCAGCTCGTTCTCGGCAGGGGGCAGAGGGGCTGCGGGGGCTGGTGCAGGCTTGACAGCGGGCTTGGCAGCGGGTGCAGCGGGTTTGGCTGCGGCTGCGGGCTGTGCCTGCGCCTCTGTATGCTTGTTATTGTTCGATGTCTCCATCGTCATGATGTTTGTGAGTTGATGATTTAGAGCAGGGTGGGGGAGCATGGTGTGCCTTTTCCCGTTGCTCCTTTATATATAGAGAGCCTGTGTTATGCTTCCTCGGCCGTGTTGAGTAGTTCCTCGTTGGCCTTGTCCATTTCGCGGCCGTAGGGGTCGCGCTCCTTGCGGTTGGTCGTGCCGAAGAAGTTCTCCACCTTCACGATACGCTGCAACTGCATCATACCATAGAGGAACGACTCGGGGCGCGGCGGACAGCCAGGCACATACACGTTGACGGGGATAATGTTGTCCACACCTTCCACCACGTGGTACGACTTCTTGAACGGGCCACCCGAGATGGAGCAACCGCCAATGGCCACCACATACTTGGGGTCGGCCATCTGGTCGTACAGACGCTTGAGCACGGGAGCCATCTTCGTGGTAATCGTACCGCTGACAAGGATAACGTCGGCCTGTCGCGGACTGTTGCGCGTCACCTCAAAACCGAAGCGGGCAATGTCGTAGCGCGCAGCACATACGGCCATAAACTCAATGCCGCAGCAGCTCGTAGCGAAGGTCAAAGGCCACAGCGAATTGGAGCGTCCCCAGTCAATCAGTTCGTCAAGCGAGCGCACGATCACGTTCGTGCCGTTCTGGTTCAACTCAGCCACCAATTGTTCGAAGGTCTCGTTGTCCTTAAATTCCTCGTAGGGAATAGACTTGATTTTGGGTTTCTTCATTACTGCCATTTGAGCGCTCCTTTCCTCCAGGCGTAGGCAAGGCCCAGAACTAATACAAAGAGGAAAACTCCAACAGCCAGCAAACCGCTAGTGCCCAGCGTCTTCATCACGACGGCCCAGGGGAAGAGGAACATCGTCTCGACGTCGAACATCAGGAAGAGGATGGCAAACAGGTAGTAACCTACTCTGAACTGCATCCAAGAGCGACCACGGGTGGGAACACCACACTCGTAGGCTTCTTCCTTCTGCTCGTTGAAGCTACGCGGCGAAATCAGTTTTGCCAAAACCGTCACCACGCCAACGAACAGAATACCTGTCAGCAAGGCTGTGACAAATAAGGTAAAGTTCATAGCTCTTTTGTGTGTTATGTGATTAAATAATATTGATGATTCTCACGGCGAACAACTCCATGACACAGAGAAGGGTAGGGGCGGCCGGTCGACCTCTCCCCTATAAAACGAACAACCGTACCTGCGGCAGTAGGGCGAGCCACTAGGTACGGACACAAATATAGAGCGCGAGGACACGCCTGTCCCCCGCTGATGGATTGCATAAAACAAGCGGCCGTCTGCAGAACAGCCACCATACATTTGCCCTGTATCACGTTTATATTCGTCTTAACGTCGGCAAAGTTACAAAAAATATTTTTTAAGAACTAGCCTCCTTCCGCGTATTTTTCCTTGAAGGGCGCAATGGGATTCGTTCTTGTCGCAAGGCCATGTGTCGCACGTTGCGCTGGGCGTGTGAGTGCGGTGCCCCCTGCTCCTTGAAGGGAATGGACTGACGCGTTACGGCCGCACTCTGCTGCAAGGTGTGAGCGCGGTGTCCCTCCTTATTTTTTGCCAAGGCTTAGTAATTTGACAACCAAAGCACTCGGTAAAATAGGTATGCCAAATGTGGTGAAAAATCACTGATGAGGAGTCCATCGATGCGCGCCGAAGGGTAACTTTTGGCCTGCAATGGTTGCCCTGGGTCTTGTTCCGAAAATTTACCGCTTAAGCAGGCCGAATTTTCACGGCATGTAGGATTTCCAACCTGCTCCCTATCCAGCCTGTTGCCCTACCACAACGTACATGACAATCAGTGTGGTGAATACCAGATAGAAGAGCAGGAAAAGGGCGGCGAAGATGAAGTTGCGGACGAGGAAGTGGGGCCATTTCATGTCGAACATTTGGCGTAGCGTCAGGAAAAAGAGTGGGATGACAATGATGTAGCCAATCGTGACGACGATGCCTATCGTTCCCTTTTGGATAAAGGGCAACGAAAAGAGGTTGACCACCATATTCTGACAGCCTACGAACGCCATGGCGGTGGCTGCCTCCGAGATGTTGAGCGGTTGGTTGCGATATTGTCCCGCGCGGCGAAAGGCAATCCAGAAGGGCACCGTCATGGTCAGGATGAGGAGAAGATTGAACGTGCCAAAATTGCTGTACATCGTGTCCATCATTCCTTGCGTGACCTCGTTGACGGCAGCCGTGTCCTGCGCCGTCATGTTTTCCTCCGTGTTCATTGCCATGCTCAGTTCGGCGGCCGATTCCTTGATGTTGCCGCCGATGCCCATTCCGTTGAACAGAACAAAGATGGCGGCCGTCAGCAGCAGCATGCGGAAGGGGTTGGTGTAGTGCTGGCGTTTGCCTGCGAGGTAGTCGCGGATGAGGTAGCCGGGGCGGTAGAACAGTTCAATGATGGTGTGCGGCAGTGTGCCCTGGAGGCCGATACCGTTCATGACGAAGTTGCGCCAGAAGTTGCCCCACGTGATGCGGTGCGTGGCATGGCTTTGGCCGCAATGCGGACAGTACGAGCCATCGTAATCCTTGCCGCAGTTGAGGCAGTGCTGCGTGCCCGTGGGCGTGGCAATGCGCTTGCGGGTCCAATAGCCTTGGCGTATTTTCTCTTTGAAGGTCATAGGCTAAATCTGATTTATCCCTCCAGCACGGTGGCTTGCACCACGACAACGTCCGCTTTGGGGCGGTCGCCGCTGAGCGTTTCCACCTGCTGAATGCGGTCCACAATGTCCAGGCCCTCGACCACTTCGCCAAAGACCGTGTATTGTCCGTCAAGGTGCGGTGTGCCGCCCACGGAGGAGTACGCCTCCATTTGCGCTTCCGTCAGCACGGGGCCAAGGGTCTTGGCCTTCGTCTCGGCTTCGGCAACGAGTCGGTCTTGCAATTCTTGCAATCCTGTGCGGTTGTGTTCGCGGCGCAGTTGGAGGATTTCGGCGCG
Source organism: Bacteroidales bacterium (assembly GCA_004555425.1). Taxonomy (GTDB): domain Bacteria; phylum Bacteroidota; class Bacteroidia; order Bacteroidales; family Bacteroidaceae; genus Alloprevotella. The sequence continues at coordinate 13,669 of SFID01000037.1, forward strand.
GTGGTCGGCTGCCAGCGATTGGAAAATGCCTTGCAGACGCTGCATCTCCAGTTGCTTGCCCATCTGGCGGAGTTGACCGTCGTTGTAGGTCTGCCCCCAAACGATGTAGAACTGCGAACCGCTGCTGCGGCGATCGGGATTCACTTCGTCGCCCTGACGAGCAGCAGCCAGTGCACCGCGCTTGTGGAAGAGCGATGGAAGAATTTCAGCCTCCAGCGTATAGTCGGGGCCGCCCGTTCCGAGGCGCTTGCCTGCTGGCGCATTCACCGAATCAGGGTCGCCGCCTTGAATCATGAAGTCGCGGATGACGCGGTGGAAGAGTGTACCATTGTAGAAACCTTCCTTTGCAAGTTTCAGGAAGTTGTCACGATGGAGCGGAGTCTCATCGTAGAGGCGAACGGTGATGTTGCCAAGAGATGTAGTGATTTTTACTTTTGACATATTATTACTTCATTCATTTTATCTTATATTATACTTCAATCAAATAACGAACAAGTTAAACTATACGCTATTAGGCATTTTGACTTGTGGCAGACTGGTACTCGACTGATGCCCTTTTCACTTCTGACTGGTGCCCTTTTTGATTGCAACATACTTTTGCAAACGGCTTGTCGGTTTATCGGGAATCGTGCGTTCAAGAGTGATGCCAAGTTGAGGATCAATGTAGCGTTCTCTCGCTTTGCGCTTATTCTTAACACCCAAGAAACTAGCTATTTCTGTTATACTCTTGGGGGCGGAGCAGAAGTCTACAACACGTTCTTTAAGGGTAAGGATATTCTTGCCAAAAGGACGGTGTTCTTCATTGTGTGACTGGTGCCCTTTTGTAGTTTGACTAGTGCCCTCTGACTGGTGTCCTTTTTTGTCTTGACTGGTGTACTTTTGCACTTTTGACTGGTGCACTTTCTTCGCTTGACTGGTGCACTTCTTCACTTCTACGGCAAATGCCGTCAACAGAGTCACATCAAACTGAGCTGGAGGATTCCCATTCTCGCTCAGTTCCTTCTGCACCTGTCCGATGCCACGGTTATATCTGTTGACGTAACCGAGAGACTTCATAGCTCCGGCTATGATCGGATTGCGATAATCGTTGATCTTTGGGAAATTCTCTGGGCGAGCATTGCCATAGAGTCCACCGGCATTGGTTATCTCCAGATGGTCGCTGAACTCATAGAAACGAAGAGGCGTATTGCTCTGAAGGTCTCTGTGCATACAACCATTCATAAGCAGTTCTCGTATAGCCCAATATGGATAGTTCTTTACCATATCTTCGCGCAGCATCGAAGCAGGAACGGGGTATTGCTTTATAATGGACATTTCAAGCAAAGACTCCAACTTCGGCAGTAGCTCACAATAGTTTTCGCTAAACTCACGTTCGTTTACCACGTTAGAAGTCTTGTCTGTTCCCTCAAAGCTGACATACTGCACGTATGCTCCAGGCATGAATTTACGAGGGTTGCGACCGAATAGTATGATACCAGCAAATGTCGGGCAGTTGTTGGCAAGGTCAAACATGCCGAGTGCCGCCAGTTGCTCCTCCACAGGGCGTGTTTCAGATTCAAGAATGTCCAGACTTACTGCCTTTGGAAGGAACTTGTTGCGGAACACGTCAAGATCCAAATCTTCAAGTTTGGCAGCAAAGCAAGGTGTGGCATCGAATGTTGCCATAAATGCTGCCCTGCGCTCAAACAGTATGCGTTCCTCAGCTTCTGTTGCAATGTCTCTACGAGGTCCGATACGAATGAACGTGCGACCTCTGTAACGTACAGGAGGAATAAGTGACGGAGTAACCTCAACTACCAGCACATCGCCTTCTGGCGTTTCCACCTTCTCTGTGTTCATTACGGGGAGAGGTATAATGTTGCCATCTGAACGTATGCCGCTTATCTTCTTCATCAACGAATCGTCAACATTCAATCCGCTGATGCGACCATCATCATACACGCCAATTAGCAGATAGCCCTTCTGGCGTTTACCTGGTAGGTCATTTGCAAAAGCACAGATAGCTTCCTGAAACTTATCCATATTTCCTGTCGAGATGGTACGCTCGATATGGTAACTCTCGTCTATGGCCAGTATATCATTAAGTTCTTCGATCGTCATTTGTTATGAATCGTTGAGTATTTATATTATGCAAAAAGTTACGGGTAGTACTTTAGGCTACTTCAAGTATGACGCAGTGGAAGAGTGTGCCGTTGTAATAACCTTCGCGCACTAGGCGGAGGAAGTTGTCGCGGTGTTGAGGTGTTTCGTCGTAGAGGCGAAGGGTGATGTCGCCTAGGTTGGTTTGGAGTAGAACTTGCATATTGGAAAAGGGAGAAATGGGGATTTCTAGTATATAGTTTGTGGAGTGTGAGAAACAAAAAGGAGGATGGAGAAGGCACAAGCGTCTTCTCATCCTCCGTTGTGGAAAGTGCGATGCCTAGTCCCTGCGTCCGAGGAATATCATCACGTAGTAAAGCAGTGTGGCCAGCGAACCGATGGCGGCCACCACGTAGGTGTAGGCTGCCGAGGAGAGTGCGCTCACGGCCATCTGGTGGTTGTAGGGCGAGGTGATGCCTGCGCTGCTGAGCCATTGCGTGGCGCGGCGGCTGGCATCAATCTCGACGGGCAGGGTCACGAAACTGAAGAGTGTGGTCAGGGCGAAGAGTCCAATGCCGATGAGCAACAGCGCGGGGAATACTTCAACGAGCAAGATGCCTGCCAGCAGCACCCACTGCACTGTGTTCGAAGCGAAACTAACCACAGGTACGAGGGCCGAGCGCAGTTGCAGCGGACCGTAGGCCACGGCGTGCTGCACGGCATGGCCACATTCGTGGGCGGCTACGGCAGCGGCGGCCACCGAATTGCTGTGATAGACGCTCTCGCTCAGGTTAACCGTGCCGTTTGTCGGGTTGTAATGGTCGGTCAGATGGCCTGGCGTACACGTCACCGTGACGTTGTAGATGCCGTTGTCGCGCAGCATCTTCTCAGCCACTTCGCGGCCCGTCATTCCGCCGTTGAGGGGTACTTGCGAGTACTTCTTGAATTTGCTCTGAAGGTTGGCCTGCACCACCCAACTGAGGATGGTCACGCCAAGGAAAATGATTAGATACATGATTCTTTTCTTGTTTGGTGAATAATTATGGGCACGCGGCGTGCCCCGTCAATAAGGAGAATAGCAAAGAGCGTGCCAAACGTTCCTCCCTGTAAGATATTCGCTGCGAAGGGGCGGCTGATATATGCGCGCGTATATATAATAGGAACGCGCGCGAGAGATTCGCGATAAAAACGCTGTGAAGGGCCAGCCTGTCACAGCCTCAGATTTCCTCGGCGCGCACGATGCCGTGCATCACGGCGTAGATGGTCAGGCCCGAAACGCTCTTCTGGTGGAGTTTCTCGGTGATATTCTTGCGGTGGGAGATGATTGTTGCGGTGCTGACGCCGAGCGAGTCGGCAATTTCCTTGTTGAGTTGTCCCAGCACAACGCCTCGCAGCACCTGTGTCTCGCGCGGTGTGAGCGGTGTCTGGCTTCCCGCGGGCAGCGGGTGGGGTGGGGCGGGCCGTTGCCCAGCATGGTCGGGGCTGGCGTGCGGATGGCCTGCGGCGTGGGCGTGCGACTTTTCCGCCAGGCGCAGGATGGCGCGGGTGAGTTGGCCTTCGCTCTGGCAAACGTTGAGAGTGGGGAAGTCGCACGGCACACTGCTCACTTCTGCTCCGTGGGTCAGAACGATTGTATGGCGGCCGCGCGCAATGAAGAACGATGCGCCCGCAGTGAGTGCCCGTGTGCTGACGAAAAAGTGGTGGAAGGGCTCCTCCTCTTCCGCCTGCGCCAGTTCTGCCATTTCGGTGAAGAGGCACACGTCGATGGCTGGCATCATCTGTCGGATGATACCTGCCAGGCCGATGGCGGCCAAAGTGTTTTCTTCGATAATTGCGATGCGCACGGGGGAGCTTTTTTAGTTAGGAGTTAGGAGTTGCCTTTCAATTAGGAGTTAGGAGTTAGGAATTAGGAATTAGCAATGGATGGGGGAACCCCAATAGAAATCTAAATAACAGGGCGCGCAGGCATCGCGGAGTTTTTTTAACACGAATATATCGAATTTTACGAATGCTGAAGAGTGTGTTTTCTTTTTTCCACCACGAATGATTCTAATTTTGGCAGGGTGGGCTACTCTCACCTGCATTCGTGTAATTCGAATAGATTCGTGTGAACAGTTAGCCTCTCAGTCATATTCGAAAAATTCGTGTTATTCGTGTTAAAAAAACAGGTTATTATTAGTTAGGAGTTAGGAGTTGGAGAGAACCCCAATAGAAATCTAAATAACAGAGCGCGCAGGCATCGCGGAGTTTTTTTAACACGAATATATCGAATTTTACGAATGCAGAAGAGTGTGTTTTCTTTTTTCCACCACGAATGATTCTAATTTTGGCAGGGTGGGCTACTCTCACCTGCATTCGTGTAATTCGAATAGATTCGTGTGAAGTCAATTCCAGTCCTGTGCCAGTCGGCTCTCCAGTTCCTCGGCAGTTAGGCGCAGGTGAAACTCGCCATTGCGGGCAATAGAGATGCCGCCCGTTTCTTCGGAAATGATGATGGCCAGGCAGTCGCTCTTTTGCGAGATGCCAAGGGCCGCGCGGTGGCGCAGGCCGAGAGATTTCGGGATGTCGTTGTCGTGGGCCACGGGCAGGATGCAGCCTGCCGCCTTAATGCGTTTGTGCGAGATAATCATGGCGCCATCGTGGAGCGGACTGTTCTTGAAGAAGATGTTTTCGATGAGGCGTTGGTTGATGTCGGCATTGATGGTGTCGCCCGTTTCGATGATTTCGCGCAGGGCCACTTGCCGTTCGATGACGATAAGTGCGCCCTCCTTCTGCTTGCTCATGCTGAGACAGGCCATCACGATTGGCATGATTTCTTCGCGCTGGCCGTTGTCCGCACTCCGTTTGCGCCCGAGGATGCGCATGAGGAATCCCATGTGGCTGCGCGTGCCGATGCTCGAGAAGAAATGGCGGATTTCCTCTTGGAAGAGGATGATGAGGGCAAGCGCACCCATATTGACGATTTTATCCAGAATGCCTCCGAGCAGACGCATTTCAAATATCTGCGACACCAGAATCCATACCAGGATAAGGACCATGATGCCCGAGAAGATATTTGCCGCGCTGGAAGCCTTCATTAACCGATAGATGTAGTATAGCAGGAGGGCTACCAGCAGTATGTCGAGGAAATCAATGATGCCGAATGTAATCATAGGAAAGGGGGAGGGAAAGGGGGATTGAACAGAAGGAATTTGCCTAGAGACCAGTTTTCAAGGTTTCAACAATGCGGACGGTCTCCACGGCGGCCCGTACGTCGTGAACGCGCAGGATGTGTGCGCCCTTCATCAGTGCGATGGTGTTGAGTGCGATGGTGCCGCCAAGGGCTTCGGCGGGCGTAGTGCCCAGCAGTTTGTATATCATCGATTTGCGCGAGATGCCCACCAGCAGCGGCAGGTCAAACTCGCGGAAATCCTCCAGGCGGTTCATCAGTTCGTAGTTGTGCGCCAGCGTCTTGCCGAAACCGAAGCCAGGGTCTAGGATGATGTCCGCCACGCCCAACTGGCGCAGTTGGTCCACGCGCTGCGAGAGGAAGAGGAATACCTCCTGCTCCAGGTTGTCGTAGTGCGGTGCCTGCTGCATCGTGTGCGGTTCGCCCTGAATGTGCATCAGGATATATGGTACGCGCAGGCGCGCCACGGTGCGAAACATATTCTTGTCCAGTGTGCCGCCCGAGATGTCGTTGATGATATGCGCGCCCCCTTCTTCAATACACATTTTCGCCACATCGGCCCTGAAAGTGTCCACCGAAATAATAGCATCGGGTGCTTCGCGGCGAACGATGTCAAGGGCATGGCGCAAACGACGGGCTTCCTCCTCAGCGGGCACATCGTCCGCCCCGGGGCGCGAGGAGTAGGCTCCCACATCAATGATGCCAGCCCCCTCGTCCACAATCTGGTGAACGCGCGCCGCAATCTCTGCCTCCGTCTGTGTGCGGCTACCCGCATAGAAGGAGTCAGGCGTGGCATTGAGAATACCCATGACTACGGGCGTTTGGAGGTCTAGCAGGCGGCCGGCCGCGTTGATGGTGTAGGACATGAGGGGAAATAGGAATTAGGAATTAGGAATTGGGAATTGGGAATCTTATTCAATTAGGAATGAGGAATTAGAAATTGGGAATTAGGAATGAGGAATTGGGAATTGGGAATGAGGAATTAGAAATTGGGAGAGAATATTAGGAGGTCATCCTCATTGAAAGGCAATTCCTAATTCCTAATTCCTCATTCCTTAATTGTTTAAGGACTATCGAGCCAGCAGCCGCAGGCTGCGTTGAAACAGGAAGCCCGAAGGGGTTCCCTGAAACTAGGAAGCCGCAGGCTTCCGTTGAAACTTGAAACTAGGGGACGCAGTCCCCATGCTTGGTCGTGCAGCGACCGAGCAAAGCCATCCGAGCACAAAAATACGCAGAATATTCCACACGCCCCATACGCTGTCATTGAAAAATACCTAACTTCGCAACGTAATTTCAAAAATACGCCATATTATGTCCCAGAACGATAAACTTTATCAGATTTTTCTGTCGCACCCCGAGGTGACTTCCGACACCCGCGCTTTGATTCCCAACGGCATCTTTTTCGCGCTCAAGGGCGGCAACTTTGATGGCAATCAGTTTGCAGCCCAAGCCCTCGAAGGTGGCTGTGCCTATGCCGTGGTCGACAATCCCGCAGTGGTGCATGACGACCGCTATATACTCGTGGACGATGTCCTCACGGCCATGCAGCAACTGGCAGCCCGCCACCGCCGCGAACTCTCCTTGCCCATCCTCCAGGTGACGGGTACGAACGGCAAGACCACCACCAAGGAACTTCTCGCCGCCGTCCTCGGCCGCAAATTCCGCCTCCTCTACACCCAGGGCAACCTCAACAACCACATCGGCGTTCCCAAAACCCTCCTGCGCCTCCGCCCCGAGCACCAACTGGCCATCATTGAAACGGGTGCCAACCATCCCGGCGAGATTGCCGACCTCTGTCGCATCGTGCAGGCTGACTGTGGCGTCATCACCAACGTCGGTATGGCCCACCTCGAAGGTTTTGGTTCCTTCGAGGGTGTAGTCCGCACGAAGAGCGAACTCTACGACGACCTCCGCCAGCGCGGTGGTTACATCTTCCTCCACGGCGAGGACGACATCCTGCGCCGTCAGGCAGTTGGCCTGCCCGCCGTAACCTATGGATTGACGGGCCAGCAGAATGCCGTTGAGGGCGAAGTGGTGGCTTGCGACCCCTGCCTGCGCTTCCGTTGGCGCCGTGCGGGCGGTGATTGGAATTGTGTGCCCACCCAACTCATCGGCGCATACAATATCAGCAATGCCCTTTGCGCCATCAGTGCGGGCATACATTTCGGTGTGCCCGATGCCGACATCAATGCCGCCATCTCCGAATATTGCCCCACAAACAATCGCAGCGAACTCCTCCGCACGGCCCACAACACCCTCATCGTGGATGCCTACAACGCCAACCTGACCAGCATGACCGCCGCCCTCGAAAACTTTGGCGTGATGGAGCACACGGACAAACTGGCCATCCTGGGCGAGATGCGCGAACTGGGAGATTTCTCGGTGCAAGCCCACCTGGAAGTGCTCCAGCGTCTCCTCTCCACAGATTGCAAGGAGGCCTGGCTGGTAGGCCAAGGTTACGAACCAGCCTTGGCGCAACTCACTCCCGCCCAGCGCGCCGCCTGCCGCCTACTCCCCTTTCCCAACGTGGAATCTGTCAAGGCATACCTGCAAGACCACCCGCAACACGACCGCCTGATTCTTGTCAAGGGTAGCAACGGCACACGGCTATTTACCTTGCCAGAGCATTTGTAGGAATTTCTAGAACCGTAACTACTCAGGTTGTTGTTGCCCGAAAAAATGGATAGGCTGGGTGCTAATTATGGGTGGAATGATGCCGTCTGTGCGCCCCGCAGGGGCAACCTGCGCCTAGCCCAGGGCAGAGCGAAGCGGCGCCCTGGGTGATGAATACAGTAGGCAGTGCTTTCGCCCTGCAAGGGCAAAAGCATATATAATAGGTGCAATGTATGGACGAATAGTAAACGCTGGTTTTTACGCTTTTGCCCTTGCAGGGCGAAAGCTGGGGACGGACGACAATACCCAGGGCGCCGCTTCGCTCTGCCCTGGGCTACGCGCAGGTTGCCCCTGCGGGGCGCACAGAATAGAATCCCTAGCCAGCAAACAACGACCTGAGTAGTTACCACTTCGGAAATGTTAAAATCGCGGTTTTTTATTTTAGAATTTATAATGATGGCGGTTTCAATGAACGGGCAGCCACGTCCGTATGTTATACAGAAAGAATTAGCGCTGATTGAGGATGCCCCAACCAGCGCTAATTCCTATTCCAAAAAGCGCCCCGAGAAACTCGGAGCGCTAATTCTTATTCTTTTTCCGTCAGGTCGGCGGGGAGCATTGACACGGTGATGACGTTGTTCTGCTTGAGCAGTATGAAGCGTACGAAATCGCGGATGTCGTCGCTCGTCAGCGCCTTCGTGATTTCGATGTAGTCCTTCTGGGTGTCCTTACCCCAAACGATCATGGAGGTGATGAGGCCCTGCCAGTAGCCATTCTTGCGCTGCTTGTCGGCGAAGTCCTTCACCTCAAACTCTTTCACCTTCTGGAGTTCTTCGGCGGTGACACCTTCGGCGGCAATCTTGTCAATGTCGAGGCGGACGAGCATCAGCGCGCTGTCCTTCTTCTCGGGCTTGACGGGGCAATAAATCTGAATGTTGTAGTTTTCGCGAGTGCCATAGTTGGCTGCGCCGTAGGCACCTACGCTGTAGGCCATTGAGCCTTCTTCGCGGATGCTCTTGAGGTAGCGCTGCGAGAGGATTTCGCTCAGTGCGTTGACCACTGCGGCATTCTTGACGGTGTAGGGCAGGTCGCCGTTCCATATCTGGACGAACTTGGCCTGCGGGGTCTCCATCGGACGAATGAAGTGGTTGTTCTTCACACCCTGTACGGACTGAATGACAGCGGCGGGGTTGTAGTTTTCGCGCTTCTTCTGCGCCTTGAGCGGAGCGATGTACTGCTCTACGAATAGGCGAAGGCTGTCGGTGTCGAAGTTACCCGTAAAGAAGAAGTCGAAGTCGCCACCGTTGGCAAAGCGCTCGCTGTGGATTTCAAGGATGCGGTCGTAGCTAACCTTGTCGAGGTCGGCCAGGTGAATGCGCTGCGCGCGGGGATTGTGGCCATAGACTGTGTTGAGCAGAGAGTCGGTGAAAGCCATATCGGGCAGCTTCTCGGCGTTGGCCAACTGCGTGCGATACATATTCATAACGGTGTTGAAGCCTTCGGGGTCGTAGCAAGGACGCTGGAACTGGAGGTAGATGAGTTCGAAGAGCGTGCGCAGGTCCTTGGGCGTGGAACTACCGCTCAGGCCTTCGGATGCTTCACCGAGGGAAGAGGAGCAGCTCACCTGCTTGCCAGCGAGCTTCTTCTGGAGTTCGGTGCTGGTGAAGTTGCCAAGGCCAGTGGATTCCATGACAGCACCATACATTTCGTAGTTGGGGAAATCCTTGACATCATAGAGGGAAGTACCGCCCTTGCTGTGTGCGTTGAAGAGCACCTGGCTCTCGTTGAAGTCGGTCTTCTTGAAATAAACGCGGGCGCCGTTCTTGAGTGTCCAGCAGGTGTAGCCGAAGGGAGCGGCCTCTTCCTTATTAATCTTGCCGCGCTTGGGAAGTGTGGGCACGAGGGGCTCATCCTTGACGTTATCCACGTAGGCGGTGAGGTTGGCATTGACTGCGGCAGTCACAGCCTTGCGGAGGTCGTCCGTGGTGGGAATGGCCACGCCTTCCTTCTCGGGGAAGACGGCCAGACAGACGAAGTTCGTGTCGGTGCTGGCGGTCATTTCCTTCATGAACTCGTTGACAGCTTCGACAGGAAGTTGGGCAGAGAGCATCTTATAGATATTGTACTCCGTTTCTAGGTCGGGGATGGCATCGCCTTCAAGGAAGTGGCGCACGTACTGCTTGGTGAAGAAGTTGTGCTGCTGCTTCTCGCGGTTGTTGTAGACGGACTCGAGGCCGCTCATGAACTCATCGCGCGAGCGGTAAATCTCGGTGGCGTTGAAGCCAAACTGGCGGGCGCGCACTACTTCCTCCATTGCGGTCTGGAGTGCCTGCTCGGTCTGTCCATCCTTGGGCACAACGATAAGGTTGAAGGCATCCTTGGTCTTGCTGACGAGGTAGTTGTCGTAACTAACCATGGCAGCCACGAAGGGGCAGTCGGGATTCTTGGAGAGCTCGCTGAGACGGGCGTTGAGCGTAGAGGTGGCCATGCTCTCCATATAGTTCATCACCAGCAGGCCCATAGAACCGCGCATCTCGGCGGGGATGGCATCTTGCTTGAAGAACACCTGGATGATAGCCTGGCTCTGCTCCTTGTCCTTATCAACGATATAGATGGGCTCGGCGTTGTCGGGCACGGGATAGAGTTCGTAGGCGGCAGGGTTTTCCTGAGGCTTGATAGTCGAGAAAATGCTCTTGACTTTTGCTTCAACCTGATCTACATCAATATCACCAACGATGATGATACCCTGAAGGTCGGGGCGATACCACTTCTCGTAGTAGGCGCGGAGGAAGTCGGGCTCGAAGTTGTCGATGACGCTCATCAGACCGATGGGCATACGCTCGCCGTAGCGCGAATTGGGATAGAGGTTGGGCAACTGGCGGTTGAGGATACGCATCATAGCACTGCTGCGCATACGCCACTCCTCGTGGATGACACCGCGCTCCTTGTCGATTTCGGCTGTCTCGAGGAGAAGGCCATCGGCCCAGTCGTGGAGAATCCAGAGGCAGGAGTCGATGTTGCTATCGCTCACGGGCACGCCGTCAATGTTGTAAACGGTTTCGTCGGTGGAGGTGTAGGCATTGAGGTTCTCGCCAAATTTCACGCCGATGCTTTCGCAATACTTAACGACGCCGTTGCCGGGGAAGTGCTGGGTGCCGTTGAAGCACATGTGCTCGAGGAAGTGGGCCAGACCGCGCTGGTTCTCTTCTTCCTGTACCGAACCTACCTTCTGCGCGATATAGAAGTGAACACGCTTTTCGGGCAGGGCATTGTGACGGATGTAGTAGGTCAATCCGTTGGGCAGTTTGCCGTAACGCACAGCGGTGTCAATGGGCAACATAGGCATCTGCTGTGCAAAAGCAGATGCTATGCTGGCAGCACCGACTACGATAGCCACGAGCAGAAACTGCAAGAATTTGAATTTCTTCATAAGGTTTGTAGTTTGTGTTGTGTGAATAATTGTCTGGTGAAAGTCTCTGGTGCCCTTGCAAAGGGCGCATTTGTCGGGCAAAAGTACGTATTTTTTTCGGTGAAGACCTTCTTTTTTACAAAAAACCACTCAGAATGAAGAACTAGCGTGGAAAAATGGCCGAATTCTTTGACAAAAACACAAAAAAAGCGGCCTGGAGACCGCTCTTCATTTAGGTAGGATGGGGAGGACCTACCTATAAAACTTCTGCGCAGGGCAACACGACCTGCACTAACGACCTAGGTCGTCGTAGCAGGTTTGCAGGAATGCGTTGGCGGCCTTTGCGCGCTTGGCTGTGGCCGCCCTGTCCGCGGGTGTGGAGGTTTGGAGGATGGATGGCGGACGCGTGACGAGGTTGAGGGCTGTATGGCCGCTGCTGTCGAGCCAAAGGATGCCCTCGCTCCATACGTGGATGGCGCAGGGATGGGTGTAGGTGTCGGCCAAGACGTTGCGGCTGAAACGAAACGCGCTGTGGTCGATGCCCATCTGCCCGAGCAGCGTGGCGCAAAGGTCGGTTTGGTTCATCAGGGTCGTGATGCGGCGCGGCGCTCGGATAGCCCCGCCCGTCCATATCAGGGGGATGTGACACTTGCGGGGGTTGTCCACGCGCAGGCTGGCGGGATAGTTGATGCCGTGGTCGGGGAGGAGAATCACGAGTGTATTGTCCCACTGCGGCAAACGGCGCAGGCTGTCAATGAACTGGCCGACGCAATCGTCGAGATAGGCCATTGCGTTGGCTATCGTGTCGCCTGCGATGCGGGCATAGGGCACACCCCATGGCTCGTGGCTTGCCAGGGTGAGGAAACCCGTATGCCAGGGGCGGTCCTGCGGATATGCCTTGACCATCTCCAAGAGGCGGGCGAAGGTTATGCGGTCCGTGACGCCCCAACCATGGGTGGCGCGCTCGGAGACGGTGAAGGTTTTGTCGCCAAAGGTATGCTGGTAGCCCGTAGCGCGGAGATAGCCGTTCGTGCCCGTGAAATCAATGTCGCCGCCATAGAGAAATTCCGTCTGATAGCCCACCGCCTTCAACGAACGGGCAATGGAGGGCAGGCCGTCGCGGCGCGAGGGCACCTTCATAACGCTCACGTCGGGAAAGGCGGGGTAACCGCTGAGCGCACATACGGTGCCGCGGTCTGTGCGGAAGGAGTTGGCATAGCAATTGGTGAAGACCACGCCCTCGCGAGCCAGTTGGTTGAGCCGCGGCGTGATATTGGGGTCGGCCAGGCTGTCAACGGCATTCACAAATACGCCGCCGCAACCCTCCATAATGATAAGGAGCACGTTGGGACGGGAGGTGCGCAACAAGGTGTCGGTGGTGTGGCCCGCCGTGGAGTAGTGCAAATCTGCAAAGAGCCGAGCGCGCTCCTCCTCGGGGAAGACGTTGTGCTCGCTGGCGAAATCCTTCGTCTTGAAAAGGGAAGAGACCACGCTGAAAACGGGATTGACGGCACAATGATTGAGGTAGAGGCGGTCGCTATAATAAACCATGCCGACATTGGCCGTACTGCGGCCCACGCCACCGCGAATGGCGAGAAAGAGGAGGCCACCCACGAGGAGCATGAAGGCGGTGCGGAGAAGGCGGTGGTGCGGACCCGTTTTCCGCTCGGCCAACCTTGGCAAACGGCTAAGCCAAATAAAAATGAGGGCTCCCGTCAGCAAAGCAGCGAGCAGCACAAGCGCGATGTAGGAGGCCGACACGCTGTTGACGGCTCCGCCGGGCTGGCCGAGGTAATTAAAGACCGTGCCGTCCAACTTAATGCCCCAAAATCCGTACAGGCAGGTATCGCCCACGAAGACGGCGGTCAGCAACAGGGTGACAAAGACAAGGTACGCCTTATATGTTACGCGCGCGCGTATATAATATATATGGTCTACGCGCTGGCCTTGGCGGTTGAAGTAGGCAGCACGGGCGCGCCCTATCCTGTCCTTCGGAATCCAGATACTCAGGAGTTGAAACAACCAGACGGGCGCAGTGAAGTAGCCTGCCGTAGCCAGGTCGAGCGGAAGGCCATGCACGAGCACCGCAAAGGCATCTGCCGCGCTCACCGCGCCATCGGGCGCCACGTTGAAGGCCATAAAACACAATTTGGCCGCCATGAAGATGACGACCAAACTGACATAGAATTTTAGCAGAAGTTTCATGGGAAATGGGAAAGGCTAAGAAAAAATGCAGCAAGGCTTCTCGACAATCGCTTTACAGTTGCTGCATATCGTTGAGGCGTTTGTAGTAACCGTCCATCGCAATGAGGTCATCGTGTGTGCCGCGCTCAACCACGCGTCCTTCGTGCAGGACGTAAATCTCATCGGCATTCTTGATGGTTGAAAGGCGGTGGGCAATGGCAATGGTGGTGCGCGTCTTCATCAATCGTTCTAGGGCTTCCTGCACGAGGCGTTCGCTCTCCGTATCAAGGGCCGAGGTGGCCTCGTCAAGGATAAGGATGTCGGGGTTCTTGAGAATGGCGCGGGCAATCGACACGCGCTGGCGCTGGCCGCCCGACAGACGACATCCGCGGTCGCCCACCTTCGTGTTGTAACCTTCTTCGCTCTCCATGATAAAGTCGTGGGCGTTGGCCACCTTGGCGGCTTCGACGACTTGCTCCATTGTGGCGTTTTCCACACCAAAGGCAATGTTGTTGAAGAAGGTATCGTTGAAGAGGATTGCCTCTTGGTTGACATTTCCAATAAGGGCGCGCAGGTCGCTCAAGTAGAGTTCCTTCACGTCGCGGCCATCCACGCGGATGCAACCGCCCGTCACGTCGTGATAGCGCGGCAAGAGGTCGACGAGGGTGCTCTTGCCCGAACCGCTCTGGCCCACGATGGCAATCGTCTGTCCGCGCTTCACGGTCAGATTGATGCCACAGATAACCTGGTGCTTGCTGCCCGCGTAACTGAACCGTACATCCTGAAACTCTATCTTCTCCTTGAGGTGCGGCAAGTGCACGGGGTGCTCACACTCGCGGATAGGATTTTCTGCATAAAGGATTTTGTTGACGCGCTCCATCGAAGCCATACCCTTAGGTATGTTGTAGGAGGCTTTCGAGAGGTCCTTGAGCGGCTGGATGATGCTGTAGAGAATGACCATATAGAAGATGAAGGTCGGGGCATCAATGATGGGATGCTCGGGATTGGAGAAAATGAGCATGCCTCCATACCACAGGACGACGACAATCAGACACGTGCCGAGAAACTCGCTCATCGGGTGCGCCAAAGCCTGACGTATGCTCACGCGGCTGGTCGCGCGGCGATAGTCGTTGGTACTCTTGTCGAAACGCTCCTGCATCTTGTGCTCGGCGGTGAAGGCTTTGATGATGCGCATGCCTCCCAGGGTTTCCTCCAACTGGGCCATGGTTTCCGACCACTTGTTTTGTGCCTCGAGGCTCCGACGCTTGAGTTTGCGTCCGATACGCCCCATCACCCATCCCATCAGCGGCAGGACGATAATGGTAAAGAGGGTGAGTTGCCAACTGGTGTAGATGAGCACGCCAAAGTAGCAGACGAGCAGGATGGGGTTCTTGACAAGCATTTCCAAGGAACCCGTAATCGAATTCTCCACTTCGTTGACATCGCCACTCATGCGCGCAATGATGTCGCCCTTGCGCTCGTCGCTGAAGAAGGAGAGCGGCAGGTTGGTTATCTTGTGGTAAACCTGGCTGCGTATGTCGCGGACAATTCCTGTGCGCATCGGCACGAGCAGTGCGGCACTCAGGAAATAGCACGAGGTCTTGAGCAGGGTAGCCACGATAAGTACCACGCCGATAATCAGCAGCGCGATGGCGGGACCGCCGTAGTCTCGCATGATCTGCTCGGTGTAGAAATACATATTATGGATGAGGAGATCCTTGAAACTGACTCCTGCGGTGTCCCATGCCCAGAAGGTGAGCGGTGTCTTGTTGGGGTCGTACTCAAAGAGGAGGTTGAGCATCGGGATGAGCGATGCGAAGGAAAACACGTTGAGTACGGCCGACAGGAGATTGAAGAAGAGCGAGCCAAACATGAACCTTTTGTACGGGCCCACGTATTTGCGCATGACGATAAAGAATTCTTTCACCGTTGTGTGGAGGGTTTAGGTTGAAGGGTAGGTTTCTGGTTGTTGCTGAAACGGACCTGTGCGTATCACTTCCGCCCAAAGTCGGCTGGCACTTCGCCCCATTCGTCCGTTTGCCATTTCAGGATGGGCACGTCTATGGGGTTGGCGGCCAGCCAACGCTCTGCGCGAGCGATGAGGTCGTGCACCGTGGCACTTTTCTGGCTCATGGGCAGTCGGGTCTTGCAGCGGCCGCCTCGTACCCAGTTCATGGCGTTGCGGCTGTCGCTGTAAATGGTGCGGCGGATGCCCTGCTGCTTCATGAGGGCCAAGGCGTGGACGATGGCTAGGAACTCGCCGATGTTGTTGGTGCCGAAGGTGGGTCCGTAGTGGAACACCTCCTTGCCGTCGGCCAGGTCTACGCATCTGTATTCCATCGGCCCGGGGTTGCCCGAGCAGGCTGCATCCACGGCCCAGGCATTGCCCACAATCGGGGGGCACTGCGCGCTGCCAGTCTGCGCCTTGGCTTTTGGGGCAGCGGCTTTGCCTGCGCCGATGTGCAGGTGTGGCGGGTCGTTGAGGGCCGAGCGGGCGGCGGCTTCCGAGGGGAACGACTTATAGAGCGCCCCATCGAAGCCCTGCACTTGGGCCTTGCATTCCGCCCACGAGGCATAAACGCCTGGCTGCACGCCGCGCCATACTACATAATACTTCATAGCGGTTGCGGAGTCGGCGGGGGTTACATTCGTTCGGGCATTTCGATGCCGAGCAGCGACATGCCGAGACGAATCACCTTGGCAACGTTGGCCGAGAGCACGAGGCGGAACTGCCGCTTGGCTTCATCCTCCTCGCGCAATACGCTGTAGTCGTGGTAGAACTGGTTGTACTCTTTCGTGAGGTCGTAGCAGTAGTTGGCAATGACGGAGGGCGAATAGTCCTGACCTGCCTGGCGCACCACGGCGGCAAATTCGGCCACGCGGGCCACGATTTCCTCTTCCTTGGTGCTGAGGGCGGGCACGGCGGCGGGCAGATGGCGATAGTCCAGGCCCGTATCGGCAGCCTTGCGCAGGATGGAGCGTATGCGGGCGTAGGTATATTGAATGAAGGGTCCCGTGTTGCCGTTAAAATCGATGGACTCTTCGGGATTGAAGAGCATATTCTTGCGCGCATCAACCTTGAGCAGGAAGTATTTCAGCGCACCCATTCCCACGATGCGGGCCACCTCGTTGCGCTCCTGCTCGGGCATATCGGCAAACTTGCCTGCTTCGTCGGCGGTGAGGCGTGCCTGGCGCACCATCTCGGCCACGAGGTCGTCGGCATCCACCACGGTGCCTTCGCGGCTCTTCATCTTGCCGTTGGGCAACTCCACCATGCCGTAGGAGAAGTGCACAAGGTCCTTGCCCCAAGCAAAGCCGAGTTCATCGAGCAGGATAGAGAGCACCTGAAAGTGGTAGTTTTGCTCGTTGCCTACGACATACACCATCTTGTCGATGGGGAAATCGGCATAGCGCATCTTGGCCGTGCCGATGTCTTGGGTCATATAAACGGAAGTGCCGTCGGCGCGCAACAGGAGTTTCTCGTCGAGGCCCTTGTCCGTGAGGTCGGCCCACACGGAGCCGTCTTCCTTGCGATGGAACAGGCCCTTCTCCAATCCTTCGAGCACGAGTTCGCGGCCTTCAAGGTAGGTGTCGCTTTCGTAGTATATCTTGTCGAAACCTACGCCCAGGGCCTTGTACGTTTCGTCGAAACCTTCATACACCCATTCGTTCATCTTGCGCCACAATGCGCGCACCTCTTCATCGCCTTGCTCCCATTTGACGAGCATCTCATGGGCCTCGACGATGAGGGGGGCTTCGGCTTTGGCACGATTATGGGCTGCCTCTTCGTCCATACCCTCGGCGATGAACTGCGCCTGGAGTTCGGCCACCTGCTGGCGATATGCCTTGTCGAAGGCTACGTAGTAGTCGCCGATGAGGTGGTCGCCCTTCTTGCCACTCGAGGCGGGCGTTTCGCCGTTGCCAAACTTCTGCCAGGCCAGCATGGACTTGCAGATATGTATGCCGCGGTCGTTGACGATGTTGGTCTTGACCACGCGGTTGCCGTTGGCCTCGGCAATTTGTGCAATGGCCCAGCCGAGCAGGTTGTTGCGCACATGGCCCAGGTGAAGGGGCTTGTTGGTGTTGGGCGAGGAGTATTCAATCATCACCAAGGGCGACGATTCCGTCGGAGCGGTCAGTCCGTAGCGCGCATCGGCATTGATGTCGCCGAGCAGGGCCACCCAGCAGTCGGAAGCAATGGTCAGGTTGAGGAATCCCTTCACCACGTTGAAGGCAGCCACCATGCCGCTGTTGTCCATCAGATACTGGCCAATCTCCTGGGCCGTGTCTTCGGGCTTCTTGCGCGACATTTTCAGGTAGGGGAAGACGACGAGCGTGAGATGGCCTTCAAACTCGCGCTTGGTCTTTTGCAGTTGTATCGTATCTGCGGCCACCTCTTGTCCGTAGAGGTGGTGGAGAGCGGCCGATACGCTGGCCGCCAACTGTTGTTCAATCTTCATAGGTTATTCTGTATGCTTACGTTTATTTTCAACTTGCAAATTTAGCGAAATTCTTTGAGAGCGAGGCGCTTCGTGGCCACAAAAAGCAAATGGGCAACTCACCGACGCCTTTTGTCGGCACGTTGCCCATTCTTTTGCGGAATCTAATACCCGATATACTTCTGCAAAACGCGCTGGATATTTGGACTGAATACCCGCATACGTGGGCGGTAGCCCCGCTTCAAAAGGCGCGAGAGCAGGATGGGGTCCTGCTGAATCCAGCGCGTCAGGGCGCTGACAGCCTTACGGGAATCATAATCGGGAAATATCTTGCTGGCCACTTCGCGGCGAGATAGCGTGACGAATTTGGTTTTTTCTTTATCTGACATAGGACTGTGGACTGTGTGTGTTAGGGGAATTTATGATGGTGGGCTTCTACGCCTGCATTCTGCCGAGCAGTTCTTCCACATAGAGCGGCGAAAGGCGCATGCCCGTTTCCTGCCTCGCCATTGCGGACAACAGGTTGGCAAACGCGGGACCGTAGGGTCTGAGAGGCATCATCGGCGAAAGACCGCAGCGACCGCAGACACAAGCCACGTAGAGGTCGCGACGACACGGACACGAAGGTGCCCAGTGCTCCAGCAGTTTGCCGACGGTGTCGCATCCGCCGTGGAGGATGTAATGGGCGACCAAACGGATGGCGGCGCAAATGCCCGCATCGAAATGGGGGAAGCAGCAGAAACCTGCTTGTTGCCGCTGGCATCTGCCCCTACGGCGCGAACGGCGGGGCGGCATTTGGCGGATGTTCAGCGGATTGCGAAGTTGCAATCCATAGTTTTTTCTTTCTCGCTGAATGCCCTGACGGGCTGTTTTTAGTCTGTTCATGGTTGTAAATCTGTAAATGGATAAAACCTAAAAATAAGCGTTGGCCAACGCGCAGAAATAGTTTTTTCATCACCCTTCCTGTGAGGATGTTTTCTTTTTGACAATGCAAAGGTAAGCACAACGTGGTCCGATATTTTTGGACTGCCCAAAAAATTTTCTAAATATTTTTTACGCGCCTCTGGATATGCCTAATATATAGGGGCTTAGGGAGGAAGAAAAAAATCACAGCCTGCCGCGCCATTCCGCCTCCCTTCGCGGTTCGCCTGGAAGAGGCCGGGGTAATCCGCTTTCTTATTATAGGAAGGGGGAGGGAGCAGGAGTGAGGCCGCACCCCGTTTTTGCGTTCCCCCTCCCCCACCCTTCATAAATCCGCACAACCCAGAAATCGGCGCCCATAAAGATAATACACGCCGAACCCTGGGTTGTGCAAAACTCGTCTTTTAACATTTCGTAAAGTGTTGCGAAATGTTAAAGCGATTTGCATTTCGCGCGAAAATGTTGTATCTTTGTACTAGCGAAGAGGAGAGAGCCCCAAACACGGGGTTTTCTCCTCTT
>SFID01000038.1 GCA_004555425.1 Bacteroidales bacterium
CGGAAATTTTCTTGGCTTTATCGGTGCGCGAAATGCCGATATAGAGATTTTTTCGCGGCCGAAAATATAAAAGATATTAAAAGTTTTCGCGCGAAAAAAGTTGGATTTAACATTTGGGGTAACGTGAAAGTACCGCACCTTGCTTGCCTTAAAAAATACCTGTGGAGAAGTTGTGGGAAAATGTGAAAGAAAGGTTGGAGAATGGGTGGGAAAAATGGGGTGCTGGGAGGGGTCGTTTCGTGTGGCTAGTTTTCCACTTATTTTCTCCTTTTTGTGGGGTTTTTCCTGGGTTGATTGCACTGTTTTTGGGCTTTTCCCCACGTTTTTCTTTTCCACGTGGGGATTTTTCCACGCTTTGTGGAGAATGGGGGCGATAGTTTGGGATGGATTGGCTGCTATTTTGCTGGATTATCAGGGTATTAGGAGAATGGGGAATGGGTGGGTGTGGATTGTGGAAAGATGTTGGAAAATGTGTATTCTCAATGGGATAACTTCTTGGACAAATTTTAGGGGGTTTTTCTTTCCACAGTTTCCACAGGATATCATGTTAATCATTTTTTTCTTTCTTTATTTTTAAAAAGAGAGAAAGCTATATATTTTATATTTGCTTTGATTTTTTCGGGGATTGTGGAAAAGGGGGATTCTTTTGGGGGATTCTCTTGGGTTTCTGGATTTTCTGGATTTTCTAGCATTTCTAGATTATCTAGCATTTCTAGATTATCTAGATTTCATGGAAAATCTGGTATATCCTGGTATATCCTGCCTCCGGTGCCTCAAAAAGCAGGTTTTCATTTTGCTCTTCTCTCGTCTTGCACTTCTTTAGAGAAGATAGGCTGCGGCTCGGAAGAGGCAAAAACGAAAAACGTTGTTTTTCATTTTGCTCTTCTCTCGCCTTGCACTATCTTTAGAGAAGATAGGCTGCGGCTCGGAAGAGGCAAAAACGAAAAACGTTGTTTTTCATTTTGCTCTTCTCTCGCCTTGCACTATCTTTGCCCTCACTTTTCATACATATATATATCTGCGTTTATGGTAAATATGTCTCCGGCCGAAGCGGCTGGGTTGATTCAGCATGGTCAGTTGTTGGGAGTGGGCGGTTTTGGTCCTGCTGGTGCGCCGAAGGTAATAACGCCTGCGCTGGCCGAGCGGGCACGGGCCGAACATGCTCAAGGCAGAGATTTTCGCGTGCATGTGGTGACGGGTGCTTCGATTGGTGCCAGTTGCGATGGTGAATTGGCTGCTGCCGATGCCATTGACCGCCGCTTGCCTTTCAGTGTGAACGCTGAGTTGCGCCGCGCCTTCAACGAGGGCCGCGTGCGCTATACCGACCTGAACCTGTCGGACAATGCTTGTCAGTTGCGGCAGGGCATTACGGGACAGATGGATTGGGGTATCGTTGAAGCCTGTCATCTGGAACGTATTGAGGGCGGCATGGTGCGCGTTTACCTGACGGCGGGCATTGGTATTGCGCCCACCATCTTCCGCCTGGCGCGCGAGGGCGTGTTTGTGGAACTCAATGCTTGGCACGGCCATCACCTCATGGGCATTCACGACATCTACGAGATAGAAGACCCATGGTTCCGTTCGCCCGTGCTCATCACGCATCCGATGGAGAAGATTGGGCGGCCGTATGTTGAGGTGCCTGCCTATCGCATCCGCGGCATCGTGCATACGGACTTGCCCGACGAGGCGCGCAGCATGACGGCACCAACGGAGGTGACGCGCCGCATCGGGGCCAATGTGGCCGAATTTCTGCGCTGGAATATGCAGCGCGGCTATATCTATCGCGACAAACTCATCTTGCAGAGCGGTGTGGGTTCGGGTGCCAACGCTGTGCTGGGTGCGCTGGGCGACAGTCCCGACGTGCCCAATTTCCACATCTATACGGAGGTGTTGCAGGAGGAGCCTTTGCGACTGATTCGCGAGGGTCGCGTGGTGTCGGCCAGCACAGGCGCGCTGACCATTAGTAGCGAGCACCTGAAGGAGGTGTATCAGAATATGGACGAATACCGCGGACGGTTGCTCTTGCGCCCCAGCGAAATTTCCAACTGTCCCGAAATCATCGCTCGCCTGGGCATCTGTTCGCTCAATACGGCCTTGGAGGTGGACATCTATGGGCATGTGAACAGCACGAAGGTGTGTGGCTCGCGCATGATGAACGGAGTGGGTGGTTCGGCCGACTTCACGAACAACGCGATGCTGTCCATCTTCACCTGCGCCAGCACGGCCAAAAATGGTTGCATCAGTTCCATCGTGCCGTTCTGCTCGCACGTGGACCATACGGAGCACTATGTGGACGCCATTGCCACGGAATATGGTGTGGCCGACCTGCGCGGACTTTGTGCCACGGAGCGCGCGGAGGCGCTTATCGCCATTGCGCATCCCGACTACCGCCCCATCTTGCGGGCCTACTACGACCTGGCGCGGCGCAACGGCGGCCATACGCCTCACAACCTTCGCGCGGCCTTTGCCATGCACGACACGTATCTGCGAAAGGGAGATATGCGCCTGACCTGTTGGGAGGAGTATTTGTAGGGGCGGTGTACTCCTATAATAATAAGGTTTACTCCTATATGGTAGGTTCTATAAATTAGTCTCAAAGGTTGGTTGGTGTTTCTATTTGGCTTGGATGCTTTTCCGACTCTCGCACCGTATCTTTTTGTTTTTCATTCGGTCACGTAGCCCGCTACGCTCCCTCATGAAAGACAAAAACCTACGGCACGATAGCCGAAAACTCATCGCAAGCTAATTTATAGAACCTACCATATAATACTAAAGAAGAGGGCAACCCGAAGGCTGTCCTCTTCTTTTGTTTCCTTACTTCTTGTTTGCTCTGGGGAAGTGGGTCATTAGTTGTTCGCGCAGATATTGTCGGTCAATATGGGTGTAGATTTCGGTGGTGGCTATGCTCTCGTGGCCAAGCATGGCCTGGATGGCGCGGAGGTTGGCGCCGCCCTCCAGGAGGTGTGTGGCGAAACTGTGTCGAAAGGTGTGTGGACTGATGTTCTTGGTGATGCCGGCGCGGGAGGCATACATTTTGATATTGTGGAAGACCGTGATGCGCGAGAGGTGGCTGCGGCGACGGTGGCTCAGGAATACGTAGTCCTCTTCGCCAGGTTTGGGCGTGATGTCGGCGCGGTCGTCAAACCATCGGTGGAGTTCTTCGATGGTGGTTTGGGCGATGGGCACCAATCGCTGCTTGCTGCCCTTGCCCGTCACGCGGATGAAACCCTCCTCCAGGTAGAGATCGCTCAGGGTGAGGGCGCAGAGTTCGCTGACGCGCAGGCCGCAACTGTAAAGGAGTTCGACGATGCAATGGTCGCGGCGCTCCTCGGGCAGGCTGAGGTCCATCGTCTGCTCAATGGCCGCAATCTCCTCGGCCGAGAGTACTTCAGGCAGGTGTCTGCCGATTTTGGGCGATTCGAGGAGTTCGGTGGGGTCGGCTTCGATATATCCGTCGACGAGGAGGAAATGGTAGAAACTGCGCACGCCACTGAGCACGCGGGCCACGGAGCGTGGTGCGATGCCCATATCGTGGAGTTGCCAGGCAAAGCGGTGCAGGTTGTCGAGTTTCACCATTTCGGGGCGCAGTTCTTCGTCGGCCAGATAGTCAAGGAAGAGGCGCACATCGTGTTCGTAGGCTTGGCGGGTGTTGTCGCTTAGGCCGCGCTCCAGGGATATATAATTAAGGTAGTGGGTCAGCATAGGATTCTTGGAAATTAGAAATGGTAGGCTGCGGTTCGGAAGAGGGAAAATTGAAAAACGTGGATTTTCATTTTGTTCTCCATTTGCCTTTTACTACCTTTGCAAAGGTACAAATAAAATGATAATCCCCTACCCCACTTTTCCTTGCCTATGAAACTACTAATAATAAATGGTCCCAATCTGGGCCGTCTGGGCCGTCGCGAACCGAGTATCTATGGTGCCACTACGATGGAGGAGGCGCTGGAAGGCTTGCGCGCAGCCTTTCCTACGCATACCATCGAATACTATCAGTCGAATGTCGAAGGCTTCCTTATCGACCGCTTGGAACAGGCCGCCGACGAGGGCGTGGCAGGCATTGTGTTCAACGCAGGAGCCTATACGCACACCAGCATTGCCCTGCACGATGCCATCCGCGGCATTGCCGTGCCCGTCATTGAGGTACACCTGAGCAACGTGCACCAGCGCGAGACGTTTCGCCACCAGTCCATGATATCGGCGGCCTGTCGCGGCGTCATCTGCGGTTTCGGCATGCAGTCGTACCGTTTGGCCATCGAAGCCCTTGTGTCTGCGGAATAACCCCTTGCCTATGTCTATGAATCTGGACGAATACATTGCAGCCCACACTACGCAGGAGGACGAATACTTGCACCGACTGTATCGCGCCACGCAACAGTTTCTGCTCCGTCCGCGCATGGCCTCGGGCCCGCTGCAAGGACAGTTTTTGCGAATGCTGACACAGATGATTGGGGCGCGGCGCGTGTTGGAGATAGGTACGTATTCGGGCTACTCGGCGCTGTGTATGGCATCGGCAATGCCCGCTGACGGCGAACTATATACGTTTGAAATCAACGACGAGCAGGAATATTTCACCCGCCCGTGGTTGGAGGGTGCGCCCTATCCGCCGCGCATCCATATGATAGTGGGCAATGTCTTCGAACTCTTGGACGACATTCCCGGGGAGTTTGACCTCGCCTTCATAGATGCCAACAAGCGGCAGTACATTGAATACTACGAACTCGTGCTGCCGCGCCTGCGCCATGGGGGTGTGCTCATAGCCGACAATACGCTTTGGGACGGCCACGTCGTTGACCCCGAATATGCAACCGATGCGCAGACCCGCGCCATCTGTGCCTTCAACGATTATCTGGTGAACGATGCGCGTGTGGAGCAAGTAGTGCTGCCTATTCGCGATGGGCTCACCTTGGTGCGGCGACGGTAGGGGATATAGCAACGCGCCCCAGGCGCGTTAGGCTTTTTCGCGGGCTTGGGGCGCGGGGGCTTTTATTTTTGCTGCGGGGCCCTTTTATTATAGACCTGAGAGGTCTATTTTGTAATAGGATGGGGCCTCGTTGTTTTTTTCAAGGAACATGACCATATAGATAGGGGCGTAGATGATTGGGCCTTTTGTGTGCAGGTTGTCGTTATTGAATACGACTGCTTCGGGGAGGTCGTATGCCTCTTGTCGCAGGACGTTGGAGAGCGCGCGGTGGGATTCGTAGTCCTTGCCCGATTTAACTTCAATGGGCAATACCTTGCCATTGAGTTCTACTATGAAGTCGAGTTCGCCTTGCTTCTTGTTATTATAATAATAGGTAGTCATGCCGTGCGCTGCAAGTTCTTGGGCCACGGCATTTTCGTATATGGCACCAAAATTTATATCCTTGTCGCCTCTGATAATGCGCATCTGAATACCCTCGGCATACTGGCTGGCTAGCAGGCCAACGTCGTTTTGAAAGAGTTTGAAGAGGTTGCGCGAGCGGGACAACAAGAGTGGCAGTTTGGGTTCCTCCACATTGTAAACGGGCAAGGCTACGCCAGCATTCGTCAACCACAGAAAACTATTTTCCATACGGTTGAATTTTGCATTTTCATTGAGTCTCTTCAATATGAAGCGTTTGTTTTTGGCATTCAGTTCGGGAGGAATCAGGTTGAATATGTCTTCGATGTAGAGTTTGTTGCTAGGGTCGTATTGGGCAATGTCGCGTTTGTATAGGCGGATGATTTGTTGCTGTATGCCCATTACTTCCTGGAGATTATTAGTCTCGATATATTTGCTCACAGCGGCAGGCATACCTCCCACAATGAGGTAGAGGCGGAATAGTTCCATTAGTTTTTGATGGACAAAGGCATCTACGGGAGTCCGTTTGAGCCAAGCCTCGCGCAGCGAATTGACCACCGATTCGCTGATGCCTAGGTTGGTGATAAATTCCTCGAAGTCCATGGGGTACATATCCTTGATAGCCATATATCCAACGGGTTCGGAGCGCAGGTCTTTGAGTTCTACGCCCAGCAGTGAGCCGCTGAGGATGTAGCGGTACGAACCCTCGTCCACTAGAAACTTGATGGCAGTCACGATGTCGGGACAGCGTTGCACTTCGTCGAAGAAGATGAGCGTTTCTCCCTTTATCAGGGGTTGGGATGTGAGGGTGGAGAGGCGCAGGAGGAGGTCCTGACTGCTGTGGGCCCCCTTCAGTAAGTTGACAGCCTCGGGATTTTCTATAAAATTGATTTCTACGAAACTCCTAAACGTTTTGCCAAATTCGCGTATAGAATATGTCTTGCCCACTTGGCGTGCTCCCGTCAATAATAAAGCATTTCGCGATGTGCTATAAAAGCGGCGGATAAATGTATTGACCTTTCTATGTAGCATATATTTGATTTTTAGTTATTTCCAATGTATATAGAAAAATATTTGCCGTTTTTCCAAGGCAAAAATAGGGGTTTTCTGCCGTTTTTCCAAGGTAAAATTGAAAGAATTTGCCGTTTTTCCAAGATTTTTTAGTGCTATTTCTGCCGTTTTTCCAAGAAAAAGAGCAATGTTTCTGGGGACATTGCTCTTTTTTTCGGCTTGGGAAAATTGTTTTTCGGCTTGGGAAAAATACCTTTCGGCCCAGAAAATAGTCTGGCTATTATTTCCGGCGTTTGCGTCCGCTGCGGTCGCGTCCCTTCTTCTTGGATTTGTTGGGGAAGGGTGCTGGCATGTTTTGCGGTTGCGGAGAACTGTTGTTGGGAGTGCTGGCCATTACGAAATCTAGTTGTTTGCGGTCTAGGTTGGCGCGGTCCACGCGGATGCGCACCTTGTCTCCTAACTGATAGCGGCGGCGGAAGCGGCGGCCGATGAGGCAGTAGTTGCGCTCGTCGAACTCGTAGTAGTCGTCGAGGAGCGAGCGCAGGGGAATCATACCCTCGCAGCCGTTCTCCGTGATTTCAACGTAGAGGCCAAATTCCGTCACGCCGCTGACGGTGCCGTCGAATTCCTGTCCGAGGCGGTCGGCCATAAATTCCACCTGCTTGTACTTGATGCTGGCGCGCTCGGCCTGCGTGGCCAGTTGCTCCATGGCCGAGGCGTGTTCGCAGAGTTCCTCATACTTGTTGGCGTTGGCCGAGCGTCCGCCTTCGGCATAGCGCGTGAGGAGTCGGTGGACCATCGTATCGGGATAGCGACGGATGGGCGAGGTGAAGTGCGTGTAGTATTGGAACATGAGTCCGTAGTGTCCGATGTTGTGAACGGAGTAGCGGGCCTTCTGCATGGCGCGCAGGGCCACCATTTCGACGATTGCCTCTTCCTTCTGGCCCTTCACATCGCTGAGCATGCGGTTCAGACTCTTCGAAACCTCCGTCTTGGTACCCTCGGTGCGAATTTTGAGTCCGAATTTGGCGATGAAGGCACTGAGTTTCTCCAACTTTTCGGGGTCGGGCACATCGTGGATGCGGTAGGGCAGGGTCTTGGCCTTCTTGCCCTTGGGCACGCGGCCTATCATTTCGGCCACACTGCGGTTGGCCAGGAGCATAAATTCTTCCACCAGTTTGTTGGCATCCTTGGCCACTTTAATATAAGTGGAAATGGGGTGGCCCTTTTCGTCAATTTCGAAGCGCACCTCGGCTCTGTCGAAACCGATACTGCCGTTCTTGAAACGTTTGGCGCGCAGCGTTTTTGCCAGGCGGTTGAGCGTGACGAGTTCTTGAACGTATTCGCCTTCGAGCGGTGCGCCTTCGGGCAGCGGTTCGGGGTGCTCGCCTGGTTGTGTGAGGTCTTCGGGCGAGGCTTCGCGGTTGCGTTCGAGCGTATATTGCACTTCCTCGTAGGTGAATCGGCGGTTGCTGCGAATGACGGTGTGAGCCAGGTGCCAGTCCTTGATATCGCCCTTCTCGTTGATGACGAAGATGGTGCTGTAGGCCAGTTTCTCCTCATCGGGACGGAGCGAGCAGATGAAATTGCAGAGGCGTTCGGGCAGCATTGGGATGGTGCGGTCCACCAGATAGACACTTGTGGCGCGCTTCTCGGCTTCGCGGTCGATGATGCTGCCTTCGGTGACGTAGTGGGAAACGTCGGCAATGTGCACACCCACTTCCCACCATTCGCCTTCGAGGTGGCGGATGGAGAGGGCATCGTCGAAATCCTTGGCATCGTGGGGGTCGATGGTGAAGGTCGTCACTTCGCGGAAGTCCTCGCGGCGCGCGATTTCCTCGGGCGTGATGTCGGGCGAAAGGCGTTCGGCAGCATCCTCCACGTTCTTCGGGTAGCGATAGGGCAATCCGTATTCGGCCAGGATGCCGTGCATCTCGGCGTTGTTCTCGCCCTTGCGTCCGAGGATGTCAATGACCTTGCCGATGGGGCTCTTCGAGTTGGAGGGCCATTCCGTTATTTGGACCACCGCCTTGTCGCCCTGCTTGCCGCCCTTGAGTTTATCCTTTGGAATAAATATGTCGGTGGCCAGCGAGCGGTCCTCGGTGATGAGGAAACCAAAGCCTTTCTCCACTTGCAGTTCGCCCACGAAAGTATCCTTGGCGCGCTCCAGAATTTCGATGACCTCGGCCTCGCGCGTATGTCCGTTGCGGCGTGCCAGCATCGTCACCTTGACGCGGTCGCCGTCGAGAGCGTGGAGGCTGTTGCGCTCGCACACGAGGATGGACTGGCCGCCGTCGTCAGGCACGAAGGAGTTGCGGCCGTTGCGTTTGCGCTGAAACGTTCCCTCCATCACCTGCGAGCGCACGGCGCTGTAGTAGGAGCCGCGGCCATCGGTGGCTAGGTAGTCGTCGAGCACCAGTTCCTTGAGCACATCAAGCACCAGCATCTTCGAGGGATGATTCTTGGCGCGGAGTTCGCCGAAGAGTTCGTCCACCTTGTATCGGCGGCCTGCGTGCTGGTCGAAGAGGTCAAGGAGTTGCTGTGTGATATCCTTTTTCGTCAGTCGCGCGGAGCGGCCATTTTTCTCATTTCTTTCTTTCTTAGCCATAGTCGTAATTTTTTTTAGTAGAGATTCTACCTGCAATGACAAAGGAACGACTTTTTTTTCATACGCGTGTGCCAAAACAATTAAAATGATGTGTAGTATCAGAATTTCTTACTATTTTCGCATCCGAATATGAGAAGTTTTCTTGCAATATTGTTGTTGTTTTTTTTGCTGGCTGCTTGGCCCAAAAGTATGGTGGCGCAGCAAGTGGAGGACGTTTCGCCCGTCAATCCCGACGACGAGGTGCCCGCCATGCCCGTCTATGTCAACGTGGGAAAAATCAAATACAAAGGCGATAGCATAGCCCATATCATCCTGCCCACATTCTATAAATATCCTCCTCTCGAACTCAAATCCGAGGCCGAGCGGCAGCGCTACAATCGCCTTGTGGCCAACGTCAAGCGGCTGCTCCCCCTAGCCAAACTGGCCAAGATACTGATCATCGAAACCTACGAATACGTTGAAACCCTGCCCGACAAGAAGGCGCGCATGGCCCACCTCAACAAAATGGAGAAAGACCTGCATGCCACCTACGGACCCACGCTCAAAAAACTGAGCCGCTCGCAGGGCCGCCTGCTCGTCAAACTCATCGACCGCGAATGCAATCAGACGGGCTACGACATCGCCAAAGCCTTTATCGGTTCGTTCAAGGCCAACGCCTATCAGGCCCTCGCCTTCTGCTTTGGCAATAGTCTCACAAAGCACTACGACCCCGAAGGCGACGACTATTATATCGAGCGCGTATGCCGCATGGTCGAGAGCGGGCAACTCTGATCCAGGCAGCACACGAAATGGAATATCTAGGTTCTCTAGAATCTCTAGGTTCTCTAGAAAATCTAGAAAATCTAGAAAATCCCAGAGTCAAGCGATAATCCCAAATCCTAATACAAAAATCCCAAATACTATGATTCCCTTCCCCTGGCAGGACCGCCCTGCCGACTGCCACGACATCATGTGGCGCTATAACGAGAACCCCGTTATCGGTCGCTACGACATCCCTTGCAGCAACAGCATCTTCAACAGCGCAGTCGTTCCCTTCGAGGACGGATATGCTGGCGTATTCCGCTGCGACAACAAGCAAGTGCAGATGAACATCTTCGCTGGTTTCAGCAAGGACGGCATTCATTGGGACATCAACCACGAGCCCATTCAGTGGCAGGCTGGCAATACCCAGATGATAGAGTCCGACTACAAATACGACCCGCGCGTCACGTGGATAGAAGACCGCTATTGGATTACCTGGTGCAACGGTTACCATGGCCCTACCATCGGTATCGGCTACACCTTCGACTTCAAGACCTTCTATCAGTGCGAGAACGCCTTCCTGCCCTTCAACCGCAACGGCGTGCTCTTCCCCGAGAAGATTGGCGGCCGCTATGCCATGCTCTCGCGCCCCAGCGACAACGGCCACACACCCTTCGGCGACATTTACATCAGTTATAGTCCCGACATGAAATACTGGGGCGAGCACCGCTGCGTGATGAAGGTGACGCCCTTCGAGCAGAGCGCATGGCAATGCCTCAAGATTGGAGCCGGCAGTGTGCCCATCAAGACCGAAGAAGGTTGGTTGTTGTTCTACCACGGCGTCATCCGCACCTGCAATGGCTATCGCTATTCAATGGGAGCTGCCCTGCTCGACCTCGACAATCCCGAGAAGGTGCTCTACCGCTCGCTCAACTACCTCTTGGCACCCGCCACACCCTACGAACTGGCAGGCGATGTGCCCAATGTCGTATTCCCCTGCGCCGCCCTGCGCGATGGCGACAAGGTGGCCGTATATTATGGCGCTGCCGACACCGTCGTAGGTATGGCCTTCGGACATATCAGCGAGATTATCGATTTCCTCAAGAAGGAACCCAAACTCGGATAATATATAATATGTATATGCGTACGTACACCGCGCAATGGCGGTGCGCGTACGCCTTGTTATTTTCTGTAACGACGCATGCTCGTAGCAACACTTTTGTGGCATTCGTCAGCAAGAATATTCCATACTCCAACAATCATGTCCCGTATTCTCACCCTCGTCCTTTCGCTCTTCGCCTTAGCCGCAACGGCTCAGAAATCGCCTGTTGATTATGTCAACCCCTTTGTCGGTACCACCAACTTCGGCACCACCAATCCCGGTGCCGTCTGTCCCAACGGACTGATGAGCGCCACGCCCTTCAACGTGATGGGCAGCGACCTCAACAAGTACGACAAGGACAAACGCTGGTGGGCTTGCCCCTACACGGCTGAGAACGTCTATCTGACAGGTTTCTCCCACGTTAACCTCAGCGGTGTAGGTTGCCCCGACCTAAGCGCACTCCTGCTCATGCCCACCACAGGCGATTCGCTCAATGTCAACTACGAGCAATACGGCTCCGTGATGAGCCACGAGGTGGCCCAGCCCGGCTATTACAGTTGCCAACTCGACAAGTACGGCATACGCACCGAAGTGACCGCCACACCCCGCACGGCCCTCCATCGCTTCACCTTCCCCAAAGGTCGCAGCCACGTGCTGATGAACCTCGGCGAAGCCCTCAGCAACGAGACGGGCGGCATGCTGCGCCGCGTGAGTGACAACGAGGTGGAAGGCGTCCGCCTGCTCGGCACCTTCTGCTACTACAACCAGCAGGGCGTTTTCCCGCTCTACTTCGTCATGCGCGTGGAAAAACAAGGCATGCAGCAGGGCTACTGGAAGTTCCAGCGTCCGATGGTGGGCGACGAAGCCGACTGGGACCCCACACAGGGCACCCGCAAAGTATATAAGGAGTACGCCAAGGAAATAGCGGGCGACGACGTGGGCGCATGGTTCTCCTTCGACACCACAGAGGGCGAACAGGTGCTTGTGCGCATTGGCGTTTCCTTTGTCAGCATCGAAAATGCACGCCTGAATCTGGAAACCGAACAGCAGGGCAAGAATTTCGATCAGATTCACCGCGAAGCCCGCCAGCAGTGGAACGACGTCCTCTCGCGCATCGAAGTGGAGGGCGGCACCGAGGAGCAGAAGGGCGTGCTCTATACGGGTCTCTACCACCTCCTCATCCATCCCAACATCCTTCAGGACGTCAACGGCGAATATCCCATGATGGAGAGCGATAAGATTGGCAAGACCGACCACAATCGCTACACCGTCTTCTCTCTCTGGGACACCTACCGCTGTACGCACCAACTCATCACCCTCCTCTATCCCGACCGCCAAGAGGATATGCTGCGCTCTATGATGGGCATCTATCGCGAGTTTGGCTGGCTGCCCCGATGGGAACTCTACGGCCGTGAGACCCGCACGATGGAGGGCGACCCTGCCCTGCCCGTCATTGTGGATAGTTACTTCAAGGGTCTGTGTCCCTATGATGCCGAGGAGGTTTATCAGGCCATGCGCAAGCACGCCTTTACCCCTGGCAAGGAAAATCCCCTCCGCCCCGACAACGACGACTATATGGAGCGCACCTACGTGCCGCTGCGCTCGAAATACGACAACAGCGTCTGCCACTCCCTCGAATACTATGTGGCCGACTACGCCCTCGCACAAATGGCCGAGCGATTAGGCCACAAGGAAGATGCAAAAGCCCTGCGCAACCGTGCGCAAGGCTACAAGAAATTCTACAGCGCCGAGACCCGCACGCTCCGCCCCATCACGCCCGACGGCAAGTTCCTCAGCCCGTTCAATCCCCTCCAGGGCGAAAATTTCGAAGCCTGTCCCGGATTCCACGAAGGTACGGCTTGGAACTACTCCTTTGCTGTTCCCTACGACGTGCCGGGCATGGTGAAACTCTGGGGCGGCAAGCAGCGTTTCGTACAATGCCTCCAGGATGTTTTCGACAAGGGATACTACGACCCCACCAACGAGCCCAACATCGGCTATCCCTACATCTTCTCGCAAATCAAGGGAGAGGAATGGCGCACACAACGACTGACGCGCGACCTCTTGGCCAAGCATTTCTCCACCAAGACCAACGGCCTCCCTGGCAACGACGACACAGGCACCATGTCGGCTTGGGCCATCTTCGCAATGATAGGCATCTATCCCGATACGCCGGGCCTGCCCGTATATACCTTCACCGCGCCCGTATTCGACAAGGTGACCATCCACCTCGACCCGAAATATTACCCGCAGTCCAAACTCGTCATCAACGCTCCCGGAGCCGCCAATCAAAATGCCTATATCCAGCGCATCACCGTGGGCGGCAAGGCGCACTCTTCCTATCGCATCAGCCACGATGAATTGATGAAGGGCGGCGTAGTCAATATGACGCTGAAATAATTCTCCCACACAAAAAACTAGACCTCCATTTGCCTATGCAAAACATCCCACCCATCACGCGCTATCTGATTATCGCCAACGTAGCAGTATTCTTCATCTGTCTGCTGTTTCCCCCAGTGCATTATTTCCTAATCAAAGAGGGCGCGCTCTACCCCGTATTCTATAATAACTATGGGAGCCTGCATTTCAACTTAGATTTCAAGTTGTGGCAGTTGGTCACCTATATGTTCCTCCACGCTGATTTCTCGCATATCTTCTTTAATATGTTCTCGCTGTGGATGTTTGGAAGAATCATTGAGCAAACGCTGGGCACGAAACGCTTCTTGGCATACTATTTTATCTGTGGTATAGGTGCGGGCCTCTGCCAGATAATTATGCAGATATTTACCGAAAACTTGCCCAACGCCGCTACGATTGGCGCCAGCGGTGCTTGCTACGGCATTCTCCTGGCTTTTGGTCTGCTCTATCCCAACCAGAAAATTTACCTCATCATTCCGCCCATTCCCATCAAGGCCAAATGGTTCGTCATTGGCTATGCCATCCTCGAAGCCTACTTGGCTTTCAATACGGATAGCAATATCGCCCACTTTGCCCACCTTGGTGGCATGCTTTTCGGCCTGCTCTGTCTCTACAACTGGCGACTTTGGCCGCTGAGCAAGTATGGTTTTGATCGTTGGGACAGAATGTATGTGGAGGAGAAGAAACTGAATATGTTCCAGCGGCTTTGGCGCGATTTCAAGGGGCTGTTTCATTTTCGCCGTCGGCCCAAGATGAAGGTGTACAAGTCTTCGCAGTACGGCCGCTCGGCGAGCCAGAGCGCGCAGGACGCCGCCGCCAACTCCCCCACCCCACCCCGTTCACCCGAAGAGCAGGCCCGCATTGATGCCATCCTCGAGAAGGTGCGCCGCTCGGGCTATGCCAGCCTAACGGCAGACGAGAAGCGCATACTCTTCAAGCAAAAGTAGTTCTTGCTGTTGTCTGTGGATTATCCGCTGCCGAAAAGTAATTGCCCATCTACCTTATCCTTTCGCCTATGCGCACAACCAGTCCTCTGTCCCGTTTTATCGTCAGCCTCGCGTGCGTGGCCGTCGTCCTTTTGTGGGGTTGTGCGGCAGCCACCTTCGTGTCGCCGGCGCGTTGGCCCTGGACAGGAGTGCTGACTCTCGGTTTCCCGTTTTTCGTGGCCGCAGTGGTGATAACGGGAGTGCTTGTGCTACTGCTGGCGCGTCGCTTCTGGTATGTGCCCGTGGTAGGTTTGGCAGC
Organism: Bacteroidales bacterium; assembly: GCA_004555425.1. GTDB lineage: Bacteria > Bacteroidota > Bacteroidia > Bacteroidales > Bacteroidaceae > Alloprevotella. The sequence goes on from SFID01000038.1 coordinate 14,446, forward strand.
CTGTGGCGTGAGTCTGCGCACGTATTTCCCCATCAATATTTCGCACAAAGTGCCTGCCGATGCCATTAAGGTGCTCTCGTACAACACCCATGGTTTCGGCGATAAAGCCACCGACGAGGAGGGGCGCAACATCGTGGCCGAATACATCCGCACGAGCGGCGCAGACATCGTCTGTACGCAGGAAAATTCCTACGGGCCTGGCGCCGCCTTCGACTCCTTGATGAATGCCATCTGCGAGCCGCCGATGCGCTGGGACACGGTGTATATCAATGGCAACACCTACGGCCTGTTCACTCGTTACCCCGTGCTCTCCAAACGCAAGATATACGATGAGGGCTACAACGGCGTGGCCGAATTTCGCCTCCTACTTGCACCCAAGGACACGCTTATTGTTGTCAACTGCCACCTGCAAAGCATGATGCTCTCGCAGGAAGACCGCGACAGTTATCACGACCTCGTCTTGGCCCCCACCGAAAACACGGAGGCCACCTCGCGCCGCCTTTTCTCGAAAATCAGTCAGGCGGCCTCCATTCGCGCTGAGCAAGTGGAAATCCTAGCCAACTATTTGGATTCCCTCCGCGGCCGCAATATCATCCTCTGTGGCGATTTCAACGACACGCCCGTTTCCTACACGCACCGCCGTATCGTTTCCAGCGGTCTCAACGATGCCTTCACGCGATCGGGCAACGGACTCGGCCGCTCCTTCAATCGCGATGCCATCGTCGTGCGCATTGACAATATCCTCCATTCCGACCATTGGAAGCCCTACGGCGCAACAGTCGATAACTCCATTGATGCCTCCGATCATTATCCTATATTTACCTATCTGGTTCGCTGCTCCGCGCCTTAGTTTCGCCGTTGCTGCGCGAAAGCAGTTACTCCATATTCCCTGCCAATTCTAAATTATAAATTCTAAATACTACCTAAACTTGCTACACATAATCACTCCCGTAAAGGACTCTCTGGCCACTACGCTAGATACCATACGCTCCGTCATGTCTTCGCGTCTCAGCGAACCATTCACCTATACGATTTACGACGATTTCTCGTCCGATGAAACCGCTCGCCGCCTTGACGAAGAGGCCTTGGCGCAGGGATTTCAGGTAGTTCATTTGCGCGATGTGACGGACCATCCTTCGCCGAATTATTTGCTGGTGTTGCGGACTGCCCGCGAGAATGCCCTTGCCGCCGATGCCCATCTCTGCATCGTTGAGAGCGACGTGACCGTTCAGCCCGACACGTTGCAGGCCCTCCTTGATGGCGCTCGCCAGCGTACCGATTGCGGTATTGCAGCCGCCGTGACGGTGGACGAAGCGGGCGAGGTCAACTATCCCTACCTCCATGCCAAGAATTTGCCTAAGGAAGCGGCGCCCACGGATAAGCATTGCAGTTTCTGCTGCTCGCTCCTGACGCCCGAACTCCTCCGCCGCTTCGATTTCTCGGAGTTGAATCCGAACAAGAGTTGGTATGACGTGACCATCTCGCACGAGTCCCTGGCCCGCGGTCTGAAGAACTATCTCTTCACGAACCTGCCCGTAGTCCACCGCCCGCACCAGAGCCGCCCCTGGAAGCAATTGAAATACAAGAATCCCCTCCTCTATTATTGGAAGAAGTTCACGAAGGGCCTCGACAAGATTTAGTTACCAGATTCTGTCGCCCCCTCCCCTACCCTTCTCTATAAAACCTCCCGACAAGGACAGCAGGCATTCCTATTCCTTGTCGGGAGGTTTTTCTATGTTGCAGTCCAAGTAAATGGACTATTATTTTTGGTAATCTAAGTCATTTTGCCATATTTCCGTCACTTTTGGAGCATGACACACCCTGCAAATGCCCTTTTGGACACTTGCTAAGTCACATAAAGCAACAGACCATCGGATCAAACTTCTATTAGATGTAGCACACGTTGGTGCTCATCATTTTACTTCTTCAGATCCAAAGTAAAAATGCCACAATTTTGTACATAGATGTAGTAGTAAGCTACTCATCAAAAACCGGGAGTGGTCATTATCATATACGAAGTGAGTCCGACTTTGCGGTCTGTTGTTATGTGTCCAGTATGTAATACCTTATTGGTGTACATATTTCTTCCTTGTCTTCAACACGGCAAACAATTTGCACGCGAGTTTTCTGGCTATCTTGATGATGGCTGTCTGAGGCTTCATCCTCTGGCAGTAGTTAATGTAGCAATTAGACAGTTCCCTGTCGTTCCTGATGGCAACCCAGCTTGCCTCTACAATCAGTGGACCTATCTGATGGTTGCCTCTGAATGTCTTCATTCCATTGGAAGTCTTCTCTCCACTGTTATGACAAGTGGGAATCAAGCCTAGGAATGAAGCAAACTGACGCTCGTTGGAGAATCGTCCAAGGTCATTGTCAATCTCCGTAAGTAGTGACATGCCAGTTATCTCACCAATGCCGGGGACGCTCGTTAGCAACTCGAAGTTTTCCTTGTACTTGGGTGATACAGCCAGACGTCTGATTTCTTTTGTGATACGAAGGACTGCCTTCCTAAGATTCTCCACCTCATCCACCAGCAGCATAAGAGTACGTTTTTCCTCCGAGAGGAACTCAACCTCATTACGAAGCCAGGCGATGAAATTGCGAGACCAGCGCGTGCCATTCTTCTGGAATCTCTCAGGATACTCCACGCCCTGGTTATACAGCAAATGCTTCGTCCTACTCTTCATGCGGCCCAAATCCTTTACGAAACGGCTCCTCAAACGGATGAGATTGGTGTCGTCCATATACTCCTTACTCTTGATGTGGATAGGAGTCAGCTGCCCCTGCTTCAGGGCTCTTGCAATCTTTTCCGCATCCACGGCATCAGTCTTCGTCACCTTCTCCTTGTTCGAGGTAGGAACATCGGCTGGGTTGATTACGATGTTCTCGAAGCCTAATTCTGTAAGTTTGTAGTGGACTGAGAATCCACAAAACCCCGCCTCGTATGCACTTTTGAAGTGTGCATCTGGAAATTTTCTATTCAGTGTATCAAAGAGCACTTTCGCATCCGAACGCTGGCTGAATGAAAGCTTATAGCCACTTTCAGTGATGGAAACAACGTGCCAAGTCTTCAAGTGTACGTCAATACCGACGAAAATGTTTTGTCCTTTGAAAGAGACTTTGTACTTTTGCATAGGTGTAATTTGTTTGGTTTATTGATTTTTATATTTGGTCATACAAAAATAATAATACCATTTCATTTACACCACTTTTTTTGACAATTCCTTCTTGAACGACTCTTTATATAAAGCGGCAGCCTAATTCTATGAAAAACACTCGGGGGAAGGCGTCGCCAAGGGGGCAGACAGCGTGAGTGGAAAGGAGGAATTGGCTAATACCGTAGCCATTATTTAAACCCGCATTTTGAATAAGCACGTCATTTTTTCAAAATGCGGGTTTGAAAAATCATTGCGCAGGAATCATCGAGAGCGAAACTTAGATGAGGCTCCTAATGGCGTAGAGCGGGCAGATGCGTACGTGGCGAACGGCGTCGCTGTCTTCCGCATCCACATATTCAAATGATCCAAAATTCTCCAGTGAGCAGCGGACGGCTTCCGTGAGGTGTTTCTCGCGCATAAACATCCAGAGGCTTTTCATACCCCCTTGCGTGCCAGCTTTAACCTCAATGGGGAGAACGTGCGAGTTTTGAACGGTCAGGTAGTCTATCTCTGCCAACGAATTTTTAGAATTGCGCGTCCAATAATACATCTCATGGCGCAGATGAGGCGTCTGGTAATACAGCAATTCCAGTCCAGCCATCAGTTCAGCCATCACACCCTTATTCACAAGGTCGGCGGCCGAGGCTGTAAGGATTTGCGTGCTGAGCATCGCGCCCTCCCCCATAGTCATACTCAGGAGGCGCAGCGTGAGAGCGCAGTCCAGTGGGAGCATCTTCCTATACGACTGGTCCGCCTCGCTGCCCAGCGGAAGTCCGTTGGCATTTGTGTGTGTGACGGGTATCAGGAGTCCAGCCAGCATGAGTAGGTCGAGGGCGCGTTTTACCTCAGCCGTTTTATAGTCGCCCACTTGCGAGTAAACAAATTTGCGAGTGGCCTGCACTGCGGCAGAACGCAGCGTTTGACGCAGCAGGTTGACATCTACCTTGCCCTTGTATTTCGCAAAGTCGTCTTCGTAACTCACCAGAATATCGTCCTGAATCTCCTGGCAGGCCAGATAGTCGTGTGTAGCCACCCATTTGGCCACGCATTCTGGCATACCGCCCACTAGCATATACGTGCGCAGTAGTCCTACTAATTTGTCGTGCAATGGGGATGCCAGGGGGGACAACGGAGAAGCGGCATTGCGGGCTTCGAGTAGTAATTCTTCGCCAGCAGCGAGGAGAAATTCATCGAAGGTCATGGGGTGCATGAACACGGAATGAATACGCCCTACCCCAAACGTGGGTAATTCATTGAGCGCAAACTCCAGCAAAGAGCCAGCGGCCACAATATGCAGATTGGGCATATCCTCCTTGAAGAAGCGGAGCGACATAATTGCTTCGGGGCATTCCTGAATTTCATCAATGAAGAGGAGTGTGCGGCCAGGTTCAATCCTCCGCTGTGCCAAAGCAGAGATTTCGGAGATGATACGACTGACATTCAAATCGGTCTGAAAAGCTGTTTTATATTGCGGATGGCGTTCCAGATTTATCTCCACGTATTGCTCAAATTGTTCTCCCAAATGTCTGACAGCGGTAGATTTTCCCACCTGCCTGGCTCCGCGGAGCAGAATGGGTTTGTGGACTTCGCGCGAGGCCCACTCTGAGAGGTAATGGTCTATGATTCTAGGATAGTACATTTTAAGGTAGGTTCTTAAGGTAGGTTCTATAAATTAGTTTCATTGGAATCTTATTTTATAAATTGACTTGGATGTCTTTACGCCTCTCGCACCGTATCTTTTTGTTTTTCATTTGGTCACGTAGCCCGCTACGCTCCCTCACGAAAAGCAAAAACCTACGGCACGATAGCCGCAAATACATCGCAAGCTAATTTATAGAGCCTACCTTAAGGGTTGATTCAGAGCACAAAGTTACGCATTTTGAAAAAAATCCAAAGAAATAATCGGGCCAAAATTGAAAAAATCCAAACAAATAATCAGGCCAAAAACGAAAAAATCCAAACAAATAATTAACCCGAAATTGAAAAAATCCAAACAAATAATTAGCCTGAAATTGAAAAAATCCAAACAAATAATTAGCCTGAAATCGAAAAAATCCAAACAAATAATTCGTTTCAGGGTATCTCCCCCACCCTTCTGTTCGCACAGCCTGAGTAGTTACCCGAACTGGTAACTACTCAGGTCGTTGTTGCCCGAAACAATGGATAGGCTGGGTGCTAATTATGGGTGGAATGATGCCGTCTGTGCGCCCCGCAGGGTAGGGTGTTCAAAATAGGCATCAAAAATCTGCACATTTTTTGCCTATAGTTTCAC
>SFID01000144.1 GCA_004555425.1 Bacteroidales bacterium
ATATCGTCAATCCGCGCACCGATAAAGCCAAGAAAATTTCCGCAAAAGCATTTAGAAAATCCGCAAAAGCATATAGAATTTTCTACTTCCGATGTATTTTTTCCTTTATAATGGCCAAAAAAAAGAGGAAAGAACCCCGTGTTTAGGGCTCTTTCCTCTTCGCTAGTACAAAGATAATACATTTTCCGCCGAAATGCAAATCGCTTTAACATTTCGCAACAATCTATGAAATGTTAAAAGACGAGTTTTGCACACCCCTGGGTCTCGGATGTTGTATATTACGAGGCGCGCAGTGACGAATGGTAATCGCGGGCACAATGGATGAGGCAAATATGTTGCATCCAATGATTTCATTATGCCCCCCTGGGAAAATTATACGTTTGCGTTTGGTTCCCGTCAGCGGAAAAAGTGTTACTTTTGCAACTAGGCAAATAGCCCCCCTCCTTCGCTTGCAAGCGTTCCGCGCTCCGACATGGCCATCATTTCAAGGCATGAACATAAAACTATGAGTTCCACGGCTTGAAATGCCGAGTTGCATACCAGATGAAGTGTGCTGTTGCCCTTGCACGGCGCGCCGAACAGCATTCTCGGCCAGCAATGCGCCACCCGAGTAGTTGCGATGCTTGCGGCCCTTTTATTTCCGTTTTAATTGGTGTGCTCCACCTCCCCCATCCACTACTAACTCCAAACTATCCTGCTTTGACCTCAGAAACCTTCACCCAACTATTGGCCAGCGAGTTTCCCCACGGATTCACGCCCGATCAGGCTGTGGCAGCAGCCCGTCTGACCCACTTCGTGGCCGATGCCGAGGGGGCCGATGCCTTCCTCCTGCGCGGCTATGCGGGAACGGGCAAGACGACCCTCGTGGGCGCCATCGTGCGCTGTCTGGTGCAGTTGCATAGGCCCGTGGTCCTCTTGGCGCCAACAGGACGAGCCGCCAAGGTGCTGAGCAATCGGGCTGGCCAACCCGCCTATACCATCCACCGCATTATCTATCGCCAGCAGACCTTCCGCGGCGAGGACACCCGCTTCGATATGGGGTACAACCGCTTGCGCCATGCTGTGTTCATTGTGGACGAAGCCTCGATGATAGCGCGCGGCCTGGCCTATACGGGTAGCCCCTTCGGGTCGGGACAGCTGCTTGACGACCTGGTGCGCTATGTGCACGAAGGCGAAGGTTGCCGCCTGCTCCTTGTGGGCGATACGGCGCAGTTGCCGCCAGTGGGTGAGGAAGAGAGTCCCGCCCTTCAGGCGAGTGCCATGCGCGCCTACGGCCTGCGTGTGGACGAGGCCGACCTCCGTCAGGTGGTGCGCCAGAGCGCAGAGAGCGGTGTGCTGAGCGGTGCCACCCGCCTGCGCGAATATATTGTCAAGGGTGGGGCGACCGACCTGCCCCGCATAGCCGTGAGCAAGCGCGGCGAGGTGCGCGTATTGCCAGGCAACGAACTCATCGAAGCGCTGGTCAGTGCCTACGCCGAATATGGGGCCGACGAGACCATCGTCGTCACGCGCAGCAATCGGCGCGCCTATATATATAATAATGGTATACGCGCGCGCGTGTTCGACCGCGAGGAAGAAATCACGCGCGGCGACCGCGTGATGGTGGTCAAGAACAATTACTTCTGGATGGAGCAACTGCAAGCGCAGCGGCAGGAGGGCGACCCGCCCTTGCCCCTTCAGTTTATTGCCAATGGCGACACGGCCGAGGTGGTGCGCCTGCGCAATGTGCACGAGATGCACGGATTCCGCTTTGCCGATGCCACGTTGCGCTTCGGCGACTACGATGATTTCGAGTTGGAATGCCGCGTGCTGCTCGACACCTTGGCCTCCGAAGCCTCCGCCCTGACGCAGGAGGAGAGCCACCGCCTCTACGAGTCCGTCCTGGCCGACTACATGGATGTGCCCTCCCAGCGCGAACGGATGCGGAAGGTGCGACGGGACTCTTACTACAACGCCCTGCAACTCAAATTCGCCTATGCCGTCACCTGCCACAAGGCGCAGGGCGGACAGTGGAGCCGCGTATTCATCGACCAGGGCTACTTGCCCGAAGACCTCAGTATGCAGTCGTACCTGCGCTGGCTCTACACCGCTTTCACCCGCACAACCGACCGCCTCTACCTCGTCAACTGGCCCAAGGAACAATACTTGGAGGTGGAGGACGTGCCCGTGGAGGAGGAATAACAGACAGAGAAAGCAGCCCAATGGGGGGTAGGGTGCGCAAGTCGTAAGTGCCACTCACAACTTCAAATTCCCAGTTCCCGATGCTAGGCTGCTTGTGGCGAAAGCCCTTGAAGCGGTCCGTGTTCAGATTCAAAATTTGGTCGGGCAATAGTTTTTCCGTAATTTTGTGGCATTCTAGCATATACCGAAAACAACAGACATGAAACAATACCAAGACCTCTTGCGCCGCATCCTTGATGAGGGCGTGGTGAAGAATGACCGCACGGGCACGGGGACAAAGAGCGTGTTCGGCCATCAGATGCGCTTCGACCTCAGCCAGGGATTCCCGCTCGTGACAACCAAGAAGCTTCACCTCAAGAGCATCATCTACGAATTGCTGTGGTTTCTCCGCGGCGACACCAACGTGAAGTATCTCCACGACCACGGAGTCAGCATCTGGGACGAATGGGCCGACGAACAGGGCGACCTCGGCCATATCTACGGCTACCAGTGGCGGTCGTGGCCCGACTATCAGGGCGGACACATAGACCAGATTCGCGAGGTGGTGGACCAGATTCAGCAGAATCCCGATTCGCGCCGCCTGATAGTGTCGGCCTGGAATGTGGCCGACCTCCGCAAGATGAACCTGCCGCCCTGCCACCTGCTCTTCCAGTTCTACGTGGCCGACGGACGCCTCTCGCTCCAACTCTACCAGCGATCGGCCGACACGTTCCTGGGTGTGCCGTTCAACATCGCCAGTTACGCCCTCCTGCTCACGATGGTGGCGCAGGTGTGCGGCCTCCAGCCAGGCGAGTTCGTGCATACGACGGGCGATACCCACCTCTACCTCAACCACCTCGACCAAGCGCGCCTCCAACTTACCCGCGAACCGCGCCCACTGCCCCGCCTTGTGGTCAATCCCGACGTGAAGAACCTCTTCGACTTCCGCTTCGAAGACTTCGCAATAGAGAACTACGACCCTTGGCCCCATATAAAAGCAGCCGTAAGCGTCTAAGCAGGAAAACGAGGAATCTCCAGAAAGCCCAGGATCCTCTAGCTCCTCTAGAATCCTCTAGAATCTCTAGCTCTTCTAGTTTCTCTAGCTCCTCTAGAATCCTCTAGAATCCTCTAGAATCCTCCAGCCCGAAGCCCCTCCAAGAAAAAAAACAACCCCCCACCATGCTAACAATAATCTCCGCCCTCGACCGCAACCGCGGCATCGGCTACAAGAACCGCCTCCTCTTTCACCTGCGCGCCGACCTCCAGCGCTTCAAAGCCTTGACCACAGGCCATACCATCATCATGGGCCGCCGCACCTTTGAGTCCCTGCCCAAGGGCGCGCTGCCCAACCGCCGCAATATCGTCCTCTCGCACCAAGAGGGGCTTGCCTTTGCGGGCGCGGAAGTGTTCCCATCGTTGGAGGCAGCACTCGCGGCCTGCCGTGCAGATGAACAGGTGTTCGTCATCGGCGGTTACAGCGTCTATCGCGATGCGCTGCCACTGGCCGACCGCCTTGCGCTGACCGAGGTAGATGCCGCTGCCGAAGACGTGGATACCTATTTTCCCGCCTTCGATGCCGAAGAGTGGCAACTGGCCTCGCGCGAATCCTTCCCCGCCGATGCGCAAAACGAACAGCCGTACGCCTTTGCCGATTATGTGCGCAAGGCTTAGGGCGAGCCTTTGCCCGAGTAGGCATTCTTTTTCCCATCTAGGTATTCCTGAAATTCCAACTCCCCATCCCCTTAAGGTAGGTTCTATAAATTAGCTTGCGATGTATTTACGGCTATCGTGCCGGAGGTTTTTGTTTTAGGTAGGTTCTATAAATTAGCTTGCGATGAGTTTTCGGCTATCGTGCCGTAGGTTTTTGATTTTCGTGAGGGAGCGTAGCGGGCTACGTGACCGAATGA
>SFID01000039.1 GCA_004555425.1 Bacteroidales bacterium
CGAACTCAACAACCTCGTCAATATCAGTATGAAACCTGAGTTCGCCGCCATCTGCGGATTCACGAAGGAGGAAATCCTTGAGAATATGCACGACCACCTCGTGCGACTGGCCGAGCGGCAGGGCATCACCTTTGACGAGGCGTTCAACAAACTCACTGAAACCTACGACGGCTATCATTTCACCTGGCCCTCGCCCGACATCTTCAACCCCTTCAGCGTGCTCAACTGTATGAGCGACTGCACGTTCAACTACTACTGGTTTGCCTCGGGGACGCCCACGTATCTCATCGAAATGATGCGGAAATTTGATGTCGCACCCTCCGATTTGCAATGCAACGAGGCCGATGCAGCCGACTTCGACGCACCCACGGAAACGATGACGTCGATTCTGCCCCTGCTCTACCAGAGCGGCTATATCACCATCAAGGACTACTCGCCCGACTGCGAGCTCTACACCCTTATGATTCCCAATAAGGAAATCCGCGTGGGCCTTCTCCGCAGCCTCCTTCCCCACTACACGATGGGCTCGAAGATGCTTGGAAACACCGTAATATCAAAGATGTTCAAGGCCATCACGAAGAACGACCTAGGAACCTTCTTCACCCTCCTGCGCGACTTCCTCCTCAGCATCCCCTACTGCGAAAACACCCACTACGAGGGCCACTACCAGCAATTGCTCTACGTCATCCTCTGTTATGCAGGCCGCCGGCACGCTCTACCTCATGGAACTGAAAGTGGGCCAGAGCGCCGAGGCCGCCCTCCAGCAGATTGACCTCAAGCAATATCCCGAACGCTTCGCCCTGAGCGGCCTCCCCATTGTCCGCGTGGGCCTCAGCTTCGACATGGAAACGCGAACGATTGCGGACTGGCAGATTATTGAATAACTCTGTCCGTGAGAAACGAATGGGAACAAAAAAAGGAGCGTGCCAGAACTGAGAGCGCGCTCCTTATGTATTCATTGTGATCTACTCCTATATATATAGGTAGTGCAGAATTTGTAAAGGGGAATAGGCATACGTACTGCCGAATAATAGCACTTGGAGCATTGCTGCCGATTAAACCACCCGCTGCGCTGTGTATCTAACAAATGTAACAATACACAAACTAGCATATTATGAAGATATTCCACAAAATTCATCTCTGGATGGCCCTGCCCTTTGGCATTGTGATGGCAATTGTATGCCTCACTGGCGCGTTGCTCATCATTGAGAAGCCTGTGACCACGTTGATTTACCCCGATTTCTATGAGGTAAAACCGATTGAGCCTACTCGCCAACCCACTTGCAATGGAGACTGTCAGAATTGCAAGACGGGATGCGGTGGAAATACCACAGAAACTGGCCCTGTAAAGGCAGAGAAGGCGGAGAAAGCACCAAAGGGGGACAAGCAAAAGAAACTGCCTTTCTTTGAAACTACGCTGAAACTCCATCGCTGGCTCTTGGACGCACCGCAGACGAAAGGCGAGCGCACGTTGGGCAATACCATTGTTGGTATCAGCATTCTGCTCTTCGCGCTAGACCTGCTGACGGGCCTTGTCATTTGGTGGCCGCGCAAGAAGCAGACGTTGCTGCACCGCCTCAAGGTGGAATGTGGCAAGGGCACGCAGCATTTTCTGTACGATTGCCACGTCAGTCTCGGCTTCTGGACTTTGGCCATACTGCTGCTCATTGCGCTGACGGGCCTCACGTGGTCCTTCCCCGTTTGGAGGGAGGCTTTCACGGGCCTGCTAGGCATGTTTGTGGAGGAGAAGGAAATCCGCGGCCTCATCTTCCAACTTCACACAGGCAGTTGGGGCGGATGGATGAGCCAAACCATCTATTTCGTCTGCTGCATCATCGGTGCCTCGCTGCCGCTGACGGGCTACTACCTTTGGTTGAAGCCGAAGCACAAGCACAAGAAGCAGCAGTAAAGGACCAGGCACCGACACAAAAAAAAATGTACCGCACAACCCGATTGGAGTAGTGCGGTACTTTTTTGTTGCTATTGTGCCTTCCCAAAGAAGGGAACGCTGCGGGGGTTATACGATGCCCTGTGCCATCATGGCGCGAGCCACCTTCATGAAGCCGGCGATATTTGCGCCCTTCACGTAGTTGATATAGCCTGTCTTTTCGTCGCGACCGTAGCGGAGGCACTGCGTATGCACGTCGCTCATAATCTGGTGGAGTCGCTGGTCCACTTCGTCGGCGGTCCAACTGATGTGCATGGCGTTCTGCGTCATTTCGAGTCCGCTCGTTGCCACACCGCCCGAGTTGACGGCCTTGCCGGGTGCGAAGCAGGTCTGCTGCTCGATGAAGTAGTCAACGGCTTCGGCTGTGCAGCCCATGTTGCTGACTTCGGCCACCAGTTGAACGCCATTTGCCACGAGTGCTTTGGCGTCTTCCAGGCCCAGTTCGTTTTGTGTGGCGCACGGCAGGGCGATGTCCACCTTCTGTTCCCACGGCTTACGGCCTGCGAAGAAGGTAGCCTCGGGATAACGCTCGGCGTAGGGCTCGACGATATCCTCACCGCTCAGGCGGAGTTCGAGCATATAGTCAATCTTCTCGCCGCTGACGCCCGTGGGGTCATAGACATAGCCATCGGGACCGCTGAGGGTCACAACCTTTGCGCCGAGTTCAACGGCCTTGCGGGCTGCACCCCAAGCCACGTTGCCGAAACCTGAGATGGCCACGGTCTTGCCTTCGATTTTCTCGCCACGCTCGGCCAGCATCTGGTTCACGAAATAGAGTGCGCCATAGCCAGTGGCTTCGGGGCGGAGAATACTACCGCCAAATTCGAGGCCCTTGCCCGTGAAGGTGCCCGTATGTTCGCGACTGAGTTTCTTGTACATACCAAACATATAGCCTACTTCGCGACCGCCAACGCCGATGTCGCCAGCGGGAACGTCCTGATCGGGACCTACGTTGCGCCACAATTCGAGCATGAAACTCTGGCAGAATCGCATGATTTCGGCTTCGCTGCGACCACGCGGTGCAAAGTCGGAACCACCCTTGGCTCCGCCCATCGGCAGTGTGGTCAGGGCGTTCTTGAAGGTCTGCTCGAAGCCGAGGAACTTCAGGATGCTGAGATTGACGGAGGGATGGAAGCGCACACCGCCCTTGTACGGGCCAATGGCGTTGTTGAACTGCACGCGATAGCCGAGGTTGACGTGTACTTGTCCGTTATCGTCGGTCCAGGGCACGCGGAAGGTGATGATGCGGTCGGGCTCCACTAGGCGTTCGATGAGTTTCACGCGTTCAAACTCGGGGTGCTGGTTGTACACGTCCTCAATGCTGAGGAGCACTTCGCGCACGGCTTGCAAGTATTCGTGCTCGCCAGGATGCTTGCTTTCGAGTGCTGTCAGGATTTCTTGTGTTTTCATGATTTGTGTGTTTTTGGATGGGTTAATAAGGTTATTAGCAAAATAAAAACAAGTGCTGTCCGCAGGCTGTAGAAGCAAAGGCTGCGGACTGCACGTCAAAATTACTGATTATTTCCTGAGTAACTCTCTCAAAAGGGAAATATTTGCAGTTTTGTTGATTTCTTGGGGGAGAATGCCCGATAGGTCCTCACCGCGGAGTAGCATTTCGCGCAACTGGGTGGAACTAAAAGGGAACAATGGGGCAGGCACGAAGCGAACATTGGGCGGCAAACTGGCCGTCTGAATGTCGTAACCTTGTCGGGGATAAACGAGCAGTTCGTAGTCGCGCAGCAATTCCTCGTGGCGGGCCCAACGGTTGAAGCACTGCCAGTTGTCTGCGCCTATCAGAATCTGGAAGGAGCGGTCGGGATGGCTTTCGCGCAGCGCGGCAAGGGTCTTGTAGGTGAAGGAGGGACGCGGCAGGTGAAACTCGAAATCGCTCACCTTGATGCGGTCGTAGTTTTCCGTGGCCTGCTGCGCCAGGGCCAGACGTAATTGTTCGGGCAACAGGCCCGCAGCGGCTTTCAACGGATTCCGGGGCGAGACGAGCAACCACACTTCGTCCGTCCATCCGCCTTGTACCACAAAGTCGGCCAGGGCAATGTGCCCGCGATGGATGGGGTTGAACGAACCACCGAAGATGGCTGTACGCATAGGCATTAGGCTTGCAGGAATTGGCTGACCACACGCAGTGCATCGGCCTGGGCGGTAGCCAAATCGTCGTTGATGACTACAGCGTCAAACTTGGGCGCAAAGGAGAGTTCGTAGGTGGCGCGGGCGAGGCGGTCATTGATTACTTCGGGCGAATCGGTGCCACGTCCTTCCAACCGCTCGCGCAGGGCGTCAATTGATGGCGGTTGGATGAAAAGGCTCAGGGCCTGTGGGCCATACACTGCCTTGATGCGCTCGGCGCCCAGCACGTCGATGTCGCACACCACGTTCTGTCCCTGGGCCAGTTGGCTGTCCACTTGCGATTTCAGTGTGCCATAGAAGCGGCCTTCATAAACTTCGACGTATTCCAGAAACTCGCCCGCAGCGATGCGCTGACGAAATTCCTCGGGACTGAGGAAGAAATATTCCACACCATTTTGCTCTGTCCCACGCGGGGGGCGGCTGGTGGCGGAGATGGAGAAATGGAGATTGAGCCCCTGCTCCATCAGATAATTGATGATGGTGCTCTTGCCCGAACCAGAGGGGGCGGAAAAGATGATGAGTTTTCCAGTCATAAGAGATAGGTCAATGGGAGCGGCACTCCCTGGTTTTTGTGCGACGTTGCAATGGGGACATCCATTGCATTGCTGGGATTTGTTTCGGTTTGGTGAGGTACATTGCCGATCCGCTCGGTGAACGTGGACAATGTATGGAAGAAAAACGAGAAACAGGGGCTTGGGATTGATGAAAGGCTTTGCGCGGTGAAGGGAGAACGGACTGCTGTGCCTATCATCAGTAGCCAGAAATTGCTTACATCACGTTGAGTACCTGCTCCTTGATTTGCTCGAGTTCGTCCTTCATCATAACCACAATATTCTGCATTTCAGCTTGGTTGCTCTTGGAGCCTGTCGTGTTTATCTCGCGGCCCATTTCCTGAGCAATGAAGCCGAGTTTCTTGCCCTGTCCCTTACCTTCCATCATCGTCTGGCGGAAATAGTTGAGGTGGTTGGCCAGTCGCTGTTTCTCTTCGTTGATATCAAGTTTCTCAATGTAGAAGATGAGTTCCTGTTCCAATCGCCCTTTGTCGTAGTCCACGCCCTTGAGTTCGGCCAGTCGGTCGGTCAGGCGTTGGCGAATGCGCTCTACGCGTCCTTGTTCGAAGGGCTCAATGGCGTGCATAAGTTCTTCGATGCGGTCCAGGTTCTTGGCAAACTTTTGGGAAAGGGCCTCACCCTCCTGACGGCGGAAGTCAATGAGGTGGGCAACGGCCTCACAGACGGCTTGGCGAACCGTCTGCCAGTCTTCTTCGCTCACTTCTTCGACTGCGCTGGCACTCAGCGTGTCGGGCAGACGAACGAGGATGCTCCACAGCCCTTCACCATCGAGAGGAATGCCTTGGGCTTGGCTGATGGCTCTGATTTGGGCTGAATAGGCGGCCACGGCTTCGGCATTGATGGGAGTAGAAGCAGCGGTCATGTCGCGCTCCACCCAGAGGCTGAAATCTATCTTGCCGCGCTCCAGTTCCTTGGCAATGTACTGGCGAATCTCCATCTCCTTGTCGCGAAAGAGGGGCGCAATGCGGGTGGAGAGGTCGAGGCTCTTGGAGTTGAGCGACTTGATTTCTACGTGGATTTTCTTTCCGGGAATACAGGCCTCGGCCTTGCCGAAACCAGTCATAGATTGTATCATTGTAAATGTTTGGTTTTAGAAACGTTCAACGTATTATTTTCTTGCCACCGATAATAACGACGCCACGCGCAGGAAGCGAACGGAGTCGGCGGCCGCTGAGGTCGTAGCAGGCAGGCTGCTCCTCGGAGTTGGATGAAGGGAGGTCGGTGAGGCCCGTCAGCACCTCAATCCTATCCCAGAAATACTGCGCATTGACGATGGCATCGGGATTGACCAGTATCTCCCACTGGCTAGCAGGTGCATCGGCCGTGCCTAGCCCGACGGGGAAACTCTGCGTGGGCTGGGCATTCATATAAATGGAGGAGCCTGTGGCCGAGGCCTTGGAGAAGAGGAAGACCGCGCGGCCATTGTCGGCTGTGGCAGGTGTGATTTGGATAGGCGTGGCCGTGGTTGTGAATGTGCAAGGGCGACCAGGGTTGACAAACTTCTTCGCCCCTGCATTGCAGAGGAAGTACTGACCAGCCGATTCGAGGATATACCACGTGGCCTCGGCATAAGTGCTGTCAACGGGCTGTGCGTAGTTGGCGTTCTGGAGACTCGTGGCCGTTGTGACACCGCCCAGCCAGAGGTAATAGGAACTGCTTTGGCTACTGAAGAAAGGCTTGCCCCAACCTGCCACATTGCGGAGGAAGTAAGCCTGGTCGTTGCTCAGGTCGCTGAGGCTTTCCACATGTGCCCAGTCGTCCTCAGCCACAACGGGCGGAGGCACTACGGCCACCTTCTCGCCATACAGTCGGAGTTCGTTGATGAAGAGGAAATCGCCATAGCCGCTGTTGAAGGTGAAGCGGAAATAGCGGCCCGAAGCCTTGGCGGGCAAGACACACGAGGGACGCTCGACATTGGCTAGTGCCACTTGGCTAGCGGCCGTTGTCCAAGAGTTGCCATCAGGACTGACCTCCACCGTAACGGAACGGGGATTGTAGGACGTATTCGAGTAAGTATAGCGCGCGGTGTAGAGTTCAAGGGCATTGACGTCGTAATCCTCGGGGGCTTTCACAACGAGGTGATGGGGGAAGGCGGGACTGCCTCCCTGCCACTGCGAGTGCCAATACGTGTTTTCGTTGTCGTCGAAGGCCTGGGCCGCGCGTCCGTTGGTGCCTTCACCAGTGGTTTCCTGGTCGCTCCACGAAACGACCTCCCAATTCTTGGTGGAAATCAGCGGGTGGCCGTCAATGGATGCGCTGTAATAGATGCCCGTGTATTCTCTCACGGCGTGGTCCACGCGAGCCTGGAGGGGGGCGAAGTCTATCTGCTCAACCAACGTGTGGTCCGTGCGTGTCCAGCGGAGGTCGCCCTGGAAGGTTTCGCCGTAGCCGCCCGACTGCATGAAGAAACCTTCGTCAACGCTTGCGCCCTTGTCGGCTCCGAAGTCGTTGCGCGCACCAGCCGAGGTGCCGCCATCGGTGTGGGAGAACTGGGCGTTGCCGAGGAAATACCATTGCTTGGAGGAAGCGGAGTGGGCGTAGCAGTTGCGGAAATAGGCCTTGCGCACTGCTTGGCCGTTGGAACTGATGTAATTTTCGAGGAAGGAGTAAAGGCCCTGCGTGGTCAGCATCTTATTGGAGCCGGCACACTTGTGTGTGGCCAGATATTGCCACTCGGTTTCTCCGGCATTGCGATACCACGCGCTGATGAGCATGCTGTGGTAGAGCACGTCCACACCGTTTTCATTGGTGACGGTCTGGTCGTATGGCGTAGCATTCACCAAGAACTGTACGTACTGGCCGGGTGTCCAATACGTTCCTTTCTTGAAGGCCTTGGTGCCTGTTCCTTCATTGCCAAAACGCTCGATGGTGACGCCCTCGCCGCTGGCGAGCGTGGCCGAACGCTTGTAGTCGGGCAGGTTGGGGTCGGTGTCGGTATCGCCGTTGTCCCAAACGGAGAAGATGACGTCGCGGCGGCCGCTATTGACCTGAATGCCCATGTAGAGGCGGTCTTGGCCGATGGCCATGGCGTAGGTGCCCACATGGTCGTAGCCTGCGGGAATCATCACCTCGTGATAGAGCCAGTCGCAGCCCGAGATGGTGCCGCTGCTGGAGCTGTGCCACATGTGCGTGGAGGGCGAGGAGAGATTGGTGGCCAGATAGGCGGCCAGGGGGCTTTCCTTGTAGAATTTCCAATCCGTCATGCCGCCAAACCTGCCGCTGGCGAGCGACAAATCAAAGCGGTAATAGCCCGCTACGGGAAAGTTGACGCCTTCGAAAGCCGTGACCTCGCCAAGCGTGCTGCTTTTCTTGAGGGTGATAGAGCCTTCGTGGATAAGCGTGCCGTCGGGCTGCGAGATGCGCAGGTTCAGTTTGCCACTATATATGGCACTGCCCGTGCAGGCTGTCAGTGTGGCCTTGGCCCGTCCCATGGGGAAATGGATGTATTGCACGCAATGGCCCGAGCCCGAGTTGGGCCAGGAGGTCAGTTGGCTCGTATTGAAGTCAGCATTGGGATTGGGCGCACTGTTGACTTCGTAATAGCCACGACAGGCTGTCACCACATCGGGCGAAGATTGGTAATTCTGCGCGCTGCCGACTAGGGCCAGCAAGCACAGGAGGAGAAGGAGGGGGCTCTTCATATATATATAATATAAGGTATGGTTCTTAGAGTTTAGCACATTCGTCCAACCAGGCTGTCGAACAAGCATCGCTGGGCATACGCCAGTCGCCGCGGGGACTGAGCGAGCAACTGCCCACCTTGGGACCATCGGGCAGGCAACTGCGCTTGAACTGCTGGGCAAAGAAGCGGCGGAAGAACACTTGGAGCCAATGCTTGATGACATCTTCTTCGTAAACGGGCACGCGGTCGTCGTGGCCATCGAAGGCCATACGCGCCAAGGCGTAGATGGTGGCTGGGCGACGGCCGTAGCGGAGAGTATGGTAGAGGAAGAAGTCGTGCAACTCGTAGGGGCCCACCAGGTCTTCGGTCTTCTGCGTGATATTGCCGTCTTCATCGGCAGGGATAAGCTCGGGGCTAATGGGGGTGGCGACAATGTCGAGCAGGGTCTTGGCGCTATAGTCATCGGCAATGGTGCGGGCCATCCAGCTGACGAGGTGGCGCACCAACGTCTTGGGGATGGAAGCATTGAGGCCGTACATACTGATATGGTCGCCTGCATAGGTGGCCCAGCCCAGAGCCAATTCGCTGAGGTCGCCCGTGCCGACCACGAAGCCGCCCATTTGGTTGGCTGCGTCCATCAGGATTTGAGTGCGCTCGCGGGCTTGTACATTCTCGTAGGTCACGTCGTGCGTCTTGCCATCGTGGCCAATGTCGCGGAAATGTAGCTCGCAGGCTTCGCGGATGCTGATTTCGCGAATCGTAATGCCGAGGCCCTTCATCAGGTCGAGGGCATTGGTGTAGGTGCGGTCGGTCGTGCCAAAGCCGGGCATGGTGATGCCGATAATACCCCGGCGGTCCATCTGCAGCCTGTCGAAGGCGTGGACACAGACAAGCAGGGCCAGCGTGGAGTCGAGGCCGCCGCTGATACCGAGCACCACAGTCTTGGCGTGGGTGTGCTCAATGCGCTTGGCCAAGGCCTCGCTCTGCATGCAGATGATTTCCTCGCAACGTTCATCAAGGGCATTGCCGGCGGGCACAAACGGCAACGGGTCAACGATGCGCTGAAGAGAGGACTGCCCTGTCTGCATCTCTGTCATGTCTATGTCGATGGTGCGATAATGGTCGGCCACGTGATTGTGGGCACTGCTATGGGCATAGGTCGTATTGACGCGGCGGTCCAGGCGGATGGCGTTCAGGTCGATGTCGGCCGTGATGATTTGCGGTTGCATGGAGAACCGCTGGCCTTTCGCCAGGAAGCGGCCGCTCTCGGCAACGAGCGCGTGCCCGCCAAAAACGAGGTCCTGCGTGCTTTCGCCGTAGCCACAGGAACTATATACGTAGGCGCAAAGGCTGCGCGCACTCTGTCCTGCAATGAGGCTGTGCAGATAGGTGGCCTTGCCGATGAGTTCGTTGCTTGCGCTGAGATTGAAGATGACTTCAGCACCTGCCAGCGCGTGGTACGAGCTGGGCGGAATGGGAGCCCAAAGGTCTTCGCAAATCTCTATGGCGAAGGTGCAATATTCTGTATGGAAGAGTAACTGCGGACTGATGGGGACAGACTGGCCGCAAATGAGCACTTCGGCATCGGCAGGCAAGGTATCGGCCGAAGCAAACCAACGCTGCTCGTAGAATTCCTTGTAATTGGGCAAATACGTCTTGGGCACAATGCCACAGAGCCGCCCCTGGTGCACAACGGCTGCACAATTATACAACCGGTCGCCGTAGAGGATGGGCAGGCCTACGATGGTTATCAAGCGGGGCAGGCTACGGCTG
This sequence comes from Bacteroidales bacterium, assembly GCA_004555425.1. Taxonomy (GTDB): domain Bacteria; phylum Bacteroidota; class Bacteroidia; order Bacteroidales; family Bacteroidaceae; genus Alloprevotella. The sequence goes on from SFID01000039.1 coordinate 10,058, forward strand.
AACTCCATCACGCGGAGCAGGGCGGTTTCGGCCTGGTCAATGAGTAGCTCATGGGCAAAAAGGTCCTGACAGGTGTAGGCAGTCAGGCACAATTCGGGGAAACAAGCCACTTCCACCCCTGCACCATCTGCACGGGTCATAAGGGCAATAATCTGTTCGGCATTATAGCCAAAGTCTGCCACACGCACGGAAGGCACGATGGCAGCAACGCGAAGGAATCCAGACATATTCTTTGATGATAATTTGCAAAATAAGGGTAAGGGATTTAATGCGGATTGGGAGTTGCAGACAAGAAATGAGAATGTTGGCTTCGACGATTTGCCGAAACCAACATTCTCCGTCTTAGAGTTCTACCTTAATAATATAGTCGGGGCAATCCTCGGGCACGGAAACGGGCATGGTCAGCCGATTGCGGCGGAACATATACTGCATTTTCTCGCCCGTAGCCAGATTGGTTATCTCGCGAATGCGCGCAGGCACATTCACGTCTATTTCCGTCAGGTTGGGGTCAAGCACGTGCAGATAGAGCACCTGTCCGCGGCGCGTGGACACAAGGCTGTCGCCCATCTGTATGCCGCCTGCCTCTGTGCGATATATCGCCTGGCCGTTTTGCTCCAGCCATTCGCCCATCTCCTTCATACGTGCGAGGGCCGTTGCGGGCAATTCGCCATTGGGCTGCGGGCCTACGTTGAGCAGGAGGTTTGCGCCCTTGGCCGCGGTGCGTACGAGCAGGCGGATGAGTTCGGTGGTTGAATTGTAGTTTTGGTCGGCCACCTTATAGCCCCACATACCATTCATAGTCTGACAGGTTTCAAGCGGCAGGCGACCGATGGCCTGCCCCGACAATCCCGCCTTGTTTTCTCCCGGCACATCGCGTTCGAATATCTGAATGTCTTCGCCAGGATAGGGAGTGATATGGTGGTTGTTGCCCACGAGGCAAGCAGGCTGAAGTCGGTGAATCAGTTCGTACTGCTCGGGCAGTTGCCAATCGAAAGGCACACTGTCCTTGTCGTGGTCCCAATGGCCGTCGAACCAGATGGCACCTATCTCGCCGTAGTTTGTCAGGAGTTCGGTCAACTGCGCATTCATGAACTGGTAATAGCTGGTCCAGTTCTCCTTTTTGGGGTCCTTGCCTGTGCCGTGTCCTGTGCGTCCTGTGGGATAGTCGTCGCGCGTCCAGTCTATGTGGGAATAGTAGAGGTGGAGCTTGATGCCCTGTCGGTGGCAGGCATCTGCGAGTTGGCGCACCACATCCTTGCCATAGGGTGTGTGCATAATGTTATAATCCGACTGGCGAGTGTCCCACAAGGAGAAGCCATCGTGGTGGCGCGTGGTGAAGCAGATGTATTTCGCGCCAGCTGCCTTGATGGAACTTACCCATTTCTCTGCATCAAAGCGGTGGGGATAGAAGGCATCAGCAGCCTTGGCATATTCGTCTCGATTCAATGGTACATTCTGCATATACCATTCGCCCTGCGCAAAGGTGCTGTAGATGCCCCAGTGCAGGAAGATGCCAAAGCGGCTGTCCGAGAATTCCTTGCGCGCCTGCAGGTTTTCCTTCGTCGGTTCGTAGTTGGTTTGCGCTTGCAGCGTAACGCTGCCTATGCTTCCTGCCAACAAGGTGGCAGCCAGAATTGTTTTCAAAGAATGTGTGAGCATTGATTGGAGGTTTTGAAATATTACATCAGCACAACGTCCGTGATGACCTGTTTCTGAACAGCCTGATTAAGCGCATAGGCAAGGGCCTGGCGTTGCATCATGAGTTCGCTACGCAATACGGCCGATGTCAGCCGTGCATAGAGGGTTTGGTTCTTGATATAAAGTTCGGCCGTTGCATTTGCCACAGCCTTGCCCGTCACCTGCGGCCAAGCCTGAATGAGGCGGTATTGTGCCAAAGGGGTTTCGAGGCCCTCCTGTCGCAGGAAACGCTGGAGCACATCGCCGATTGCTTCGGATTTACGCCTTTCCATAATTACAATGTAGGATTGACCACGCCGTCCTTCACTTCAAAGAGGCGATAGTCGCGCTCGGTGGCTGCGAGGATATCGTCCAGGTGCTCGCGGTTGGTATCTGTGATGAATATCTGGCCGAAATCGTTGCCCGAAACATAGTCAACGATTCGCGCCACGCGCCCAGCATCGAGTTTGTCGAATATATCATCGAGCAGGAGTATCGGCACGCGCTTTTCGCCCTTTGTCTTGAGAAAAACGTACTGAGCCAGTTTCATGGCGATAAAGTAGGTCTTGGTCTGTCCCTGCGAGCATTCCTGCCTGACGGGGAAGCCGCCGAATCGCAGGTCCAAGTCATCGCGGTGGGTGCCATAGAGCGAGTAGCCCACAATGCGCTCCTTCGCCCTGCCCTGGGCATACAGATTGGCAAAACTGCCACGGTCGCCATGCGACACGTACACCAGGTCAACGGCTTCGTGCGCCTGGTCGCTCAATCGCTGATAGAGGAATTGAAACACAGGGCGAAACTCTTCCACAAATGCCTGCCTACACCTATATATATATGTAGCGGCAGCAGCCATCATTTCTTCGAGCACTTCCATCACCCCAGCATCGGGTTCCTGCTCGGCGCGCAGCAAAGCGTTTCGCTGTTTGAGCGACTGGTTGTAGCGCATCAACGATTCCAGATAGGGCAGGTCGTACTGCGAAATCACTTGGTCCATAAACCGTCTGCGCTCCTCGCTCCCGCCACTGACGAGCAGCGAGTCGCTGGGGGCAATCATCACCAAGGGGATGCGTCCCACGTGGTCGGCAATGCGGCGGCAGTCCTTGTCGTTCCATTTCAGCTGCTTGCGCCCACCAGGCTTGTATCCGCACGCCACACGGACTTCCTCGCCATCCTCTGCCCTGTACTGGCCTTGCAAGAGGAAGAAGGGGGCTTCGTGGCGCAGGTGAACGCTGTCGGGCGTGGTGAAACTGCTCTTACCAAACGACAAATAATGAATTGCGTCAAGCAGATTGGTCTTGCCCATACCGTTCTTGCCAACAAAGCAATTCACATTGGGCGACAGTTCCAAATCGGCCTGCGCAATATTCTTGAAATCTAATATCGAAAGATGGGAGAGATGCAAGGGGGAATAGATAATTTGAAGTGGAATGAAGAGAGAAGGGGAATACTTTCAAGCCAACGCCTAAGCGACAAAGGCACAATACTCCAGCCTAAATTGCCGCTCAAAATTACGATATTTCCACCAACTAGGGCTGTTTCAACCCCCAAAAAACGCTCTCGCTCCCAAAAAAAAAGGCCAAACCTTTTCAAGGTCAAGGAAAAATCGTACTTTTGCGCTGCTTAATAGCGTGCTAACTGCCTTGCGCATAGGCATAGAATACGAAATCATAAAACGAAAACAACAATAAACCATGACAAAGTCTAACAAGAAAGCCACCGAAAATGTGGCCAACGATGCTCCCCAGGAGAAGGGTGCGCTGAACCTCGGTAATCTCAAACTTAACCGCAAGGTCACTGTCATCCTCAGCACCGTAGTAGTCATTGCCGGCCTCTTCCTTGCATTCAAGTATTTCTACCTCGACCCCAAAGAAGAGAAAGCACAGACCCAACTCACTGAGGCCGAACAGCTGGTCAATGGCCAAGCACTCGCACAACTCGACCAAATCCTCAACGAGATTTCCCGCGCCGAAGCTGAACTCGAGCAGAAGGGCGACACCGCTCCTGCTGGCCTCAACGACTCTATTAAGAAGAATACGGCCAACTTTGAGAAGGCCAAAGCCGACATCTACAACAAGGCTCTCAAGGGCGACGGCAAAACTCCCGGTCTCCTCAAAATCGCAGGCATGGGTATGACCAGCGCTGCCAATATTGCCAAGGCTCAGGCAGGTATCTGCTACTACAAGCTCGGCAACTACAAAGAAGCCATCAAGATGTTGGAAGACTTCACGCCGCAGGGCGACAAGGGAGTTTCGCCCCAGTACATCGCTGCCCTCGCCAACTGCTACGCAGCCGATGGCCAGCTGGACAAAGCCGTAGATACGTTCAAGAAGGCCGCCAGCGAAGCCGACAATGCCGCCACTAGCCCTCAGTACCTCATCGAAGCAGGCCTCCTGCTTGAAAGCCAGAAGAAAAACGACGAAGCTCTCAAAATCTACGAGCAGATTAAGAAGGACTATCCCCAGTCTGCCCTCGTAGCGCCTCAACAAATGCAGGGCGGCTACGTTTCTGCCATCGACAAGTATATTGAGCGCGTCAGCAAATAACGTAATATAGGCAACCAACCTGCTTTTTACATCAGAAATTCCCCAACAATGAGCAAGTGAATAATACGGCCCGCACGGGCTATTCCCATTATTCACTTGCTCTTTTCCATAGGCCATTCTCCCTTCTTCATCCAACACACATCCCCATCCACAGGAAAGGGAGGAATCCTAAGCCTGACCATTCACACACATACTAAACCATAATTCCCCTACCCCGTGTCCTCTCATCAATTCAATTTCTGCGAAGACATTTCAGCCATTCCCGATGCCACCAATATGCGCGTGGGCATCGTTGTGAGCGAATGGAACAATCAAATCACCGACCGCCTGCTCGAAAGTGCCGTCAATACGCTCATCGCTAACGGCGTGAGCCCCACGAGCATCACTGTGCGCCGCGTGCCCGGCAGTTTTGAACTCGTCTATGGCGCCTCCCTCATGGCCAAGAGCGGCTACGTGGATGCCATCATCGCCATCGGTTGCGTGGTTCGCGGCGACACGCCCCACTTCGACTACATCTGCCAAGGCACCACACAAGGACTCACCACCCTCAACGCCCAAGGACAAATCCCCATCATCAACGGCCTGCTCACCGTCAACACTATGGAGCAGGCAGAGGCCCGCACAGGCGGCAGCGTAGGCGATAAAGGAAAGGAATTTGCCCTCACTGCGATAAAAATGATAGATTACGCTTGGCAGTTTCAGAAATAAACCATATCTTTGCAACGCAATTCAGCTCCAAAGGGCGTGATTGCGATTGCAAACGGGCAAATACCAGAGTGGCCAAATGGGGCAGACTGTAAATCTGCTGGCTTACGCCTTCGGTGGTTCGAATCCATCTTTGCCCACCCAAAGATTCAAAAAAAGAGTTTCAGACTTTGCGGTCCGAAACTCTTTTTTTTTGATAACTACTCAGGTTGGTTTTTTGCCCGAAAAAAACCAGTTTGGTTGGGAGCTAATTGTGGGTGGAATGATGCCGTCTGTGCGCCCCTAGCCAGCAATAAACCACTTGAGTAGTGACGTAAAATTGCAAAAAATGCAGGGTTGAAAATAAATATCTTTTAACTTTTCGGAATTCTATATCGCCAATTCGCGCACCAACTTGGCCCGAAAAAATTCCGCAAAAGCCATTAGAAAATCCGCTTCGGCATATAAATTTTTCTATATGCTTTGTAAAACAATGGTTTTTTTGGGGCATTTTCGCATGAAAAAAGAGGAGAAAACCCTTTGTCTATGGGCTCTCTCCTCTTCGCTAGTACAAAGATAATACATTTCGCGCCGAAAAGCAAATCCATTTAACATATCGCAACAGTTTGTGAAATGTTAAAAGACGAGTTTTGCACACCCGAGGGTTGCGGATGTATTATATTACGAGGCGATGATTTTTTCTGGTATTTTGCTAGTATTCGCGCTCGCCAAAAATATCGGTGCCTATGCGCACGTGGGTGCTGCCCTCTTGGATGGCCAAGAGGTGGTCGTCGCTCATGCCCCAGGAGCGGATGGCGAACTGGGGGTCGTCGGCGAAGTAGCGGTGGCGCGCTGTCTGGAAGCAGGTGTAGGCGGTGTGGAACTCGCGCCGTATTTGCTCGCTGTCGTTGGTGAAGGTGGCCATCGTCATCATGCCGCACAGTTGCACGTGGGTGAGGTTGCGCCACTCGCCCGCTTCAAGCAGGGAGAGGCATTCCTCGGGAGTAAGTCCCGCCTTGGTGGTTTCGGCTGCCACGTGGAGTTCGAGCAGGCAGGGGATGACGCGGCCGCAACGGGCTCCCTGTCTGTCAATCTCGCGCAAGAGTTCGATGCTGTCCACAGAGTGGATGAGCGAAACAAATGGGGCGATGTATTTCACCTTGTTGCGCTGTAAGTGGCCTATGAAGTGCCACTCAATGTCGGTGAGGTCGGCCAGTTCTTCGCGCTTCTGCATGAGTTCCTGCACACGGCTCTCGCCAAACACGCGCTGCCCGGTGGCGTATGCTTCGCGGATGGCAGCAGATGGATGGTATTTGGAAACGGCCACCAACGTGATGCCTTCGGGTAGGGCTTCTTGGATGCGCTTTAGGTTTTGCTGTATTCTCATGATTTTCTTTTTTAACACGAATCTTTCGAATGAATCGAATGCAAGCAGAGTGTGCTTATTTTATCCAACACGAATTATTCGAATGCCTTGCACTTTCATGATTGCTGAATCTGCACGATTCTCTTTTTTAACACGAAGTTTTCGAATGAATCGAATACAAGCAGAGTGTGCTTATTTTATCCAACACGAATTATTCGAATGCCTTGCACTTTCGTGATTGCTGAATCCGCACGACATTATTAGTACTGACTACAAGATAATACGCTCGTATTCCAGTTTATACGCACAGCCGAAATTAATCAGTATGCCTAATTTATAACCCGTAGCACGCAAATAATTATAAAGTTGGCTCTTGTGTACATCTTGGAGTTTAGAGACAGCTTTAATCTCTAGTATAATCTTGTCATAGCACACAATGTCTGACTTATATTTCTGCTTGAGAATGATGCCATCATATTCAATACACAATTCTTTTTGCGCTTCAAAAGGGATTCTCCTCTTGGACAATTCTATTTCTAATGCTTCTTGATAAACAGCCTCAAGAAAGCCAGCGCCTAGCATATTGTGAACTTGCATCGCAGCACCAACTATTTCATAACTCTCTTATTTATATAATAACATGTTTGCCGTGTGAGAGGGAATGCCAATTCAGGTTGTCTCCTTTATTGCATTAGGACAATTCGCAAGATTCGTGTTTGAAAAATACGAATCGAATTAGTTTCTGACATCTAGCCACCCTCATTGGATTAGGAAAATTCGAAATATTCGTGTTAAAAAAACAAGATCATTAGTCTATGTGCCTAATTTAGGCGTCCTGTTTCGGTGTGTAATGGTAAACATCCAGCAGGGGAGATTCGGCCACGGAGGAGATGACGTAGTCCATCATGGAGGACTTCATACCTTCGTCCAGGCGCTTGACGGCATCGCGGAGGTCGGCTGCCTGCACGAGGACATTTTGCGAGGTCTTCTTCTCTGCACCCGTCTTCTCGTCGAGGGTGATGAAGGTGAGTTTCACCTTGAACCAGCGGTCGGCACTCTCATCGTCCGTTTCGAAGAGTTCGGCGTAGCGGGCGCGCTTGATGTCGCTCACCTGAAACTCGCCGCTCATATAGTGCTTGCGCTCTTCGATGATGCGCTCCTCGGCTTCGGTGAAACTGAGCGCGTCCACCAGGTAGGGCTCGTTGACTTTCTTGACTTTGCCATCGTCCATCGTACGTTCGTACTTGACTTTGCATTCAAACCATTCGTTCATCATGATAGTTAGGAGTTAGGGGTTAGGGGTTAGTATCGGTTGGGGCGAACCCCAATGGAAATCTAAATAATAGGGCGCGCATGAATCGCAGAGTTTTTTTAAACACGAATATTTCGAATTTTACGAATGCTGAAGAGTGTGTTTTCTTTTTTCCACCACGAATGATTCTAATTTTGGCAGGGTGGGCTGCTCTCACCTGCATTCGTGTAATTCGAATAGATTCGTGTGAAGCACGAATCGAATTATTCCTTCAGTTAGCCTCTCAG
>SFID01000145.1 GCA_004555425.1 Bacteroidales bacterium
TTGCTCAGGGATTTACTGACAGCCATAGCATCAATGTCTCGCCAGAGACATTTTGCATCAAGTGCAAGGGGTTTTTTAGGTTTTTGTTTTGTCAGTAGCTACGGGATTTTTGTCACAACTCCTCATCACTTTGACCTGAGTAGTTACCATTTCGGGTAACTACTCAAGTCGTTCTAGATTGCGTGACAAAGTGTGGACCTTCGGCTTGCGGTATTTATTTTAACACGAATCTTACGAATCTTACTAATTGCGCAGGGGTTAAACTCCAACTAGGAAACAATTCGATTCGTGTTTCTTTAACACGCCCACTTGGAGGTTCTACCCCGCGCGATTAGTGAGATTCGTATGATTCGTGTTTAAAAAAACAACGCACACCGCAGTGCCACACGTTGCCTCGCAATCTGGAGCAACCTGAGTAGTTACGATTTAGGTAGGTTCTATAAATTAGTTTGCGATGGATTCACGATTATCGTGCCGTATGTTTTTGCTTTTTGTGAGGGAGCGTAGCTGAGCAGGTCATTTTTGCCCGAAAAAATCCAAGGTTGGCAGGGTGGCTCACCAGAGAAATAGTGTGTCGACTGGAAACAAAATAGGACAAACCCCTAGCGCTTATTGCGAAAAGTTTCTGAGGGGATGGTGGTGCCCAAGCCGATTGAATAACGATAACTACTCCCTCATAATGAAACCCAAAGCAGAGCGTAGATAAATAAAACCTATAAACAGTCCCGTTATTCGCGAAAAATTCCTACCTTTGCAGAGATATTATAGAAAACAACCATAAATATGGGAATATTTAACCTATTCAAGAAGAAAGAAACCGACAGCGAAAAAGGCTGGCGCGTAGGAGGAATGGAAGACTTCATGACCCTCATTCGCGTATATTATCAGGCAGTTATGGCCTCCCAGTTGGGCATTAGCAATTTGGCCGCACTGCCCGACTTGCGCATCTTCAAACAGACCCTCCACGTGCCGACGCAAAACAACAAACTCGGCCTGGGCGAAAAGAACCGTTGCAAGAAGATGCTGAGCGAAATCTACGGAATCTCTGACGAATTTTTCAAGGAGATAGACAAGAGTATCAAGCGCAACTGTCGCACGGTGAACGATGTGCGTAGTTACTTTGTCGTATTCCAAGGCTTCAGTCAGGACACCATGATGCTCATGGGCAACCTGATGAAATGGAAATTCCGTGTGCCTGGCTTCCTCAAGAACGCCCTCCGCACCATGACCGAAAAGACCGTGAACGATATCCTCCACAAAGACACGTGGAAAAAGGACGATGTGCACAAAGCCTGTATGGCCGTGCGCCAGTATCAGTCACGCTTGGGTTATAGCGATGCGTGGATTGCGGAATACGTGTACAATATTATCATCCTGGCCAAGCGCGAGCCCAAACCTAAGGATGTTGATGCCGACGCAGTGAAAAAATAAACCCAACCCATAGGCCGTTCGCGTAATTTCATCAAGAGGCATACCCCAGACGAGTCCATTTATACTACAAAACCTGTAAGATATGACTGCACAGGAAGAACAAGCACTCCATCTCTTTGAGACAAGAGTCAGACAACTCATCCTGAGTTACCAGAAGCTTGCCCAAGACAACCAGCGCCTGCAGCAGGAGTTGGTTGAAAAACAGCAGGCCCTTGACGAAGCACTTGCACAAAACCAACAGATCAATATGGACTACAACAACCTGAAACTGGCACGCATGATGACAGTGAACGGCGAAGACCTGCAAAGTGCCAAAAACCGCCTGTCAAGACTCATCCGCGAGGTGGACAAGTGTATTGCCCTCCTCAACGTGTAGCGTCCTTACCTCTCAATACCGAAACCTATGAACAACCAAGACGAGCGACTGGTTATCCAACTCATGATAGGCAAGCAGATTTATCCCATCAATATTCTGCGAAGCCAGGAAGAAGCCTTCCGCGCCGCAGCCAAGCGTATCAACGAAACCCTGCAAGGCTATGAAACCCGCTATCCCTATCAAGGCAACGAGAAATACATGTCCATGACCCTGCTGGATTTTGCCGTGCGCGTATTGCAGTTGGAAAAAGATAGCTCCACCGCACCCTTCGTGGAATCTTTCCAAACGCTAGCCACCGAAATCGAAGCCGTGCTGCAACCTCAAGAGAAATAATGCAGCACGAGGCTTTCATCCCTCCACGCCGGTGCCGCGCATTGCCGACAGACCGAGCGTGTGAGCCTCAACATAATGCACCCAACTAATTTACACCTTTAATATATTATGGAATCATTGATCAGCATTCTGGCCGGCCTCGTGGTCGGTGCAGTGGGCGGATACACCCTTTTCAGATATGTCCTGAAGAAAACGTACAACCGCATCCTCGACGAAGCCAACCGCGAGTCGGAGGTTATCAAGGAGAAAAAACTCCTGGAAGTAAAAGAAAAGTTTCTCAACAAAAAGGCCGAACTCGAAAAAGAAGTAGGCCAACGCAACCAGCGCATTCAGCAGGCTGAGAATAAACTCAAACAGCGCGAAATCAGCCTCAACCAGCGCCACGATGAACTCGCACGACGCAAGTCCGAACTCGACAGCACGCAGAGCCGCCTGCAAAATCGCGAGCAGGCGCTCAACCAACGACAGGGCGAACTCGAAAAACTCGAACTACAAGAGCGCGCAAAACTCGAAGAACTCAGCGGCCTCTCTGCTGAAGAAGCCAAGGCGCGCCTCGTGGAATCCCTCAAGGACGAAGCACGCACCGACGCCCAGTCATATATCAACGAAATCATGGACGATGCCAAAATGACCGCCAATAAGGAAGCCAAGCGCATAGTCATCCAAAGCATCCAGCGCGTGGCTACCGAAACGGCCATCGAAAACAGCGTCACCGTCTTCCATATCGACAACGACGAAGTGAAGGGCCGCATCATCGGACGCGAAGGCCGCAACATCCGCGCCCTCGAAGCCGCCACTGGCGTGGAAATCGTTGTTGACGATACGCCCGAAGCCATCGTCATCTCCGCCTTCGACCCCGTGCGCCGCGAAATCTGCCGCCTGGCACTCCACCAACTCATTACCGACGGACGCATCCACCCCGCACGCATTGAGGAAGTCGTGGCCAAAGTGCGCAAACAGGTGGAAGAGGAAATTATCGAAACGGGTAAGCGCACCGCCATTGACCTCGGCATCCACGGATTGCACCCCGAACTCGTGCGCATCGTAGGCAAAATGAAATATCGCTCCTCCTACGGACAGAACCTTCTGCAACACGCTCGCGAAACAGCCAATCTCTGCTCCGTTATGGCTGCCGAACTCGGCCTGAACCCCAAGAAGGCAAAGCGCGCTGGCTTGCTCCACGACATTGGTAAGGTGCCCGATGAAGAAAGCGAACTGCCCCACGCACTCTATGGCGCAAAGTTGGCCGAGAAATTCAAGGAGAAACCCGAAATCTGCAACGCCATCGGCGCACACCACGATGAAATGGAGATGACCACGCTCCTCGCGCCCATTGTGCAGGTTTGCGATGCCATCAGTGGCGCACGCCCAGGTGCCCGCCGCGAGATTGTGGAAGCCTACATCAAGCGTCTGAACGACCTCGAGCGCATTGCCATGTCCTATCCCGGTGTAACGAAAACTTACGCTATCCAGGCAGGTCGCGAACTGCGCGTTATCGTCGGTGCCGACAAGGTGGACGACACGCAGATCGAAGGCCTCAGCAACGATATCGCCCGTCAGATTCAAGACGAAATGACCTATCCTGGTCAGGTGAAGATTACCGTCATCCGCGAAACGCGATCCGTTAGTTACGCCAAGTAGGAGCGCCTGCGGGATGGGAACATTTCGCCGAATGATTTATCCTTCCGAATTTGTATAAGGTAGGTTCTATAAATTAGCTTGCGATGTATTTGCGGCTATCGTGCCGTAGGTTTTTGCTTTTCGTGAGGGAGCGTAGCGGGCTACGTGACCGAA